>CAZVYP010000065.1:0-9877 GCA_964631075.1 uncultured Methanocellales archaeon
CATCATTCTCTACTGTTTTTTCATTTTCCATCAATCTCTACTGTTTTTTCTGATTCACTGATTAAAAGATGTCAATTTTAATTTATTTTGTAAACTCCTCGTACCAGAGCGGGTGATATTTTTTGACCCATTCAACAGGCACTTTTCCGTCGAAGAAGAGCGCGTTAAACTCGGGGTGCGCCTCTCGCATAACTGGCGCGATCAGGAAGAGATACAGCAGGAAGAGCACTGTTACCATTGCAATCAGAGTAAAGCCGAAGCTGGTCAGATGCGCTGAGAATAGCTTCGTGCCCTGCGCTATTTCCACACTCGGGAACACCGTTGGCAGCCATAGAAACACTGCGCCATAGAGATAGAGCACAATGCCGATCGCACCTATCCAGTATGCGATTTTCATCAGAGGTCCATGGAATCCAAGTTTTGGCCACTCTCCGCCTCCGCCGAAGTAGTATCTGATAAGCGCTTTTGCATCGCTTATGTCCTTGCCTGTAGGGATCATCTCTTCAAATTTTGTTCTTCTGAGGAACAGGGTGTGGTAGATAATGTGGAATGCAAAAATACCACCGAGCAGGGCTATGCCAGCGATATGCAGCACTTCGACGAGTCTTTGACCAAGGATTTCTGTGAGCAGTATTCCCCCGACTAACCCTGGGATTAGCGGGTCTCTGAAGAGGAATGCAAGCTCGACTACCGCGAGCAGTGCAAATCCGACCAGGAAGATCAGGAATTCAACTCTGACCAGTGCGTCCCATCTTATTATCTGTTCGCCTACGACTGCGTTTCTCATCGTGCCTTTCATTACTTTTGAGCGCTCCGCATATACGTCGACCATTGCTCACACCCCCTCGCCTTTGTTGCCTTTAAGCCACTGCATCAGGAAAACCACCACTCCTGCAACTACTGTTAGTCCGAGTATTCCGAGTGAGAAGCCTTTTATAGCGTCTCTGGTGCCCTGAACTGGTGATGAGCCGACTGCCAGGAGTCCTGCTTCCACCGGGGGTATGGGTGATACGATGAACACATTGGTACCGCCGTTCTCGACCTCGCCGTATATATAGCCGTTTATCGCTTTTGCCTTTGCCTTTGCTTTTGCGAGCAATGCTTCGCGCTCGCCCCAGTCCAGAGCTCTCGTCGGGCAGGTTGACACACACGCTGGCTCCATTCCCTCTCGAACGCGATCCGCGCAGAACCAGCATTTAAAAGTCTTGGTCCGCTCTTTGTCGAACTTGGGTATGCCAAAGGGACACTCGAAGGTGCAGTACTGACAGCCTATGCATTTCTCCTGATCTATGACAACCGGGCCTTCTTCGTACTTAGTGATCGCGTGTACGGGACAGACTGCTGCACACGACGGCTGGAGGCAGTGCATGCAGCGATTGGTCATGAAGGTCCATTTGAAGTTCGCAGCATCGCCCTTTTCGTTGAATCTGATGAAGTTATAGGTATGCGGGCTCAAGTTTGGTGGATTTGTCCAGGTCTGGCTGAGCTCGGTTTTAAGTGGCTTGAGGTCATTCCAGCGCTTGCATGCCACCTGGCATGCTCGGCACGCTATGCACTTTGTTGAGTCGTATATCATTGCTTTTATTTCGCTCATTTCTTATTCCTCCTAGGCTTTCTCCACCTTGCAGAGGCAGGTCTTATACTCTGGGATGTGTGCTGAAACATCCGTTGCATCGATACATATCTCGTTAGCACTCGGACCGGTGCTCAGTCCTTTGAAGCCCCAGTGCCATGGCATTCCCACCATGTGCATGGTCTTGCCGTTTACCGTGATCGGTGCTAGTCTCTCTGTAACAATGGCCTTTACAACGATGCCCTCTGGCTTTCTCGCAGACTTGACTCGCACTTTATTGCCGCCTTTAATGCCCAGCTCTCTGGCGAGTGCGGTGCTGATCTCAACGAACATCTCAGGATGCAGCTCCACGAGGAATGGCAGGTTTCTTGTCATTGCACCTGCTTGCTGGTGCTCCGCCAGTCTGAAGGTTGTGAGTATATAGGGATAATCATCCACAGCACCTGTTTTCACTTCAAATCTCTTGTCCCACATAGTTGGATACTGCGCTGCCAGATCTTTATCAGGTGCCTCTAAAGGCTCGTTGTGCAGGGGCATACCATGATAGAATGGGCTCTTCTTTTCATCCACTCCCTCCCACTTTGCTGCCCACGCTTTTGCGCTAGATGGGCTGTATACTAGTGGACCGAAAATCCCTGCCTTGTCCAATCCCAGCCATATTTTATCTGCAGGGTTCCAGGTAATTGTCCAATATGACAGGAATGTTTTAAATCCTGGTTGGGTTTCATTCAGATCATACATCACTCTTTGATTGTCAAACCAAGACCATGCCCAGTTTTTGAAGTGCCCGTACTTTGCATCTTTCTCATCGACCGGTCTTCTGTCACGTCTCTTGGACATGATTCCGTCGAGTTCCGGTCTCGCGGTTGGGTTATAGGCGCCTCGATAGAGTACTTCCGCAGCATTTTGCGGCAGATTTGTGGGTAAGCCGGGTATGATGAACTCAGTTGCACCCAGGCCAGTGCTCTTCGCCGAGATTTCCTTGAAGACATTCTCCGGTCCTGTGCCAAAGGTCGAGGGCCAGTGTGCGTCCCAGTCATTCTGAACATCCACCCCGCCTATCTGCCTCTTTACATCCACGCCTTTCTCGGCCTCAAATCTCTCGGAGACGGTCTTTAAGCCAGCGTACCTTCGCAGGTTCTTGCCCAGCTCGGTCATGAATTCTATTTCTGGCTTGCACTCGCCGGGTGGATCTGCTCCCTTGTACCTCCACTGGATCCAGCGGCCTGTGTTCGAGATGGTACCATCTCTCTCGCACTGCGTTGTGCCGGGTAGCAGGATATCTGCATAGTGTGCTGTTTCTGTTTCGAAGAGTTCGTTTACCACGAGGAAGAAGCCCTCTTTCGAGAGGGATGCTCTCACTCGATCTGCGTCGCTTACCGATACTGCTGAGTTATCGCCAACGATGAATGCAACTTTGATCTTTCCATCGCCAATGGCTCTATAGAACTGCACCGTGTAATTGCCAGCGCCGACCGGCAGGTCGCAGACCACTGGCTCGTTATCTGGGTCTTTGCCAGGCCAGGTGCCTACATATAGCCCCCAGTGGTATTCCAGTGAATTCCAGGTCGGGAAGTGGCGGTCGTCATATCTGGCGTAGTAGGCTCCGTCTGATGGAACTTCTGGTTTTGGGACCTCGTATGGATACGTTACCCTTGCAGGGTCAGGGTTGCCTCCACGTGTCTTAGCATCTTTGTCTTTATCGCCGGTGGTCCCAGGTCCTAATCCGTTCTTCCACTTCTGATATCTTCTTATCTCAGCAACAGTTGCAGGTGGTGAACGATAGCCCATTATTACGTGTGCCAGCACATTCATATCCGTAGATCCCTGCACATTGCTAATGCCCCTCAATGCGTTAACACCCCCTCCAGGTACGCCAACGTTTCCAAGGAGCAATTGAACTATTGAATATGCCCTAATTGCTTGGACTGCATTGGTATGCTGCGTTGTTCCCATGGCATAGTATATATTCCCGGGTCTGTTCGCGGGGTCTGTGAAGACATCGTAGACCTGCAGCAGCTTATCCTTTGGCATTCCGGTTATTCTCACCACTTCATCTTCAGTGTAGCTGCTTACTAATGCCTTGAGCTTGTTGAAGATCGAATCAGGATGATCGATTCCCACTTTTTTTCCATTTAGGTCATAGGGTGCATTGCTTCTATCATTGACCATTTTGGTGTCAAATCGCTTGTTATCTATAATGAACTTTATCATGCCCAGCCAGAAGGCTGCTTCTGAGCCGGATCTGTATTTGGCATAGATATCTGCTTGAGTGGTCGTCTTGTTGTACCTCGGGTCAAGCACAATTACCTTAGCTCCATTCTCATCGATTGCTTTTCTGACCCATTTGAATTCCATGGTATGGCTTTCTGCTGGATTGCTCATAATCAGGAATATCTTTGAGTTCTTTGCATCGATGACGTGGTTTGTCATGCAGCCGAAACCATATGCGGGAACAAGTCCGACTACTGTTGATGCATGGCACTTCCTAGCCTGATGCTCGGTGTTAGTTGAGTAGAACAGTGTTGAAGCAAGTTTCTTCGCAAGATAGTCCTCCTCGTTATTCCAGTATGCTGAGCCATACCACCCGACTGGCGAGTCTATGCCCTTGGCGTAGTAATCCTCACCAGCACCAGCGGCGCTTTCGCCCTGCTTATACTTCACAGTTGCCATTGCCTCCTTGACCTTTGCATATATTGTCTGATAGGCTTCATCCCAGGTTATGCGAACCCAGCCCGGGTCTTCGTTTATGCCTTTCTTTGGATTGGTTCTCTTCATTGGATAGCGAACGCGTCGATCACTGTTAACAAGCTGAATATACGCGGATGCCTTTGCACAAAGCGCGCCCTCATTGATCGGATGATAGGGGTCGCCTTCGATTTCAACCACTTTTCCGGAGACAGCTGTAACCAGCAGGCCGCATCCGCCTGCGCAGTATACACAAATGCTAGGAGTCTGCTTGCCTGATTTATATTTCAGCATTTTTTCACTGGTGGGGAGCTCTCCTCCCGGCCACTCAAAAAGCTTTGTCTCAGCTGCTCCCGCTTGGGACAGTGCTCCAATGGCAAAAGCTGCTGAGCCTAGCTTGAGGAAGTCTCTGCGCGTTAACCGAAAACCACTATCTTTTTCCGCAGTTTCCATTCTTTACCTCCTTATTCTTGATTTCCCTAACCGTTTGAATGTCTCATCATTCTTTTCCCATACTATAAGACTTTCGAAAACAGCGAAAGTTGTTTAAACATCTGACAAACCATCTATTTAATCTACACTTGGGTCTTGAGAAAATCGATTGCGAACTTGAGAAATCGAAAACTTCAGATGAAAGATGGAAGGAAAAAAACATATAGCAAAAGTATAAACAATGTGCGAAGGAGCAAATTTGGCAATGGCGAAGCAATCGATAGAGAAAAGAATTAAAGCGATCGAAGAATCAAAAGAAAAACATCCTGAGCTGGAAAAGCTTCTTGAATTCTATGAGGCAATTCTGCTTGCCCAGAAAGAAATTGAGGCTCACCCGGGCAGAGGAACGAAGCTGGACTTGAGCGACAGGAAAGCAGTCCAGGAGCTTCAGCAGAAGGCAAAAGAATCGAGAAAGCCCATTTCCAGCCTCCTGGATGCAGAGATCTTCCTGCCGGGTCTGCTGGTTTCCGCTTTTTCGCAGGTTATCGAAGAACTGCCAGATGTGGTGAAGGCTGAAATGAAAGATTTTTTGGAGGCATCGAAAACGGGAAGAGCTAGCGTGATCGAGCTTGCGGGTGCAACGCT
The DNA here is from genome assembly GCA_964631075.1 of uncultured Methanocellales archaeon. Taxonomy (GTDB): domain Archaea; phylum Halobacteriota; class JAWCLZ01; order JAWCLZ01; family JAWCLZ01; genus CAZVYP01. The sequence continues at coordinate 5,339 of CAZVYP010000065.1, forward strand.
GAAGGAAGATCCAGAGTACTTCGAAAAACGCAGCAAGGAGCATAAGATCAACCCAAGGACTTTGCTATTCATTGCAAATAGCCTCATTCAGCCATTGCTGGAGGAAATCGCGAGGCAGCTGGACAGCTCGTTCCTTGAGCTGTGGTGGGAGGCACAGTGTCCCATTTGTGGCAAGAGACCCGTTGTGGCGAGAATCAGAAATCGGAAGCGCTACCTGGTCTGCGCCTTCTGCGGCGCGGAGTACTTGGCGGATCTCTTCCTCTGCGTGCACTGTGGCAACCTCGATCCAAAGACGCTTGCCTTCCTTCAAATCGAGACCAAACCTTGGTTAAGGATTGATTACTGCGAGAAATGCAAGCACTACTTGAAGGTAATCGATGATGATAAGATGAAAACTCCTTTCCCAAATGGATTGGAGGATGTGCTGACGATAAGTTTAGATCGGGTGGCAAAGGAAGCGGGACTGCTCTCCTAGCCCCAGGGTGGCTCCACCACAACTTTAGGCCTGAGGTAGATATCCACTTTTTTAGTTTCGTTCTCCCCAAGAGTCAAAACAGCTTTTTCCTCCCAGTATCCTTCGAGAGGAGTTGCAAAAAGCTCGTAGGTGTCACCGGGGAGCTTATCGAATTCATAGTATGCCTCTCGATTTGTGGTCGCATATATATTGGCACTAGGCATTATCAGCGTAAGGGTAACAATAGTGCTCACAGGCAGCCTGGTTTCGGCATCGAGCACCCTGCCGCATATTTTCGAGCTTCCTGCTGCCTTCAGGAGCGTAAAGTCAAGCACTGCGGTTTCATTTTCCTTCAAAACCGCGGTCTGGCTCTGGCTTTGAAATCCCTTCAGGCTTGCGGTAACAGTGTGGCTCCCGGGGAAGAGGTTTTCGAAGCCATAGGTGCCGTCGAAAAGAGTGATGGTCTCGGCGCTGCTGCACTTCACCTTCGCCGCTCCAAGCATCGATCCGTTTTCACTGAGCACTCTGCCGGTGATTTTGCAGTTTGGCTGAGGCTTAGCTTCATTTTTGACTTCCATCTATAATTCTTCTCCTTCTTCGTCGTCCTCTTCATCCTCGCGCCAGCTTGTATCGCCCACCATTGCAGCCGCTATGGAATCAATGCCATCGAGCCACTCCGCAACTGCGATAGCGCCCTCCTGTATCTCCTCGAAGAGCTTATCCTCAACTTTAGCTCCGCTTAAAACCAGCGCCCCTGCTTTGCCCATTAAATCGAGGGCTTCATCGAACTTCTCGCTCTGCTCCGCTTTAACCGCCTGCTTGACAATCTCCTCAATGCTTGCATCCTTGCTGTAATCTCCTTTGATATAGAACTCGCAGGCTGCAAATACGCTCATCAGGGAGTGCTGCACCGAATCAAGCATAAGATCTATATCTTCGCTGATCGATGGAATTTTTGCTGTCACTATGAGTGCTATGTCATTGATCTGCTTCAGAGCCTCTTTGTCTGTGATTGTTTTCTTCTCAAATTTATTGATCACCTTCAGGCAAGCGAGTATTACGTCATCAACCATATTGACAAATACAGCACCCGCTCTCGAAGGACCCTGCGTTGACTGGTCGAGTTTGAAGCCGCTTGTCTTTGCCTGCTCTATCCAGTTGTTCCACCTTTCCTTGGTGTAAAAGGGAAGTAATATTTCATCTTTCTTCATCGTGCTCATCAATTTCTTTCTCCGAGGCTCTTTATTAATCTAAAACAATTTTATATTAAAAAGTTACGACTCAAAATCAGCAAAACATGTACGGGAAGTTTTTTTATGCTATAATAGCATTTTTATGCTATAATGGTGTATCAAAAGTGGGTGATCAGATGACCAATCGCTACTTACACGCACCAACAATTCCGGTAACAGTTGAAGATCGAAAGGTATCTGAGCTGCTGAAAGCAATGACAACGACCGGTTTTCAGGGCAGAAAAATGGCCGAATCGATTGAAACCTGGGTTGAAATGGTTAAAGAGAAGAAGCTGACAGTATTCATGGGTTTATCAGGCGCAATGGTGCCCGCGGGAATGCGCAGGGTCATAACATTTCTTATTCAAAAGCGATTGATCGATGTTTTGGTGAGCACAGGGGCAAATATATTCCACGACTGCCATGAAGCCCTTGGAGGCAAGCACTACCTTGGCTCCTCACACGTAGATGATTGTGAATTATTCAAGCATAGAGTGGATAGAATCCACGATATATTCGCGTCTGAAGACCAGTTTCGTAATACTGATTTTTTGATTCGAGATTTTGCTAAAAAGCTTGATCGAAAAAAGAAATACTCTTCCCGCGAGTTCGTCCACCTGCTTGGAGAGGAGATCACCCGGATGGGTGGAGATGAAGACTCAATAATAGTGAGCGCATACCGGCAGGGTTTTCCAGTTTTTATTCCAGCACTTTGCGATAGCTCAATCGGAATTGGACTGATGCTAGCCAGAAGAAATGGTGTTAAAATAGATGTGGATCAGATGAAAGACGTGGACGAAATAGTTCAGATAGCTGAGCATAGCGCTAAGACAGGCGTAATCTATGTGGGAGGAGGCGTGCCTAAGAATTTCATTCAGCAAATAGAAGTAATTCAGGACATAATTGATGCTGATTCTGAAAATGGCCATAAATATGCAATTCAATACACCACGGATGCACCGCACTGGGGAGGCTTATCGGGCGCTACTTTTGAGGAAGCAGTAAGCTGGGGCAAAATTACTACCACTGCCAGAAAAGTGCAGGTATTTGTTGACGCCACTATAGCGCTGCCCATTGCAGCTCACGCCCTGCGCGAGAGGATGATCGGCAGGAAAAGGCTTGTGCCAACCTATAACTGGAAGGAAGACAAATTAAATTTGAGGTATCGCAGGCATGATTTCTGATAATATCGAAAGCCTGATTCACAGCTTGCTGGCATCGAGGATAAAGGTAGGGCTCAATCGATTTGGTAAAAAGGATTTCCATATAGAGGTCAAGCAGATAGGCACCAGAACTTATCGTGTTGAATTCAGACTCAGCAGGGATTCAATGTTTTTTTTAAAGAGCGAGAAGACCACGCTCAGGGATATATCGAAGATAGTAAAAGAGCTTGAGAACAAGCATAAAATAGCAATTGAAAAGGACTTCAAGCACACTCATTAGGAGAAAGATGAGCAGCGCCCTGTTGTATAGTCATCCCTGTCTCTCTGCCATAGCCCACTTCAGAGAGGGAAGACTTCACCTTCCAGTTGCTCCGGAGTGCAATATCGGCTGCAACTACTGCGATAGAAAGGTTGGAATAAATCATCACAGCTATCGCCCCTCTCTCGCTAGTAAAATTTTATCACCGCAACAGGCTCTTGAGGGTATCTCAAAACACATGGATAAAAAATGGCTGAAAGTTGTCGGGATCTCCGGTCCAGGAGAGCCTCTGTTCAATAATGAAACTTTTGAAACCCTCGAGCTGCTGAATCAAGCACGCGGAGATTTTACCCTGTGCATCTGCACAAATGGACTGCTTTTGCCGGCTTATGCTGTGAAATTAAAAAAGCTTGGTGTGAAGGTAATAACGATAACCATAAACGCAGTAGACGAGCAAATAGCTAGGCGGATATACTCATTCGTGAAATATGAGAGAAAGAGGCTGGCGGGCATAGAAGCGAGCAGGCTGCTGGTCTCAAAGCAGCTTGAAGGAATCGAAAGAGCACTTGAGGAGAAAATGCTCGTCAAGATCAACTCCATCTTAATTCCCGGTGTAAATGACAGGCATATAATCGAAGTTGCTAAGGCGGCTGCAGCTAGAGGTGCACATATCCAGAACATAACCCCCCTTATTCCTCTTGCCGGATTCAAAGCCGCTCGCCCGCCAGAGATCGATGAAATTCAAAGCGCGCGAAGCGCTTGCGAGCGGTATCTGCCTCAGTTCAGACACTGCAGGCAGTGCAGGGCGGACTCGATTGGAATACCTGGGTTAGAGTGATAAGCAATATTTTTTATTTGTAGAGGAAAAATATAAGTGTGAGGTTGTGATAGGTGGACATCCTGTACTTCGTTGACGAGTTCCCTCCGTACTTCAGGGGAGGACTGGGAACTTATGCTATGGAGATCACGAAGAAGTACGTAAAAATGGGCCATAAATTAACTTTATTTTCCAGAAATACTGGCGATGACCCTACAATGGTGCGAAAGGAGGGATTGGAAATTCATCGCCCGTTGCTCATTGATATGACGGATGTACTGCCGATAATGATACCTGAAGACGTTAAAAAGTGGCAGCAGAATGCTAAAGAGCTTTTTGGCGATACGCTGCTGTACAACTTTCTCTCCTCAACCAAGCTGATAAACGAGCTTGTTAAAAAAGAAAAGCGGAGCTACGACATAATCGTAGCCAACGACTGGCTTTCATCAATAGCGGGGATTATTGCAAAGAAGGCTCTGAAGCTGCCTTTTGTGTTTCACTTCCACTCTACCGAGCAAGGCAGAACCTGGAATGGCTCACCTACGATTAAAGAGCTTGAGCATCTCGCTGCTCAGGAAGCAAATCTGATCGTAACGGTGAGCTATGCTATGCGC
>CAZVYP010000066.1:0-6142 GCA_964631075.1 uncultured Methanocellales archaeon
GCGTTGTTCTGCAGGCAGATATCGGTGCTCACGCCAACCATTATCAGCTCATTCACATTAATTTTTTTCAAGATCTCATCAAGATCAGTACCCGCGAAGCCGCTGTAAAATCTCTTCTCCACCACAACATCGCCCTTCTCCGGCTTCAACTCAGCCACGATCTCGCTGCCTTGAGTACCTTTCATCGCATGCTCACCCCAGATTTTGAGTTCCTCATCAGCTTTCTCGTGAGTGTCCTTAAGATATATTATCGGCAACATCCGCTTCCTCGCTCTTACAAGCAATTTTTTAACCACCGGCACTATGCGCTGCGCTTCAGGGCTGCCGAACTTGCCGGTCACGAAGTCATTTATCATGTCTATAACGAGAACAGCAGTGGACATATCAATCAACTCTATAAGTGGAGCAGTAAGGATAAATCGTTTTTCATCAGGCTGCTTTTATAGGATTAACCAAAATTATAAATATTTATAAGTTTAGTTAATTGTATATGTTAAACAGGATCCCTCTGAACCGGCGATTGAAAAGAAGGCAGCACATCGAAATCGCCCGACTTCAGGACATAGCGGTGGAAACATTGTACAGAGTATTTCCCGAGAGCGTTCTCCACGGCGGAACTGCGATCTGGAGGTGCTACTCCGGGAGCAGGTTCTCGGAAGATGTGGATGTCTATTTTGAGAAAAATGTTGAGAAGATCGACGAGCTCTTCGACGAATTTGAGGCAGCGGGATTCGCAGTGACAAAAAAAAGGGTAAAAGACAACTCCCTTTATTCCAGGCTGGTGCTCAGCGATGTTGAGATCAGATTCGAAGCACTGTTCAGGAGAATCAAAGGCGTAGTTAAAGAGTATGAAACATATGAAGGAATTTTAATTAACATCTACACCCTGCTTCCGGAGGACCTAGTTCTCGAAAAGACCAGTGCATACTGTAAAAGAAGAAAAATCAGAGATCTGTATGACATTTTTTTCCTGCTGAGATACGTTAAAGATGTGCAGAAAATCAAGCCTGCGCTGAAAGCACTCACGCGGGATTTCAGGGAGCCAGTGGATGAGAAAGGACTCAAGGCTTTGATACTCTTCGGAGTAACCCCTAAAAGCGAGGAGATGCTGGATTACATTAAGAGGTGGCTTGGTGAAACACATTGAAAAAGTCAGAGAATACTCAAAGCGCACGCCTGTCTTTGACACGAGATCTATTTCAAGACTCATCGGAGACACTGGTTACACCCACGTGCTGCTTAACCATCTGCTGAAGAGGGGTGAGATAAAAAGGGTGACAAAAGGCTGTTACACGGTTCATGAAGACCCCTCTCTCCTCGTTTACTGCCTGAAACCGGCTTATCTTGGCCTGCAGGATGCAATGAGCCTCCACAACCTGTGGGAGCAGGAGACAAATCCAGTAATCGTTACAGCAAGAAAAGTCAGAAGCGGCACAAGAACAGTTTTTGGCAGCAATGTGCTGATAAGAAGAATCTCTTCAAGATATTTTTTCGGATACGAATATTACAAATACAACGACTTCTTTCTACCGGTAAGTGACATCGAGAAGACCTTCATAGACATGGTCTACTTCAATGAGATAACCAGAGACATGATAAGATCCTTCAAGAACAAGATCGAGAAAGAAAAAATGCAGCGCTTTCTAAGAAAATACGATAAAAGATTCAGCCATAAAGTAATGAGTCTGATTTCATAATTATTATCAAAACCTATCGAATCATCGTAAACATCACATCGATTCCGGAGACACAGAAATCTCACTTCTACATCGACTGCGGCGCAGCAATACCGAGCAGCTCAAGTGTGTTTCTGAGCGTGATTCTGGAGCAATCGACTAATCCGAGCCTCGCATTTCTGATTTCCTCTGTTTCTGCGCTTAAAACCGGCACGTATCTGTAGAATTGATTGAAGCTCTCTGCCAGCTCACGCGCATACGTCGCGAGGATATGGGGCTTGAGATCTCTCGTGGCGGTTTCCACAATGCTGGAGAGCTTTGAGATCTTTTTGATCAGCGCTATTTCTTCTTTCTCGATGAGCATTGAGGGATCGAAGCTTCTCTCGAACTCGATCCCTGCTTCTCTTGCTTTTTCGAATATGCTGCATGCTCTGGCGTGGGCGTACTGTATAAACGGTGCGCCCTGCTTTTCGAAATCCAGTGCCTGATCCCAGCTGAAGGTTATTCCCTTTTCGGCTGCCACTCTGATGATGTCGAAGCGCACTGCTCCTATGCCCACGATCTCAGCGATCTCTCGCTTTTTATTTTCCGGCAGCTCTTTTCTTCGTTTATCCACCTCTATGTAAGCCCTTGCAATTGCCTCCTCTATGAGGTCGTCGAAGTTCACGACCACCCCTTTTCTTGTTGACATTCTGCCTTCCGGCAGCGAGACGAATGAGTAGTAAACAATCTCAGGGCTTTTTTCTACGCTTAAGATCTTCAGCGCTGCGCTGAGCTGCTCCATTGCGAGCTTCTGATCTTCGCCGAGCACATTTATCGCTCTATCTGCCTGCGAGAACTTCCAGAGGTGATATGCTACATCCCGCGTGGTGTAGAGCGTGGTGCCATCTGCTCTTGTTAATACGAACTCCTTCTCCAGTCCATACTCTGCTAAATTTAAAACTAAAGCGCCGTTTTTGATCATAGCTGATTTTGATTTTTTGAGCTGCTTTACCACTTTATCGACATCGCTGTTGAAGACAAACTGTGACTCCCAGATTATTCTGTCATAGGCAACGTTGATCCTGTGAAGGGTTTGCATCTGTCCGTTGAGGCATTTCTCCACAACTTTTTTGAACTTCTGGCTTACCTCGGCATCGCCTTTTTCGTACAGAGTCAGCAGCTCCCCCACTTCTTTTTCGATCTCAAGATTTTGCTCTATAAGGGAGGCTGCTTTGCGATAGTATCGCACTCCATCGTAGTCTGGCTTCTCGTATTCCACTGATTCCAGCGAACTCGCATCAACGTTGTCGTATCCCCACGCGATTGTGGCGATCTGCCGGCCCATGTCGTTGATGTAGTACTGCACTTCAAGATCGTAACCTGCTGCGCGGAGCAATCTCGCCAGTGTATCGCCGATTATCGGATTTCTCCCCCTTCCAACGTGAAGAGGCCCTGTTGGATTAGCAGAGGTGTGCTCGAGTATTATCTTCTCCTTCTTTGCAGTCAGTGAGCCGTATGCCTCCTGCGTTTTCTCCACTTCTCTAAGTGTTGTATCCAGAAAATGCCTGCTCACGTGGAAGTTGATGTAGGGACCTGCGAGCTCGACTCGGTCAATAAGGGAGTACTCATTTTTTATTCTACTAGGTAGAAACTCTTTGTCTATTTGATTTTTGATATCAGCAGCAATAATTTTTGGAGCCTTCTTATACTTAGGCGCAAGTTTGAAAGCAATAGAAGATGCAAGATCCGCGATTTCCCCTGGCTCTTCGATGCTTAAATCCTCGCTTTCGTAGCCTGCTTTTTTCATTGGGTTTCTTAAAATTCCCTCAACCTCTCTCTTAAATGCCAGGAACATTTTCTAAGCTCCAGTTTTGTATCTGAAAACATCAATCGCCACACATTTTTGCACTCTTTAAACTAGCTAATTAACTGCTTTCACAAGCCAGATATATTTTCCTGTATTTTAGTCTTTTTACCATTAATAGTCTTGAATGGTAGAAATAGCAAATTAAACTATCCCACTTTATTGCCCGGGTTAGATCAAAAACTTGCCCTTGCTCGCTTATCAACACTGTATAGATGATTTTCTTCAATCTTGACATTGAACTTAAGTTTGCTCGATAATTGCACTTGGAGTTCGCCTTTCGGTTGTTATTGAAATATGATTTTGATCGATAATTTTGTAAGTACCACGACTGGTTTCAGATAGATTAGAAGTGATAGTGGACATCTGCATAGTACCATTACCATAAAAGTTGAAAATAGTTATGTTCCGAAACTCGTTTTTAGTTTTTTATTAATCTTTGAGAACTTTAATTACTCTGTTCATATTTTCTAAAAATATTGTTCGGATCACTTTTTCAGGCACGTTTTCACTCAAAACTCCTTCATTATATTTTTCCCTCAAATATTTTCCTGAAACTTTCCGTGCAGCCAATAACTTTTTAAAAGGTATGTGATATTCCGCTTCCAGTGCACAAAAAAGCGTTAAATCTGACATCCATAATAATTTGAATGTGTCTGTTGCTTTTATTTCTGCTATAATCCAGTACTCAAAAAGTTCTGCTATCCCTTTTTCATTTACTTTTATTTTTTCTGATTTAATTAATTCAATTAATTCTTTCTTTAGATCTTTTGTAGTTTTTTTTCTAGGCATACCAAATTCTATTTTAAGTTTAAATATAAAGCTTTAGGCTTTGTAGAAGTGCTTTTCCACAGAGATATTTTATTTTTTAACTCTTTGAGATATATTCGAAGACAAGGTCTGCTTATCAAACAATTTTATAGCTGGAAGTTGCCTGCTCAATACTCAAAAATGGTTGTTATGCGGCGTCTAACTGGTTCTGTATCTTAAAATCGCGGCTATGCCACCGAAGGCATTCATAAGCTGCTCGCCTTCTTCAAAATCTGTCGAGATGAACTCTACCTCTGTGCCCATTTTTTCCGCTGTTTTTGAAAGCTCCAGCACTATGTCGTCGCTCTGCGCCACAACGAGCGGTGAGGAGCATTTTGCACAGCTCTCGCTTACAGCGGTTTCATCCACACCATGCTTTCTGACAACCGTGAGTTGTTTTTCGTAGCCGCAGTTCTGACAGCGAAGTGTCAGTCTGGTCTTCCTCATGTCTTCGGATAGCAGTAAAACCTCCACCGCTCCTCTCTCCAGGTTTCTCCGGACTTCTTCCTCGCCGTATGAAGCCAATCCCTGATCGCTCACAAGCTCTTTCATAAAGCGCTCCATAACTCTTTTCTCTCTGATCAGATCAAGGCCCTCAAGCGCATCCTTTGACGAATCCACCAGCTCATAGAGTCCGGATTCATCTGTATATGAAATGTCAAAAGCACCTAGGATTTTTTTCTGCAGCTCGTGATGCAGGAACTCTCCTTTAATAAACTCCTCCTTCGTCGGAGAGGGACCACCGATTAAGATCCCTTTAAGCTCCTCACGGGGTATATTTAAAAATACATTGCTCGCGTGATCCCCGATCCTCTTGTAGAACTCGTTGATAGCGATGAGCCGTAGCTGCTGGAATCGATGCGAGCTCTGCCCGCCTTTTCGCTGCTTACCCGGCACATTTGAGGTGAGATACTTATGTACGTCGATATGCTTGCCCTTCAGCGTGCCGATTGTTGCCTCTCTCCTGTCAAGCGCGATGAGTCCAAAGGTTTTCTTCTCCCTGAGCATATCCTCAAGCAGCTCTAAAACAAACTCCGAGCCACAGCGGTACATATATGTCTTGATGGGCTGAGGCGGCTCGATGATGAAAGTTTCCATAGAAGTGCGATCACCGCCTATGGAAATAGCACCGGTGAAAATAACCATACCATTCTCAGGAGCCTGCTTGAAATATTTCAGCCTTGAAATGATCGAATCCAGGGCACTCTGCACGTTAACACGCGTTCCCTTCGACTTGATATTCGAAGCCTGACCGTGCTCATCCCTCAGCTGCGCTACTACATCAGATATCTGCTTGTCAGGCGGGATGTAAAGCGAGATAAGCTCGGTGCCCTTGCCCACTTTTGCTTTAAGGTCTTCAAGCTGCAGCTTGAACTCATACTTCTTCTGCGATTCCTCGGACATTATATCAAATAAAAAAGTAGAGCATCGTATATATAACTTCAGATGAAAAAATGGGAAATTAATTGACAATAGCTACGAGCAGTAGCCTTTTATGCGCTCCGGATGGAAGACGCTCCAGGTACCCTCTGTGTCGTCCTTCTGCTGCTCGCTGAAGAACAGATTTCTGAGATAGAGGTTGAGCTCTTCTTCGTACTTTATTTTCATACTCTCACCTCTATCCTGTCTCCAGATCTTTTTTTCTCTCTAGATACTCTTCTCTTGCGATTTCTCCGCCTGCATACCGCCTGTTTAACAGCTCAAGGGCATCGGTTCGAGTCCTGGTACCGCTCTGCTCAAGCAGGGCTACAATTATTACAATGAATATTATCAGGAAAAGCGTTCCGCCGAGCATTCCAAAGCCCATGCC
>CAZVYP010000066.1:6242-9776 GCA_964631075.1 uncultured Methanocellales archaeon
GCCGTAGCTTCCCATCATTCCACCGTAGCCGTAGTAACGCGGGTATAAGAAACTGGTCAAGAGCTGAGCTATTAATGCGACTGCAAATAAACCTGTGATCGCGAATATCGTGTACTTCAATATTTTTTCCATAATTCTACCTCCTTGGTTTTGACAATATTACACAAAACTAATTTTGCTTCGCTAATAAATAGGGCTTTTCCAGAATTTAGCCAGAGTTATACCCAGATCTGTATCTGCTAGGCACTTTTGCTTTTACTGCCCTCAAGCATGAAGTGCGCCAGCAGGGCTTCGAGCTGGATACGCTCGCTTGCGCCCTCGGTGAGTCGAAAATCGACTTCTCCAAGTCGATCGATCAATCTCACTTTTACCTCGTCTTTCACTGGCAAATCGAAAATGGTGCGGTGTATCTGGCTTACTATGTCCTCACCCGAGAGCCCGTATTCAATCAAGAGTATATCCAGCTTTTCCCTTGCCTTCATAAAATCTCCCTTAAGCGCGAGTTCCACCAGTTCGCGTACTTCCTCAGGTCTGGCGGTTGCGGTTATCTGATAAATGGCTTCAGCGTTGATCTCACTGCCGAGCACCGCAGCTGCCTGCAGGGCATTTATGGCGCGCCTTAAATCGCCTCTGGCGATATATTTTATGGCATCGAGGCCGTCCTTCGCTAAATGCAGATGCTCCTGCTTAGCAACCTGATGCACTTTTTTCTCAATCGCCTTTTCGCTTATGGGTCGGAATCTGTAGACCGCGCATCTCGATTGAATTGGCTCGATTATCCGGCTGGAGTAGTTGCAGCTCAGGATAAACCTGCAGGTACCGGAGTACTGCTCCATGGTTCGTCTGAGCGCAGACTGCGCGTCGCTGGTGAGCTGATCCGCTTCATCTAAAAAAATGATCTTAAAATGAGCCTCGCCGAGTGGCGCGGTTCTGGCGAAGTTCTTGATCTTGCTTCGAACAATATCTATGCCTCGTTCGTCACTGGCATTGAGCTCGGTAAAATTGCTGTGCCAGGCTTCCTCGCCGTAGAGCTCGCGTGCAATGCAAATAGCACAGGCTGTTTTTCCAACACCCGGCGGACCTGCAAATAGCAGGTGAGGCAGATTTCTCGTTCTAACGTAGGATTTAAGCCGCCTTACGATCTCATCCTGCCCGAGCACGTCATCCAGAGCACGGGGGCGGTACTTTTCAATCCAGATCTGATCCTCTATTTTTGCCTCCATCCTTGAACCTTCTGAGGTGTATAAGATTTTTTAGCTTTATAGTTATTTTGTTTATCGACAGGCAAGCTATAAAATATCATAGTATTTAAAAGAGATATGGAGGAAGCAGGCTGATAGAGATAAATAAAAATTTTTGTAAGGGATGCCAGATCTGCATGCATTTTTGCCCGAAGGGTGTGCTTGGCATTTCAGACGAGCTTAACCGCCTTGGCTACTACTATGTCTATCCTGAAGCGATTGATAAATGCATAGCCTGCAGGATGTGTGAGAAGCACTGTCCTGACTTCGCGATACGCGTAGCAGGGGAGAAGAAAGAGAAGAAGGTGAGACGATCGCTAAAGAAAAGCAAACGCTGATCCAGGGTGCAACAGCCTGCGTTGAGGGTGCCATCGCGGCTGGCTGCAGATTCTACGCCGGTTATCCCATCACGCCTTCCTCCGAGATTATGGATCTGTGTGCAATTCGAATGCCGGAGGTAGGCGGCACTTTCATCCAGATGGAAGACGAGATCGCTACTGCTTCCGCAATCATAGGTGCTTCGTGGGCTGGAAAAAAGGCGATGACTGCCACCTCAGGTCCTGGTCTGGCTTTGATGCAGGAGAGCATAAGCTATGCAGCGATGACCGAGACTCCGATTGTTATTGCGGATATCCAGCGGCTGGGTCCTTCTACCGGCTCTCCAACTCTGCCATCGCAGGGTGACGTGATGAGCGTCCGCTATGGTGGACAGGGGGACTATGAGATAATTGCCCTGTGCCCTGCTTCTGTTCAGGAGATGTTCGATTTCACGGTGAGAGCATTTGAGCTCTCGGAGAAATTCAGGGTTCCGACCTTCATTTTAAGCGATGCTATCATAAATCACATGAGGGAGCAGATCACGCTGAGAGGAGACGTTGTGCCTTATGAACGAAAGGTGCCTGTGAAACACGAAGCCGGATATCCCTTTAAACCAAGAGCCAGCCTTGTGCCACCGATGCACACCTTTGGAGAGGGACAGAAAGTGCATGTCACTGGCCTGGTGCATGATGAAACAGGTTTTCCGGTAACATCTGATCTGGAGCTATACGAGAAGCTGGTCAGGAGGCTGAGCGATAAAATCAGCAGAGCCAGAAATGAAATAGTGGAGTATGAAACTCTTCTGCTTGATGACGCTGAAATAGTTGTGCTCTCATACGGGGCTACCGCCAAATCCTGCGCTTCGGCAGTTGAAATTGCCAGGAAAAAGAGGCTGAAAGCCGGCATGCTCAGATTAAAAACCATTTGGCCCTTTGACTTTGAAAGGGTAAAAGAAAAAATAGGGGAGAAAAAGGTACTCGTGGTGGAGATGAACAACGGACAGATCTACAGCTTGATAAAGCCCTGGTTAAAGCAGTGCCACAGCCTCAGGAGCTTTGGAGATATACCGGCACCCGAAAAAGTCTATAAAATGATGAGGGATATCGATGGATTATGAGCTCCTTAAGATCGACCGGCTTCCCACGATGTGGTGCGAGGGCTGCGGAATCGGCATAGCTCTGAAGGCGCTCCTCGAAGCAATATCGAATAGAGATAAAAATAAATTCGTGATGGTCTCAGGCATCGGCTGCAGCGGCAGAGCGGCGTCGTACGTCAATCTCGACTCCATTCACACGCCCCACGGCAGAGCAATACCTGTCGCGACTGGAATAAAGCTCGCCAATCCAGAACTAAGCGTGATCGTTTTCTCGGGTGACGGCGACCTCTTCTCGATCGGGGGCAATCATCTCATCCATGCGGCGCGGAAGAACATCGACATAACTGTAATCGCAGTTAACAACAACATCTACGCAATGACAGGCGGGCAGATGGCGCCCACCACGCCTATAGGCACTGTAACCAGAACCACGCCATATGGAAACGTAACAGGCAAATTTGATATGGCCGAGCTGCTTGCAGCTCTGGACGTTAACTACGCTGCCAGATGGACGACCTATCACGTGGATAACCTGGTAAAGTCTATCAGTAAATGCCTCGATAAAGAGGGATTCTGCTACGTAGAAGCCGTTGCCCAGTGCCCGACGGTATTCGGGGTTCTAAACAACATGCCCAGGGGCTTTCAGATCCTGGACTGGTACAGGAAAAACTCAATCCCGCTCGAAGAAGCCAGAAAAAGGGATAAGCACACGATTGAGGATAAAATCGTCATCGGCGAGTTTGCCGAAAATAATAGAAAAGGACTGGTAAGAGTGTTTCGAGATCGAATTCAAATGCTGAGGTTGACCGAGCTTGGCAAGAAAAGAAGTTAGATTCACTGGCGCCGGAGGACAGGGAATATTGCTCATGGCAATTCTCT
>CAZVYP010000067.1:0-9399 GCA_964631075.1 uncultured Methanocellales archaeon
ATTGATATGAATTATATAATAGAAAGGTGTAGAAAAGAGGGAGGTTGTGGTGGAGGATGACTAACGCTGAGGAAATGCAAAATTTGATACTGGATCTTAATAAGAAGCTGGAGGTTGTGAAGGCTGCCGGTGGTGCTGATAAGATTGAGAAGCAGAAGAAAGGGGGCAGGCTTACTGCCCGCGAGAGAATTGAAAGGCTTTTGGATCCCGGCAGCTTTGTTGAGCTTGAGGCGCTTGTGAAGCATCGCTGCACTGATTTTGGGATGGAGAAAAGAGAGATGCCTAACGATGGTGTGATCACGGGTTACGGCACAGTAAATGGCAGACCTGTTTGCATATTTGCACAGGACTTCACAGTTATGGGTGGCTCGCTGGGGCTTGCGCATGCTAAGAAGATCTGCGATGTTATGGATCTTTCGTCGAAGATCGGGGCTCCGATGGTTGGACTCTGCGATTCCGCGGGTGCGAGGGTTCAGGAGGGCGTGGATGCGCTCGCCGGTTATGGCCAGATTTTCTTCAGGAACTCGGTTTACTCAGGGGTTGTCCCGCAGATAGCTGCTTTGATGGGACCGACTGCTGGAGGAGCTGTTTATTCGCCTGCTTTGCAGGATTTCACGATTATGGTTGATAAATCAAGCTATGCCCACATTACAGGTCCAAAGGTTATAAAGGCAGTTACCGGCGAGGACTGCACCTCTGAATCTATAGGCGGTGCAACAGTGCACGCGACTCGAAGCGGGCTTGCCGATCTGGTGGCGGTCAGCGACGAGCAGTGCATCCAGATGATAAGGGATATGCTGGGCTTATTCCCGTCAAACAATCTGGAGGATCCTCCTGTTAAGTCAACAAGTGACCCCTGGGACAGGCGTGATCCGGAGTTGAATGAAATTGTACCTGTGAGTCCGAAGAAATCGTATGATGTTAGAGATGTTATCAGGAAAGTTGTTGATGGTGGCTACTTCTTTGAGATCAAAGAGAACTTTGCCAGGAATCTTGTTGTCGGCTTTGCAAGGTTAGATGGGAGAACTGTTGGTCTCGTTGCTAATAATCCCAGAGCACTCGCTGGCTCACTGGATGTGGATTCTTCTGATAAGGGCTCGAGGTTCATAAGGTTCTGTGATTGCTTTAACATACCGCTGATTCAATTTGTAGACGTGCCCGGCTATTTACCGGGTGTGCAGCAGGAATATCTGGGTATAATAAGGCATGGCGCTAAAATGCTCTTCGCATTTTCAGAAGCCACTGTGCCGAAGATCACCCTCGTGTTGAGGAAAGCCTACGGCGGCAGCTACCTGGCGATGTGCAGCAAAGACCTGGGCGCGGACTTCGTATTCGCATATCCGACTGGAGAGATTGCCGTTATGGGTCCCGACGGTGCGGTTGATGTGGTGTTTGCCAAGGAAATCTCGAGTGCCAAGGATCCAAAAGAGATGAGGAACAAGCTGATAGAGGAGTACAAGCAGAAATTTGCCAATCCTTACGATGCCGCTTCGAAGCTGTATATTGACGGTGTAATAGAGCCGCAGGACACCAGACCTGTGCTGATCAGCGCGCTAAGAGTATTAAGCTCGAAGCGCCAGGATAGACCCAGGAAGAAGCACAGCAATATGCCTCAGTGATGGAGTTTGCATGAGAAAGTTCAGAATCGAAGTCGAGGGAAGGATTCACGAAGTAAATGTAGAAGAGATTAAACTAACGGCAGAGACTGAGACGCAAATTGCAGTCATCGCGGCTGCAATCGCAAGCTATATGGGTGCAGAGGGCGATGTGGGTGAGGCAAAGGCAGCCAGCGTCTGGAGCTCGATTGGAAAATTTGATTTAATGGCGCCATTAAAAGGAGGCAGGAAAGTGCCAAGATGGGCAAAAGCGATGTCTTCAGGATGGAGCTTGAGTGGAAGAAAGTGGCTTATGAAACGTGAGCTGGAGGGTTGGGATGAGGAAGTATAGAATAGAAGTCAATGGAAAAGTCTATGAGGTTAAGGTGGAGGACATCACAGGAAGTGCTCCTTCTCAGGCTGTGGCTGCTGATAAACCTCAGATTGCAAGCGCTCCAAAGCCGATTGAAACGTTGAAGCTGGAGCCTCCAAAGGTGGAGCCAAAACCGATCCCAAAAGCGGAGGAAAAAGTGGCTGTGCCGACCGTGAAAGATGGTGGAATCCTGAGCCCCATGCAGGGCACGATAGTGCAGGTGAAAGTTAAAGTCGGCGATGCCGTTAAAAAAGGGGATGTTATTGCAGTCGTCGAGGCAATGAAGATGGAGAACGACGTCCGCTCCCATCGATCCGGAGTGGTCAAGGCTGTGCATATAACCGTTGGCCAGACAGTCAGTCCAAGCACTTTGCTTGCAGTTATTGAATAGCTGCTTTAGATCCACTCTTCTTTTCTATCCTCTAAAATTCAGATATCCCAAAAATATTTGAGGAAATTAGGCTATTAGCATGGCTAAGTGGTGGAGAGCTGATGATTAATAAAGTCTTGATTGCCAACAGGGGTGAGGTAGCAATCAGGATCATTCGCGCCTGCAAGGAGCTTGAGGTTGAAACCGTTGCAGTTTATTCGGAGGCAGATAAGGAGTCACTTCACGTTACTTATGCTGATGAGGCATACTGCATCGGTCCGCCGCCCTCGAAGGAAAGTTATCTGAATATGGATGTGTTGATTGATCTCGCTTTGAGAATTGATGCCGATGCCATTCATCCTGGCTATGGATTTCTCGCGGAGAATGCGGATTTTGCTGAGAGGTGCCGGAAAAACGGCCTGATTTTCATTGGGCCGCGGGCGGAGAGCATTAATCTGCTCGGTAATAAGCTGGAAGCGAGGAAGGTTATGGTAAAAGCCGGGGCAAATGTGCTTCCCGGTACGATGGACAGCGTGAGCGATCCTGATAAAGCGCTGGATATCGCGAATTCGATAGGCTATCCTGTGATTATTAAGGCCGCTGCCGGTGGTGGTGGAATTGGAATGCGAATCGTCAGGTGTGAGGAGGAGTTGAAGCCTGCCCTTGCGGTTACTCAGAGAACTGCTGAGAAGGCATTCGCGGATGGAAGCGTTTACATCGAGAAATACCTCGAGGATCCGAGGCACATTGAGATTCAGATACTGGGTGATAGCAAAGGCAACACGGTGCACCTGGGAGAGAGGGAGTGCTCCATTCAGAGGAGACATCAGAAGCTTCTTGAGGAGGCACCCTGTCCTGTGCTTACGAATGAGCTCAGAGAGAGACTTGGAAAAATAGCTGTCGCCGGGGCCAAATCTGTGGGATATATGAGTGCTGGAACCGTGGAGTTTCTGATGGATAAATATTTTAACGTTTATTTTATGGAGATGAACACCAGGATACAGGTGGAGCATCCTGTTACCGAGATGGTTACAGGCGTGGATCTTGTGAAGCAGCAGATTAAGATTGCTGACGGCAAAGCGCTGGAGTTCGATCAGGAGGATATTCACATCCGGGGTCACTCTATAGACTGCAGAATAAACGCCGAAGATCCAAGCAGTGGTTTTGCGCCCTCTTTCGGCAAGATAACAGAATACGTACTGCCCGGCGGTCCTTGGATCAGGGTTGACAGGGGAAGCGCCTATTCGGGCTACACGATTCCCCATTACTATGACTCGATGCTGGCCAAGGTGATAGTGTGGGGTCAGGATCGGAATGAGGCGGTCGAGAGGATGAAGCGGGCTCTTGACGAATTCATTATCGAAGGTATACATACAACTCTGCCTCTCCACAAGATTATTCTTCATGATCCCGCGTTTTTGAAGGGCGAGATCGACACCGGGTTTATTCAGAAGAGAATTTTGAATATTCCAAAGATCAATCCCGATGAGATCAAAAGTGAGCTAAAAACCAGTTTCGTTGGCAAAGAGATATATTATCATGAAGATGTTCCCTCTACTAATCTTCTCGCTAGAGAGTTGATCGAGCAGGGAGCTAAACCGGGAACCGCTGTAATCGCTGAGACTCAGTACAGTGCCCGGGCAAAAATCGGCGAAGTATGGGTCTCGCCATTTGGGGGCATTTGGCTGAGCGTGATATTAACACCGAAATTACCGCCCTTGGAAGCTACGAAGATGAATTTACTTGCGGACGTTGTCGTTGCAAATACCCTCAAAAAACTCTACGGACTTGATGCGAGGATAAGGTGGCCCAGCGATGTGATGCTCAGGGATAAAAAAGTGTGCGGCATTTTTGCCGAGTCTGTTTCTGAGCAGGATGAGCTTAAGTACGTCATCCTCGGCTTTGGCATAAATGCAAATGTGGACATGGTATCACTGCCTGGATGGCTGCAGAAAACCGCGACTTCGTTGAAGAAAGAGCTTGGAGAGCCGATTTCAAGAAAGGAGCTGATACAGACCCTTCTGGAGGTGCTTGAAGAGAAATATCTGCTAATGGAGCGGGAGGGCTTTAAAACCATACTGCACGAATGGATACGCCTATCCTACTTGTTTGGAAAAAAGGTTAAGATTTCCACTGCAAGCGGCATTCTAGAGGGAGAGGCTGTTGATTTAGAGCATGATGGCAGTCTGGTACTGAAACTTGATAGTGGAGAGCGTAAAAGGATTTACACCGGAAAGGTACTCAGCGTGGGAAAGAAATGAGAGAAAAAATACTCTGCGAGCTGAAGCAAAAACGGGAGAAATATGTTTCAGGGGGAAAGCTCTCCAGCGATCTCAGGATATCTCGAACTGCAATCTGGAAGCATATCAATTCCTTGAAAAAGCTGGGCTATGAGATAGAAGCAAAGCCAAAAAAGGGCTATAGGCTCGTAAAAAGCCCAGATATCCTCATGCCTGAGGAAATAAAAATCGGGTTGAAAACTAGGTTTATCGGCAGAAATCTTCGCTACTTCGATAGTGTGAGCTCTACAAGTATTGTTGCAAAGCAGCTTGCAGAAGAAGGCTCTGAAGAGGGCACATTAGTTATTGCTGAAAGTCAGTCAATGGGAAAGGGCAGACTCGGAAGATCATGGGCCTCACCTGAAGGTGGCATCTGGCTCTCGATCATTCTTCGCCCGAAAATATCTCCCTCTGCGGTGCAGTTGGTTTCTATAGCTGCAGGGGTTGCCGCTGCAAACGCGATCAGGAAGCTTGGCCTGGATGCGAAGCTTAAATGGCCGAATGACGTTACGATCGGTGATAAAAAGGTCTGCGGAATTTTGACAGAGCTCGCGGCTGAGGTTGAGGCGGTAAGATACGCAGTGCTGGGCATCGGAATTAATGCCAATAACGACGTTGAAGATCTGCCACTTGAGGTTCAGACAGGTGCTACAACTCTAAAAAAAGAGCTCGGCGGACCAATTGCACGGGCAAATTTTGTTCAGCAGCTGCTGCAGGAACTTGAAGCCAGATACACGCTGTTTCAGCGAGACCCTGTAGGAATTCTGAATGAGTGGAGGTCGCTTTCCGCCACTCTTGGAAGAAAAGTCCAGATAAATACGCAGGGTGAGAGCTTCACAGGGATGGCAAGGAATATATCAAGCAATGGATGTCTGATAGTCGAGCTTGAGGATGGCTCTATAAAGCAGGTAATTTCTGGAGATTGTTTAAGTATTAGAAGCGGCTGAATTCAAACTGACAGGTCTAAGTTGCTATGCTCAGATATGTACTTTACTTTCTCACCGGAAGCGGGTTGATCGCGGGAATAATTCTTGTTGCCGAGAGGAGATCTCCACGGCTGGCTGGAATTTTAATGGCGCTGCCTACTATCACTTTTATCTCACTTTTATTTATGGCTCTTGAGCATGACGCGGAGTTCGCGAGCAAGGCGGCTATCTGGAATCCTGTCGGAATTGTTGCAGATGTCATATTTCTCGGTATGTTCGCATTCGGAACCCGGATTTCACGTGGTGCTTCAGGGCTTTTAATTGCATTTGCGCTGGCATTTCTGGGATATTTTACTGCCATTTTCCTGCTCAGATGGCTCCCGATTTCAAGCGGATTTCAGGCTCTTGCTCTGCTCTGGATCGCCTGCATCGCAGCGTATATATTGTTTCGCAGGCTGGCAGCCTGTGAGTTTGAAAGAAGAGTTACCGCAGGATGGCAGGAGGTTTTGCTGAGAGGCGTCTTCGGAGGATCTGTGGTTTCCGGAGTCATCTTTCTCGGTGATAACGCAGGTCCACTCTGGGGTGGCATTTTCTCATCATTTCCGGGCACAATAACGCCTGTGCTTATGTTGCTTTATCTGAGTCATGGTATGGAGATGACTGATAGTGTCATTCGCGATTCACCCATTGGTCTTGCTGGCACAGGCCTTTACTCCTGCATGGTATGGGTGCTGTATCCTGTTGGAGGTGTATTTTCAGGCACAATTGGAGCAATTTTGATTTTAATAATTTTCTTATCTGCCCTCTCCCTGTCTCAGGTTCCCTGCCAGCCCTAGTTTGAACACACTGCATTTAAATATGGTCATATTAAAACTTATATGAACATATTACCGGAGCGTTTTAATGAAGAGCCTTCTGCGATCGAGATGTGCGGTGTCTGAGGTAATAGGCGTTTTATTCATTCTGGGGATAATCGTCACAACCGTATCGCTTTTACTCGTAACAGGTCTACCGAATATAAATGATTACCAGGAAAAGACAAAATTGCTTAACGTAGAGCAGGCATTCACAGTGCTTGACTCAAGAATCAGCAATAATGCACTTGGAGAATCACCTTCACAGGTAATGCAGTTAGACACTTCTGGTGGTAGCATTTCACTTTTAAATGACTCTGACTACGGACGAATGAGGCTAATTTTCAGGATGAGCGGAACCGAGCACATGATATACAATAACACGATCGGCACAGTCAGATACGAACTTAATGATGAGGAAGTTGGATACGAAGGCGGAGGAGTCTGGCGAAAATACGCAAATGGAGGGACAATTATGATTAGCCCCCCTGAATTCCACTACAATGGAGAGACCCTCACATTGCCCATAATAAGATTAAACGGCAGTTCATCAATAGCAAGTGGAACCGTTACTCTTCACGCCACTTCGCAGAATCTCCAAACTGTGTTCTATCAGAACACCAGCACCAATCCGCTATTCATCAACCCCGTGTATGGCAGTGAGATCATCGTCAAGATAAAGAGCAGATATTATAAGTCATGGGCAAAATACTTCGAAGAGCGCACCGAGTTCCACGGCGTGGTAGTACATGATGCCGATAGCGAGGCACTGGCATATCTGAATCCAAGACCGCCTTCGGTCAGGCCCTATGAAATGCCCTTAGACATAATTGGACTGAACACAACAAATAAAACGCCAGTTAAATCCTTTAAATTCGAACTGGCAAATGCGACTTCAGATCTGCAGTTAAATATCAATGCCACCAAGCCAACCGGTGAAAAACTGAGTATAGATTTGCAGAAGAGAGGCGGTGCCGGCACAGAGGGCGGTACCATCACCATATCATATCAAAATGCCTCAAGAGAAGAGCTATGGGAGTCTGATACAGGAGAAGGTGTGATCCACGCGATAGTAAACGACACAGGCACTTTCGACCTGATGAATGTAACAGGAAATTTAACCTATTTCAGCAACGACAAGTCCTGGACATGGGCAGACGATCCATTCAGACCAGGTACGTATAATAAGTCTGACGGACCAATACCAATCACAGTGATAATCTGGCATTATATGCGCCTGATGGGTCCTACTTTCACCTTTGATTATGCAGTTACCGGATACTCGCAGCCAAAGGGATTCACCGCACCCGGCTCGAAGATATATCTCGAGTACGACACCATGCCGCCGCATATCACTTATCTGCACATCGTCGAGCATAAGGTCGATGTTAAACTTATATAGCAGAGGAGAAATTTTTCTCAACTAGACTCCTATTCCACTACGTAACAAGCAAGCACTAACTGAGGTTCTACATTTTAATCTCTCCCTTTCAAACTATTTTCGATCAAAAAGCATAAAGCAGATCTGCGCAGATTAGATGTTATGCTTGACCGTGCAGTGCGTCCATTTGTTTTCATAAACACGGCTATGAGTGCCGACGGAAAGACCTCTACCTTTGAGAGAAAGCAGGTAAGAATTTCTTCCAAAGAAGACTTCGAGCGTGTGGACGAACTTCGTGCAGGTGCAGATGCCATAATGGTTGGAATCGGCACGGTGCTGGCGGATGACCCGAGTCTAACCGTGAAATCTAAGGAAAGGCAGGATAAGCGAGTAAGGCAGGGCAAGCATGAGAACCCTGTGAGAGTAGTGGTGGACAGCAGCGCCAGAACTCCGGTCGATGCAGAGGTGCTTGAAAAAGGCGCTGGTAAGAGGATAGTTGCAGTCTCACGTGCCGCACCTGAATCAAGAGTAAAGAAGCTGAGCAAGAAGGCTGAGATAATTACAGCTGGCGATAGAGAGGTTGATCTTGAGCGGTTAATGGTCGAGTTGAAAAAGCAGGGAGTAAATGTGCTCATGGTAGAGGGAGGGGGCACCCTGAACTGGAGTCTGATATCTCTTGGTATGATGGATGAGATCCACGTGTACATAGGTGGCAGGATAATCGGTGGAAAAAATGCTCCCACACTGGTCGACGGCAAAGGATTCAGGGGAGGAGAGCAAATGCCGCTGCTGGATCTGATAGAGGTTAAGCAGCTGAATGACGGCGTATTTTTGAAGTGGAAATTTACGTATGAATAATATAATATAAGTAGTTCTAGGTTAAATTAGGTTGCAATGAAGAAAAAAGATGGATGGCTGAGGATCTGTTTTACCTGTAAAGATTACAAGCAGGGGGAGGTGCAGGGGGTGTGCCTGCTCCAGGCCGGCTGTCAGAAGATCAGTGCGCCACCGGAGTCAAAAGAGACTCGAGATATGAAGTCTAACTGGGGGAGATGGAAAGTTGAAGCTGATAGGGACGAAATAAAGAGATGGAAAAAGCGATAATAAAATATTTTTAGCCCTGCCGCTTCAGCAGGATCTCAATCGACGAAACATTTATCTCGTCGCCTTTTTCTCCCTGTATTGCCTCTGTGCCGATCTTTATGTCTTCAACTGTTACATTGGGCAAAAATCTATTCTTCGCAACTTCTGCCGTGTCAACAGCCCTTGAAATGGCTCTCCCTCTTGCCTTGATTGTTACCTCTTTTGCACCCTCGTTGAACTGGGTTACAGTCGCAAGCACATAATTCATTATTGGTTTGTTCCCAACGTATATCACGTTATCATCTTCTGCCATCTGTGAAACCTCCACTGTTCGAAGTTGATATTTTTACTCCCCTCATTCTATATAAACATAGTGAAATATTCAGCTTTAAATGTGATAAACAGATTTATAAGGATTAAATCGCCAATAAAATTGTTCAAGGCGAAATTAAATGACTGCTTCAATAATTGTTGGAGGATTATTTGGAGACGAAGGCAAGGGGAAGATTGTTGCACACATTGCGCACCAGGATAAGCC
>CAZVYP010000068.1:0-9314 GCA_964631075.1 uncultured Methanocellales archaeon
GGTATGCCTATCTCGGATTTCTTATCGATAAGAAGTACCTCATAACCGAGCTTCGCAGCAAACCTCGCTGCCACGCTTCCTGCAGGACCTGCACCTACGATTGCGATGTCACAGTGCTTTTTTTGCATGAGCGACTCCAGTTGTTGTCAGCTGGCTATGCTTATGGAAGTGCTCATCCCCATGGTTGCCAGGACTGCTTCGATCTCTTCATAGGCGATGAATAGCTCTTTTTCCTGGTTGCCTATTTCTTCTACCCTGGGCTCCGATGATAACCAGAGCTGGTTTTTATCGCCAAGCACGACTTTTACGCATGTCAGCATGTCCGCATGGGAGAGGCGATATACCACGTCAAAACCTGTGGGGGCAACCCATTTGGGGTGCATCATCCTCAGCTCTCTGGTGAACCCTATCCAGCCAAGCGATCCGCCGTCTGCCATTGCTGCCTTCACATCCACTGACAGATGTAAATGGGCTCTTTCACCCGTGATCTTTCTCTCAAGCCTGGTGAGCACATTCTTGAACTTGGGATCTTCTGTATTTACGCCCTCCAGCACTTCTCGCTTGAAAAGCTTATCCGCAACATCTTTGAAGAACGGGGCAAGCCGGATGTCCTCACTCTGCTTAGTGGCGAGGGAGACTCCTACGAAGGAAATCGCACTCAGGCTTAATCCCAGCAGCACGCCGTGCTCCTGCATCGCAGGACTCGCGAATACATCGCTGTACAGTCCCATTTTCTCCGCTATTACAAGCGTGGACTGCGCGAGGAAGCCAACGACGGCACCTGCGAGTGCGCCCCACTTCGTCGCCCGCTTCCAGAAAAGCCCGCCCATTATGGGGAAGAAATAGGAAGTTGTTCCTATCACAGTTGCTATTATCACGGCTTCGATTATGCTCTCTACGTGCAGTGAGATGAAGCCGGCGATTGCAATCATTGCTACTACGAGAATTCTGTTTATCGCGATCATCTGCCTCTGTGATGCCTCAGGCAAGAGATGGCGCTGAACTATGTCGCGTGATATGCAGGAAGCACCTGAGGTAGAGAATGTATCGGTGCACGACATCGAGGCGGCGGCAAAACCTATGGCAAAAAACGCTATAAGCCATGCAGGAGCAAAGTCAAGGATAAACTGAAGGTACATCTGCTCTGCACCGGGCTCGCTTTGCGGTGACGGATAAATTACGTTCAAACCCACGGCAGTCAGGAAACAAGCGAAGTAAATCACACCAAGCAGAAATGCTCCGAACAAAAGTCCATTTCTCGCGGTTTTTTCGTCC
This sequence comes from uncultured Methanocellales archaeon, assembly GCA_964631075.1. GTDB lineage: Archaea > Halobacteriota > JAWCLZ01 > JAWCLZ01 > JAWCLZ01 > CAZVYP01. Next base: position 1,276 of record CAZVYP010000068.1, read on the forward strand.
TTGGCAGCCCAGATTTTTTGCCATGGATCCTGCTCTGCAATCCAGCCGGGCAGCAGCGCCAGCAGCAGAAGTGCCGCTCCTGCTACTCCGCCAAGCAAGAATGGATCCCACCATTCACCGGGCAGCTTTGCAAACATCTCGCCAACCGTAAATGTGGCATGATCGGCTCCAACGGGAGTATAAGTAGGGAGGATTATTGCAAACAGCCCAACGCATGTCGCGAGAATTGCCAGAAATAGAAATTGAATGGTATCGGTCCAGACAACTGCTCTGAAGCCTCCAAGGGTGACGTATGCGCTGACTGAAATTGCCATTATTAGCACCGCTATTACCTGAGGAGTGCCAAAGAAAACGCTTAAAACATAGGAGAAGCCTTTGAAGTCTGAAACAGAGAATAAGATCATGGTAACTGTTATTGCGATTGCAATCGGGGCTCTCACCATTGGACTGTAGCGTATCTCCAGCAGCTCAGGCTGGGTGAGCGCAGGCGTATTTTTTATCTTCTTCACCAGCAGCGCGATCAGTGCCAGGGCAATGATGTTTGGTGCAACCCAGATCCAGATCGAGCCCACGCCTATCATCATGAAAAGCCCTGTGGCAAGCAGAAAAGCACCTGCTGTAAGCCATGACGCAGCAGATGAGAAGCCTATGTTCAAAGGCCCTATCTCTCTACCGGCTACCCAGAAATCGGCAACCGAGCGCTGGTATTTCACAAATCTCCATCCAATAAATATCAATGCTGCGACATATATCACGAGCAAGATGAAAAACGCTGTGTAGCTATCCATACAGACGTCACCTTCTCATGTCATAACCTTTCCATATAAAAATCTTTTATGGTTTTGTTCCCAGTGCAAGTCTTCTGTATTTTCCATAGGGATCTTCGATCGAGAATCGCGGTGGAAGAGGATTGACTGTTACCCCGCGGCATTTTGGACAGATGTCCTTGAAGGTATAGGTGCCGCAAGCACCGCATTTCTTGAACTTGGATTTCATGAGCTCACTTTCGCAGGTTTCTCATCAATTTCGCGGTGGAACTCGCCCATTCCATCGCTTTTTTCGACGATTTCAATTGCCGATTGAGCAACCTTTCTGAGCACGCTCTCGGCTTTTTTGTAATCCGGTGCTACCACGTTGATTCTATATCTGGGGGCTCCAACATAGGATATGTTAAGCGTAACATCCCTCTCGTTTATCTTGCTCGCTGCTTTAATCGCTTTTTTAATTACCTCTATGCCGTTAGGAACGGGGCAAATCAGATCGACGTAACCGGTGATGTCAACTGTTGATATCTTCACATTTTCACTTGCAATTTTAACAATTGCCTCTGCAAGAGTTTTCTCTATGCCCTGATTAACAAGTGCTTCCTCACCGCTTATTGCGGCCTCTTCAAAAGCAAGATAGAGATTACCGTAAATGCCATAGAGCCTGTCATCAAGCTCTTTTTTCTGCTCAGGCGTGAGCTTTATGCTCTCTGCTACTAGCTGAATCCACTTCGATGCCTTCTGCTGGTTCTTCCATTCCTGTATCTTTTCCCGCCGCTGATGCTCATTCACGTCTTTCAATGAAAGATCGATATGACCTCTATTCGGATCGACAGCTAAAACCTTACAAACAATCTTCTGGCCCTCGCGAACGTGATCGCGGATGTACTTGATCCAGCCTGAGGCTACCTCAGAAATATGTATAAGACCTTCTTTGGCCTCATACTCGTCGAGCTTAACAAACGCGCCGAAGTCAACCACATTGCTGACGGTGCAAACCACCAGCTCACCAGATTCTGGCCATTTCCTGCGCTCCATATTTAATCTAGCACCTTGATTATTGAAGTTTTAATATCCGCTTTTCCTCCGGTCGGCTCGGCAAGAGTCCGACCGCAGACGGTGCATTCCACTACGGAAGCGGCACTGCCGAAAATTATCTGCTCATTTTCGCAATCCGCGCATTTCACACGGAGAAATTTGCTCTTCAGCTTTGTCATTGTTATGCCTCCACCAGCTCAAATTTCGATACCCTGAAGCCAGGCCTCAAATGTGCTTTCTTGCAAACTGAACATCTATATCTTATTGAAACTCGCTTCGTGGGCTTATCGCCACCGGGCACTTTTGAGAACTTGCCTCTATTCCCATGCCCGAATGAGCGCGCTTTCTGTCTTTCAATCCTGGTCAGGGTCGAAGCCCTGCCCTTCTTAACCCGCTCTATCTCGTGCTTTGTATGCTTTTTGCAAAACGGGCAGAATGCGCGTAAGTTTTTAGGCATTTTCATAGCGATCCTCTCTCGATAATATTGACTTTGACACCGGCACTGCGACTTTTCGCTCAACCCAAACTCTCGCGTTTGCGAGAGGCAGCACCACGATGTCTTCCTCCTTCAATTTATAGCTTCTGCCGTCTACCCCTTTGAAAGTGGGAATATCCTGAAGCACTCTAATTGCGAGGAATTCTTCCCCTATTTCTTTCTTATCGCTTAAATGACTTTCGGTCACCTGCTTCGCTTCCTCGATCTTTTCTTTCTTGCTCTCCACAGCGTATTTCCTTGAAAAGGGTGTAACGATCGGAGCAAGGATCTTAGCCCTCCCTTTCTGCAGTGTTTCCGCAAGGGATTCGAATATCTCCTGCTCTTCAGGCGTTAAATTCTTTGGACTTTTTCCAAACCCACTTGCCTTCAGCGAGGCGAGACGAATAATTTTTCCCAAGCGCCTCTCAAAAAGACCTTCCGCAACACGCCTTGCACTATCCCTCTCATCCCTGATCTTTTGAGCCTTCAGCTCATCGGAATCGCCAATTTTAAACAAATTCTCATCAAGTGCCCGTACATATTCAGCGATTTTCCGGTAAAGCTCCTTTTCAACCTCCTGCAATTGAGGAGAACCGCGCTCATTGGACTGCAACAGTCTGAGATCATCAAGGTTCATACTCTGCCACTCCTCTGCACATTAAAAATATCGCAGCGAACTCGGGCAATACATTTACACCCTCAGCTATCTTAAATGTTTCACCTTTCAAGCTCAGATCCATAGCACTACTCGCAAGCACTTTCGTTTTTTTATTGCCAAACACCACAGCATCGCAAAGAGGATCAAAGCTCTCGAGCTCATTTAATTTAAGCGGAACCACTCTAAGACCTGTGCCGCCGTGAAGCGAGCCCGGCATGCGAATCAGACGGTGAACGTCGGCGGTAACAGGCTCGTCAGTGGTGGTCTCAATCTTAACCCTAACTCTATCAATCAATTGATCCATCAGCTTTTCCCAGAAAGTTAAATTTTTCTTGAAAAAATCAAGATTTCCTTCCTTTAAATTCTCGATGTTCCTTTGCCACCTTTCCTCATTCATTGCAAAGTATGCCGACTTCGCATCTCTCTTTCCTGCTCCTAATTCGATTAGTTCAGAAATAGCTTCATCTTCGCTTTTACTCCTTAGCTCTTTAAAGTAATTAACTATTGCTTTGTTTACTTTACCTCCCCATCCAGGTTCATCGCTTGAAGGTATTCGATACCCCTCTCCAATGCTTTGATCCTCGCGCCTCCTTCTTGTCCCAAATTCTCCTGCAACCACGCGCTCCCTAAGAAAATTACCCTTATCCAGACCCTGCCCCGTAAGAAAGTCCACGATCTCCCTCCTCTCCTGATTTTCCAACTGAAGTATCTCGGGCACTCGTATGTGAATATGATATCCACGTCCTCCTGAGAACACTAGGTTGATTTCTTTCTCGCTAAATCCAAAGTCGGGAATTAAAAAATCGTTGATAAGCTTGCCCAGCTCCAGCTTCACAACTTCCAGCATTTTTGAATAGCTCGTCCGCTCTTTAATCACCTGATCCGCATCAAGATCGAAAATCAGGTCTGCGCCCTCCCATCCCTTTTCCTTCATAGATGGCGCGTCCGGATAGCGGTAATAAGCGGCGGAATGAAAAATGTGCGCCGGCGCCATATTTTCGAGGTAGCTTGCGAATTCCTCCCCGGAATTGAATGCTTTGTGCCTGCGCATCACAATATCCGGATAGCTCTCGTCAAAGAAAATAAAGCCCAGCTCGCGCTTGTGAAACTGGGGTGGCAGAAGCAGCGCCGGTGCTCTATAGTACTCCCCAAACTTTGACCGCAGGAACTGCTTTGTCTCAGCTTTCATCTTTTTAGAGAACATGAACAAGTAAAATATATGTTTCGCTGCCACTTCCGAGATTTAATTACCATAGGTATTTATATCCACTAATATGATAGATTAAAACCATGGAAAAAGGACCTAAATATCCATACGGCTATACCAAGATGCAGATCCAGAGAATCCTGCTGGATTTCCCTGAAGGAATAGAGGAGCCAATGCTTCGTGCGATAATAAAGCAGGAATTAGGAATAGTGGATCCAAAGGGTATCAAGCAGCATCTCAAAGAACTCGAGACAGAAGGTTGCTTGGTAAAAGAAGAGCATGCGGGTAAAAAAAATATCTGGAAGTACGCCACTCATAACGACCTGCGTCAGCCACTTGAGGTATTGAAAGATAGAGAGCTACCGCCCCACGTAAAGGCAATACTTGGCTTACCCTCGTTGCTCACAAAAGATACTTTCGAGACACTGCAAAAACTGCAGAGATACCTGCACATGTACGATCTGGCAAAAAAATTTCTCAAAGAAGAGGACTACGTGCTTGACTTCATGCACTCAAAATACTGCGAGAGATTAAGCAAAGAAATGGTCAGAGAAATGCAGCAATCGCGAAAGCTTCGCTTGAACCCAGAAGAGAAAGAAAAATATCTGACTATAATATCCATCTCACCAACCGCGCTGGCAAAAGAGATCGAAAGCCTGGTAAACAAAGAGCTAAACGTTCTCTTCTGGAAGATAATCAAAAAGATGAACGAGCTCCCTCCAAAAGAGGTAAACCGCCTGCTTATGATGCTAGAAAGATATCAGGTAGATACCATTGAACTCAAACTCTCAGAAAAGAAAGGCGTAGAAAAGGCATCTGGAATCGAAGAACCAAAGCAAAAAGAAGACATCGACCATATAATGACAGAGCTAACATTCGACCTCGTGTACGACATGGTCACAAAAACAGGAATCTTCACACCAGAGAAACACAGGCGCCTGGTCAGAGTCTTCAAATTCAAGAAAATGGATGAATTCAACTTCAGTATCTCATTCCCGATAAAAGTGACCATAATGTCGCCGAAAGTAGCCGCGAAAATCGATTCCAAAACACTGCAGAGCGGCGTCAGCTTCTACGAAAAAACCCTGATCGCGCACATCCAGACTCTGGAGAACAAGAAATGAAGGTCTCAGAGGCAGGGGAGAGAGCAATAGTAAAAAGAATCAAAGAGCTGCTCGACACAGATGCTATAGGGGACGACTGTGCCTTCCTCGAAGACGGCAGAGACTACTTGCTGGTAACCACGGATATGCTCCACCGCAACACCGATTTCCCCCGGGAGATGACACCATGGCAGATAGGCTACATGTCGACAGCTGTGAATCTCAGCGACATCGCAGCCAAAGGAGGGCGTCCCACGGGAGTACTCTTCTCGATTGGCTTGCCGGATGAACTTGATCTAAAATTCGTGGAGGAAATTTATAGAGGCATGAAAGCCTGCGCCAGCAAATACGGCACAGAGATAATAGGCGGAGATACAGACCAGCACGAAGAACTTACCATAGTCGGCATCGCACTGGGAAGAGTAAACAAAAAAATAGCGCTGCGAAGAATCGGAGCAAAAGCCGGAGATCTGATCGCAGTAACAGGTAATTTAGGCACATGCGGCGCAGGAATGCGCATCGTAATACAGGGAGTAAAAGTGCCTGAGAAAGCTTACAGAAAAATAGTAAAAAAATTCTTTCAACCAGAGCCAAGAATAAACGAAGGCAGGAAGCTCGCGAAGAGCAGAGCACTCACCTCGATGATGGACATCAGCGACGGACTAGCGATGTCACTCTACGAACTGCACCGCGCAAATAAAGGAGAAGTTGGCTTCAAAGTATACGCGGAGAAAATCCCAATTTTAAAGGAGACAAAACTCGCAGCAAAAGACGAAGCAGATATGATAGACCTCGCAGTCTACACAGGTGGAGACTTCGAACTCCTGTTCACAATAAACCCGGCGAAGCTAAATGAGGCAAAGAAAGCATGCAAATTCACGGTGATAGGAGAGATAACCCAGAAAGGCATAATCCTCGAGCACAACGGAAAGCCAAAAGATTTACCTGAACTCGGCTCGGATCACTTCAAGAAATTCGAAGTACCGTGATGCCAACTTTGTTCAAAAATCCCCCATTCACCGCAATCTTAATCAAACTGTGAATCAAAATATTAAAAACTGGGGGTGGAAGATGGAATCGACTGTGCCGGAAGCCAGTAAAAAAGAAGCGATTCAACTTGTTGAGGAACACCTTCTGGCTTTGAAAAAGAAAATAGAAGAGCTATCCCAGATTGAAAAAGAACTATCCAGAGAAATTGCTTTACTTAAAGCACCACAATCTCAAACTAAAACTCAGATTCTCACAACAAGTGTTTCCCAAGCCATGGTCGAAACAAAGCAAGACGAAGAAGAACGCTACGTACTGGACCCAAAAACAGGGTCTATCGAAAAGAGAAAAACAAAGAAAGCCGTATACCTCGAAGCAAAACCATAATACTCAAGCCAGCGCTCGATGGCACTAAAACCCTTCACTCATGAGAAGAACTTTAAATCGGGATGTGCATTTTATGCTACTTGCTGCTACAGCTACTCCAACTGCTGCTACTACATTTGACTTCTTGGAGAACAACCACATCAACCGTTAAAATTCACCTGATCAACAAGATTTCTCAAACTACGATGTTTGGATGAAATTTAATTATATTAATATTATAATATAAAATATAATGATAAAAAATTTTTATCATGATAAAAGAACATTAGATATAAGTAATATTTAATGTTCTAATCTAATAATATAGTAACATTAATCATAAATATTAATTTTTGTTTCTTAATATAAAAAACATAAAATATAAGTAGTTTGAGCATTATTAAAAATTATCGTTGCCACAATAAGTGGCAAGATTTTTTGAAAAAATCAGAAAGGAGGTAAAGGAGGGAGTAAATTGACTCAAACAGAGCTGAGAATAAAGACTTTTGAAGACACACTCAAAGAACGACCATGGCCTGTCAGAAAAGTACCGCTGGCAGAAATATGGACAGATCTCTATGCGAAAGAAACAGTGGTTTTCAAGGATTATTCGAACAAAACATATTTATCCAATCGCAAATAAAAGGAAGAAAACCAGTTGCGGGAGTTGCCAAGCCAGGTCAAACAAGCTTTAAAAAAGCCTGGACCACAGGCACAGGATTCAGGGTCCTGTCTCGCAGGAGTTCGCCGGTTCAAATCCGGCCTCCCGCATTCGTTAATTATCCTGTGGAACAGAGGACGATCTCCAGCAGTCTAATAGCTGCGATAGATAGCACTTCTGTGCCCGACTTCTAAAATAAACACCAGCATTTGCTTTCGCTCAATGCTCATTATTACTCTGTAATCTCCCACTCTCAGGCGGTAAAGATCGAAGCCCTCCATTTTTTTAACAAACAAAAAAGGATCTTCAGATATCGAAACTACCTTCTCCACAATTCTACGTGCAACACTTTTATCCAGTTTTTCAAGCTGCTTGAGAGAAGTATCAGTCCACCTTACTTCAAATGTCATTTAACTCTGATTCCCAGCTTCTTTTTAACCTCTTCCGTTGAATAAACCCTGCCCTTTTTAATGTCATCCAGCGCGCTCTCAATGTTCTTAATAGTTTCAACACTCAGCTCTTCCTCTTCCTCAGAGAGCCGAATAAGTCTCTCAATTACCCTGCTGTAAGACTCCCTGGAATGTATCTTCAAATCTTTCAGCCTGTCCCTGAGACTTTCATCAAGCTGTATAGTAGTAACCATAGTTATCACTATATGTCTATAGTTAACTATAAATAGATTTCCAGATACTCGATTGAAAGGCGATAACTTATACCCACAACTTTAATTAACAAACGGTAGCAAGATTCAGGGTCCTGTCTCGCAGGAGTTCGCCGGTT
>CAZVYP010000069.1:0-9283 GCA_964631075.1 uncultured Methanocellales archaeon
TTTTTGGCTCAATTCAGCTTGGCTTTTAAGAAATTCAATGCTTTAGTGGTTATTAAGCTTTCGATGGAGACTTTTTACGGGCTGTTAATTTTTTGCTCTTCGATTGTTCGTTCTATTTTCAGGATCAATGTGTCGATGAAGACCTTCCAGTCCGGTCTGAGGTTTCGTGGTATGAAGTGGTTGGTTGAGTTTCCTATGTAATTTGCGTTTTTCCTGGCTTCGTTTAGTTTTGCTGTGAGTTCTTTTGAAAAAGCTGTTCTGTTTATCCTGTGGAGCTGCAGCACGATCTTCAGGGCTTTGTGGAGTTGCTCTTTATTGAAATTCAGATCAAGAGAGTAAAAAAGATCGTAAATGTCTTTTCCCTCCATCCTGCTGTAGAGCGTGATGAGCTTTCTTGCTAAGAGGTCTTCAAGTGAGTATACTTTGAAGATAGCTGGATGTGTCTCTATGAATGGTGATTTCACCAGGACGTCTTCGGTTTTTAAATATTCTGTTCTGGTGAGGTAGAACTCGATTCTTATTCTGTCTCTTTCGTTAAACTCATTCAGATAGTGGCAGTCAAACCTCAGAGTTCTGTGGTGTATTCTTGGAGGAGATATTTCAAAGCCTTTGATTCCAGCTATTTTTTCTTTTATTATAGCGATTTTTTCATCCAGTCTTTTATCGGAGGTGAAATCCAGGTCGAGGTCTTCTGAGAACCTGCTCACCCCTGATTTTGCGAGGTATACTCTGTTTAAGGCGGTACCTCCCTTTAAGATCACCTCAGGGAATAGATCTCTGAGTTGCTCCAGGGCTATCGAGATCTTTTCATCCTTCGAGAGATATTTCAATCCCAGGCTGGTGCGTGTGGATATATATCTCAAGATCTCCGGGTCAGCCATGCTTCCACCAGGATAATATGTTTGCTTTTCCGAGGTTGTCAAGAACGAGCCATTTTTTATTATATTCTCCGCTTGCTTTTCCAGACGGTATTAGCTTTGTGTTGTTTTTAACCTTTTTCCCTAGCGAGTTAAGGACTTCTTCAGGAATTTTGTCGGTCTTCCTCATCAAATCCAGCACGTATCCGGTTCGCTGACATAGAGAGCTGGATGCAAACTCGAAGTATTTTAAGAACTCCTGCCAGTCCAGCTCTGCTTCGTAAAGGGCTTTAGTTATCGTTGAGTAACCTCCTCCATAATGCGGTTTATAAAAGCAATCAAAGAAAGTCTTCGCAAGCGTAGAAGTATAAATGCCTTTAAAGTAAGTCATCCCTGTGGCTCTCTTGCCCATTGCTACTGACCTGAAGACGTATTCGCCAATACTTTTCTCCCTGGATTTGTTTTTTGTCACCACAAAAATGGTGAATGGCTCGTAGTCCAGCAGATCATAGATCCTGAGCGCGGAGGAAAAACCAATGTAGCCATTGAACATAGCCTGAGCGATTCTATAAGGATTTTTTATCACGGGCATATCTGAAGGCTTTTGCTGCACGAGATAAACTCCTTTCTTCACCCGGTATAGATAGCCATGCGAAGCAAGCGCGGAAAAAATCTTATTAATCTGATGCGGCTTTAAATCCGGAAATAAACTCACCATATCGTCAACAAAGACCACATCCAGTGATGAGATTACTTTGAAAATCCTCTGCTCACTCCAGCTAAGATAGATATTTTTGTTCACATTATACTATATACTGGTATTATGCTTATAAAATTATCTATTGCTTCAGCTCCAGCAGGCTTACGTACTCTGCGCTGGTTAGTACCCAGAAGTCTCTGGCGAGGCCGCTTTTTCCTCTCCGGTTCCTCCTCTTTGCATAACACATTCAGAATAATATCAGAGTCAAGAAAAACCTTAGTCATATCTGGGCTTCCTGAACTCCTTAATCAGCTCAGTAGAAGTCACTCCCTCGGGAATTGCTCCCTTAAATATGCCTAATAAATTGTCACCCAATTTTCTCTTAACCTTCTTAACCCTGAAATCCTCAAGATAACTTATGACTTCTTCAACCCTTATTGGCATATAGGATCCTCAAGCTAAAATGTCATCTCCAGCTATAAAAGATTTCCCTGCTTAACCGCTTGTGAATATGCCAAGAAGCGGTCAGGTGAAGATGGCACCTCCGGTGTGTGGAGTGGTGTGAGAAACTGCCATGCGTCGATGTTGATGATTTCAGATATCTCAAATTTCATTAGATCCGGTAGTAGGGAGCCGATCATCACTACGGTGGTGGCTCTGGAGTCAAATGTTTTGAATCGGAGTGATAGCAATTTGCAGAGTATCCAGGCTGTTAATACGTGTGCGAGCCAGTCCGGGATTTTATCGCCTCCTGAAGAGCTTTCTCTCGAGATCGAATTGCCAGTTTTTGAGGAAGAGGTAGAGGAGAAGGGGGAGCGCAATGATCGAGCGGATGAAAACGAAGTAGTAGTTCCACTTCTTGGAGACGAGTAATTCCTTGGAGGTTATAGTGTAATTGGATTCGAGGATGCCTATTATGGAAATTTGATCGCCAGTTTCAATATTGCTGGAGTTGTGGTGAACCTTGAATAGCGTATTCCTGCCATTGTGCTTAGTAGATAGCACAAAGCCATCCTTATCCACTGCAATTACTTCGCCACTAACAGAAACCTCGCTCCCGGTGTATCGCTGGTAATCTAAGGTAATCTGTCTCACACCTGGGTATTCTCTGTGCTCTTCGTAACTGGCTTGGTAGTAGACGCAGAGGGATAGCAAGGTAATTGCAAGAGTGGATGTGAAAATTGCTCTTTTCATTTTAATCCACGCGGTGTTCTTAAACAGTCAAAACTGATCTCAAGCCCGGCCTTTTCTCATAGCAGTTTTCGCTCAATTCAGCATGGGCTTTTTAAGAAATTCAATGCTTTGATGGTTATTAAACTTTTGATAGATGGGGCTGAATGAGAGGCTTCAGTAAGGAGAGCGGGTGTCAAGGCGTGATATAGAGATGATAATCGTGTGAACGCCGAATTCCGGGTGAAGATAATGCTTTTGTAATTTGTCGTGACCTGCCTCTCTGCTTTTGAGATGGACGAGTGAACATTCTCTTTGGATATCTGGTTATGTCATTATTGAGGACTTGAAAGGGAGCTATGGGATGGAGAGGGCAATCGATGGTTTTAAGGCAGTGGAAATTGCATATAGACTTATAAAGGCTAAAAATATGGCAATGAACGAAGAAGAGCTTTTGAAGAAACTCACTCCGGTAATAGAGGAGAGGATAAGATACAAAATAGTGAGGGACATCGTAGATGCCCTTGAGGCGCAGCTCTACCCACCTGAGGAGATGTTCAGGGAGGATTTCGTGAAGAAGGTGGGAGAGGCAGAGGGAAGAGTGAAAGAGGGGAAAGTGAAATCCTTTAAGAATGCAGAAGAGCTGGATGTATTTTTGGATACCTTGAAGAGTGAAGAATGAAGGCTTACAGTCAAGATATTAACGAAGAGCTGGTTTCTGAGTTGAGGAAGCTGGCGAAAAGAGATAAAGCATTGTATACAGCAGTGCAGAGGAAAATTGTTCAAATTGCAGAAGATCCATATCTCGGAAAGCCTCTTAAAGGAATACTGAAAGGTAAAAGAAGGGCTCATATAGGACATTTTGTGCTGATATACAAAATCGAAGAGGGAAAACACAAGGTAGTTTTCTTGAAGTTTGCACATCATGATGAAGCATACAAATGAAATCCACGAGCATCCGGCCCCCTGTATTTCGAATCTCATTGTATAGCTCAAAGCCGTTGTAACCTGCAGATTACACAGTGCTGCAAAATCGCTGGCTCTTCATTTTTTCAATTTTGTTTTTATGAACATCAGTATTTCTTCAAGGGCTTGCTGCGGTTCTTCGCTGAGATTGCTTTCTCTGACGTTTTTAGTGCTGCCTTTGTGGAAATGTTTCGGGAAGGTGGCGAGCTGATGGTGATCGGGAGCGTTGTCCCAGCGGTGGATCAATCCGTCCTGGAGCGTGCTTTCCCAGTGGTATGAATAATCGCCATCGATTGTTAACCAGATATCAAGGAAGCTTCCGTTTATTATGTAGATACGGAGTTTATTCGGGAGGTGTGTCTTCCCGCCTATCAACTTCGCGGTCTTCACAATTTCAGGGGACTCTTTTTCTGCCTTGCGCTTGAGTTTTAAATATACTTCGAGCAGGCTCAATTGATCACCGAATGGATTTCAGGTGCTCTTTTAGCTCTGCTATGTATTTTTCTTTGTTTTTCCAAGTAATGTAGTCTTCCCACGCAGGGTGGCTCTCTATATCTTTTGATTTAATTTTCCTGTTGAGTTCTTCCCTGCTTGCAACTTCATATTTCTCTCTGAGGTCAGCGATTTCTCCCTCTGCCAGTCGGATCTCCTTCTCGATAAAAGAAATTACTCCTTTGAGAATGAGCTCTTTCTCTGGAATTCCAAGTTTTTTGCTTATGTTAACTACTCGACCCATATTGTCTCCATTTCTATGATCAGCCAAAATGCTTATTAAATGTTGTGGTTAACTCGGCGAGTGTGATAAAACAGCCCCCGCCAAGATCACTATATACGTGCAGGCAAAGAGCTATCAGTCGTTATCAAATCCAGTCCATACGTGCTCCAGTGGAAGGGGAATAGTAATGCCACGCCTCCGCTGAGGTGTATGAGCATTAAATCGAGTGCGAAGTGCGTTGCAGCGCCGAGTATGAGTAAAGAGTAGATTTTGTTTTTGTCTGTGAATAACTGTGTTGCTATTCCGGCGGTGAGTATTGCACCGATGGGTGTGTGGAGTGGCGTGAGAATTGTCCATGTATCGATGTTGATGAGTTCGAAGAGATAGCCATTATGTTCGGGAGGAGGGAGCCGGTCATTGCGATGGAGGTGGCTCTGGAAAGGGTTTTGAATCGGAGTGAGAGCAATTTGCAGGTTATCCACGCCGATAAAATATGTGCGAGCCAGTCAGGCGTTTCTATCGCCTCCTGAAATGCTTCTGCGTTGGTTCGTATTGCCAGTTCTTGAGGGAGAGGTAGAATAGAAGGGGGAGTGCGATGAGGGATCGGATGAAAACTGAGTAGTAGTCCCACTTCCTGGATACGAGCATTTCCCTGGGGGTCAGGATATAATTGGGTTCGAGGCTGCCGATTATTGAAACCTGATCTTTCCGCACTTTGATAATATTTTATAGCTGTTCGCTGGTGATGGTTTCGGTATGTTTTTTACCTGTTTTAACAAGTTTTTCGTCATCCGTGACTAATACTAAATTGTTCTCGATGGCTGCGTGGATATATGATGCATCGTAATAAGTTATGCCTTCTTCCACAGCTATTTTGATAATTTCCAGGGCATTTTCAGCTTTCGGTTTCTTCATTTTACGGTGGAGTTCTATTAAGGGCTCTAAAACTGTGGCTGCCTCGTTGATAGTTATTTTTTTGTGAATACGGACTTGCTTCCAGACTGCATTTCCAATTTCATAGAATGCCAGGTTTAAAGTCCAGCCTTCCAGTAATTTATCTATCTTTTTCTCACCGCAAAGGGATATTATTGCTGAGGAATCAAATAGATTCATCTTTCCTCTCTGCTATCTCTTATATTTTTGACCCATGATTCCTTGCCAACTTTCGTTATTATTCTGCTCGCTTTCTCAACATTTTTGTAAAGCAGTTCCTTCGTTCTTTCTTCAACTTCCTTTTCAAGGGATTTTCTGATTATTTCAGATGGTTTAATATCAAGTTCGGCAAGTTTCTTTCTAAGCTCAATGTCGATCTTGGCTGAAACAGTTATGTGCTTAACCAAAATACCACCAAATTTATACTATGAGTTATTACTATAAAAATGTTACTACAAAAATGGTTGTTATTAAAGTAGTTTTAATTAATTTGCGGTACTCTTCGTAGCTGACTTTGTAGTAGAGGCAGAGGGATAGCAGGGTAATTGCGAGGATGGATGTGAAAATTGCTCGGTTCATTTTAATCAGCGTTGATAGTCAGAACTGATCTCTAGCCTGCCTTTTCTCATAGCAGTTTTGCTCAATTCAGCGTGGCTTTTAAGAAATTCAATGCTTTGATGGTTATTAAACTTTCGATAAATCGTTTTTCAGAATGCACTGGGGCAAATTTATATAGCCACGGAGGTAAGATATAGCTTTGCAGGTGTAGCGAATGACTGCCGAAACTATTCACGAGCTGAAGATAATTGTGAGGAACATCGAGACTGAGCTCCACAAAGTAAAGAGCAGGCTCATAGCAATGGAGTTATCTCAAAAAAGTGATAGACATATCAAGGCAGCTGAAGCATGGCTGGTACTTGTGAAAAAGAGCAAAGGAAAATGGCAACCTGACGCACCTTCCTCAACTGAGATAACCAGGCTGGGAAGAAGACATGCCTAAATCCAGAATGGCCGTGCTTGATTCAAACGTATTTATCAGTTCCCATAAGGGAAATGAACCATTTTCTCAAGATTGCACTGCTTTGATTAAAAAAGTTATGGAGGGAAAACTAATTCTCGCGGAGCCAGCCATCTTACTCGCAGAAGTAATCGATGCGATTGGAAGGTATGCAGGCAGAGATGATGCCGCCGAGGCTGAGAAGATACTTCGCGATTTAGTCACATTCTGGGTTGATTGTGAGAAAGATTTTTGCATTCGCTCAGGACATCTGGGCTATTCCTATAAGATATATGGCTGCGATGCAATCTATGTTCAGGTGGCAACCGATCTAAATGCGCCATTTATTTCCCTGGACATAGAAGATCTGGTCCAAAAGCTAAAAATGAAGGGATTTTCAGCTTACTCTGTCAAAGAGTTCCTGGAACTGTTTTGAGAAAAAAAATACTCCGTCGCATCTTGCGGATAGCTCAAAGCCATAGGTATCCAGCGCCACAATTGGACATTCGCTGTGCTCCTCGTAGCTGGCATTGTAGTAGAGGCAAGGTAATTGCGAGGATGGATGCGAGAATTGCTCTTTTCATTTTAATCAACGTAATGCTCTTGGATAGCTAGAAGTGGTCTCCTGCCGGCCTTTTCTCATAGCACTTTTTTGGCTCAATTCAGCGTGGCTGAGAGTGCAACATTTCTTCAGATATTTCAATGCATTTGGGGTTATTAAATTTTCGATAGGCTTTTTTTGTTGTGCTAACTGTTTTTTTTGGCCTTTTCTGATACAGGATAAAGTGCAGAGTTTGTTATCCCCAGCAATCTTTAATATTTATTAAGAGAACTATATATGGTGATGCTGTGATTTCAGATGAAGATATTATTGTGCAGCTTTCGGCCAAACTGATAAAATCTGGCATCTATACCTCAAAAACAGATGCTATTGAAGATATAGCTAAGAAATTAGGTGTTAAAATCAGCAAAATTGCCGATAAAGACTTGAAAAGGGCACAAAAGATATTATCTCGAGGCGAACCCTTATCGAAAATCGTGATAAGCTCCAGGGGAACCTGATTGAGAATCTATCTTGATACTTCTGCATTTGTAAAGCGATACAGTGAAGAACAAGGCTCTGAAATTATAAATGAAATCTTTGAGGGCAATTTTAAGCTCGTCACTTCACATTGGACATTAGCCGAAGCAATTGGTGCAATTGACAAAAAAGTTGCAAAGAAACAGATCACCGATGAAGAGAAAGCTTTCATACTTTCAGTGTTATTCTCGGATATTCTTGATAAGAATATTACTTTTATCAAACTTTCAAGTGACTATATCGATCCCGTGATCGAAAGAATTCTGACGTATCATATTTCCGCGGACGATGCTCTTCAGCTCTTCTCTTGCATTGTAAGCCTCTCTCCGGTATTTCTCGCTTCTGATTTTCCCCTCGTTGAAGCAGCGAAGAAAGAGGGACTAAAAGCATTTAACCTAGAGGTGGGAGAGGATGTAGAGGCATTGAAGAAGATAGTTCAAAGATAGAATTTCTTCAAAAACTTCAGTCCATAATCAAGCAAGTCTTCTATGGTATCTCCTTAATTGCAATTTCACATTTTTTAAGTGTTGCGAGGATGGAGCGGATGAAAACTGAGTAGTAGTCCCACTTCTTAGAGACGAGCAATTCCTTGGCAGTTACATTATAATTGGGTTCGAGGTTGCCGATTAAAGAGATTTGATTGCCAGTTTCAATGTTAGTAGAGTTATGGTGGACTTTGAATACTGTATCTTTGCCTTCGTGCCATGTGGTTAGCTCGAAGCCGTTGTTGTCCAGTGCTGTTACTTCGCCGCCAACAGACACTTGGCTTCCAAGGTATCGCGTGTAATCAGTGGTGATTTGCCTCACGCCCGGGTATTCGCTGTATGCTTCGTAGCTGGCTTGGTAGTAGAGGCAGAGAGATAATAGTGCAATTGCGAGGATGAATATTAGAGTTGTTCTTTTCATTTTTATTCACGTTGATAGTCAGAACTAATTCAAGCCCGGCCTTTTCTCATAGCTTTTTTTGCTCAATTCAGCTTGGCGAGGAATAGCCTCTTTCTTTCAGGCGCTGGAGGTCTCACGATTCTTCCTTATTTTGAGTTTTTTCCGGGAAGTATTTTCCCAGGAATTCTTCCGGCGTGCAGGCTGAAAAATTAGCAGCTTTTATTATATCGGTAAATTCCTTATCCCTGGTGATGATACACTCGGAGGGAATTGCTGCAGCAATTGCATAAGCAATAGCATCAAAAGGATCATACAGGTATTCCTCTTGAGCTTTGTTTGCTGTTATTATGTCAATAGAATCCGGGACCTCGATCTTAAGTTGCCTGTATAAATCGGCAATGAGTTCCTTTATTTTTTTCTCTTCGAATTTCTTTTTTCTGCGGAGAACGAATCTGATTTCGAAGATGTTTATCAGTGAAGTATGCGCTGTAACCAGCCCTTTTTCGATTAAGCGCATAATTTCGTAGGGAGCCTTCCAGAGTTTAAAATCCGAATTGGGATCTACTTCCTTACACAGCCAGTTTATCAGAACATCTGTGTCAAGATATACTCTAATACTTTCCATAGCCGGACTCTCTCATTTTCCTGAGGTATTCCGTACTTGTCATTCCCTCCGGTACAGCCCCTTTAAACGCTCCCAGCCATTTTCTGGCAATTTTTTCTTTTGTTCCAGTTTCGAATTCAATGCTTTTTATAGCCTTTAAAGCTCTTTCTAATAGTACTGGCATTTTTTTTTACCTCATAAGCAAATGTAAATGCTAACGTAAATATTCTTTTCCTTGATTTGTTTATAAACTCGCTTCCTGCATATCGATTGGGTATTCGCTGTGCTCTTGGTAGCTGGCTTGGTAGTGGAGGCAGAGAGACAGTAATGCAAATGCGAGAGTGGATGTGAAGATTGTTCTTTTCAATTCGATCT
>CAZVYP010000070.1:0-9011 GCA_964631075.1 uncultured Methanocellales archaeon
CTACTTATTTGAATGCCTGTTTTTTGGCCTTCTCTTCTGGAACGAATGTTTTTCAAGGGTTTTTTGAACGCTAAGTACTCAGAGCGAACGCTTGTCGTACCAGATTTTTATTTCTTTTTCCACAGGATTTTATCGCTTGCTCTCGAATCTGGCTCTATTCAATCTCGCTCAATCTCCCCCATCGCTCTCCGCACCACCAGCGGGTCGAGCCTTGCTCCGGTTTCGAGCAGGCGCTCCACGCTTGCGATTGCCTCTTGCTTTGAGATTTGCTTTTTTCGTGCGGCGTATATTATGATGCCGAGTGTGCCGGTAATGGGTATGCCAAGTGCTTCTGCAGTGTTTCTCGCGGGTTTGTCGTCGAGCACCGCAAGTGCATCGCTTCCCTCGTTCTTAAGCTTGAGAGTCAGTGCTATGACTTCCAGTTCGCCTGTCGCTAATTCTCCTTTGACGATTGCTTTTATCTGAGAAGGCTCGCTTTTTGCTATGGAGATCCATTTTTCATCAATGGCTTTTTGCAGGGCTATTGCTTCTGGAGATGTGGATCCGACTTCTCTTGCCACTTCCGGGGTTATTAAAATGCTGCGTTCGAGCGTTTTGAGCAGCGATAGCTTGCCTATTTTGCCGAGCAGAATTACCGGCGAGGCGTTCACGATGAGGTATTTCATCAGATCTCCAGGGTTTTCAAATCATTTTCAAGGTCTGCAACTGTATATTGATGGGCTATGCCGCGCTTTCGTGCTTCTTCCATCATTCTGCTCAGGCTTACGTTCGCAAGCTCCGCGGCTCTCCAGAGAGTGATCTCTCCCTTCTGGTACATTCCGAGCACCTGCTCGATCAGTATGTTTTCTAGTCCTTCGTCGATCACTCTTCTAAGGATTTCGGATCTGCTGGTGCTCATTGCCCTGGCAAGCCAGTCGAGCTTTTTTATCTCCTCCCTTGAGAGCCTGGTGGTAACGGTTTCCGCCGCCATACATGATACATTTGAAGCAAATGTATTAAAGCTTTTGCAGAGAAATTCTCTCAATCCATCTTTCAGACATTTAACGGGTCGTTATTTTTTCTTCAAATTCTATCAGATCTCTGACTACCAGTTCTCCTTTGGATGACTCGCTTCTATCAAGATAGAAAGCTTCTATTCCTGCTCTTCTCGGGGTGACGAAGTCAAATAGCCAGTGGTCACCTGTGTGGGCAATTTCACTTGGCTCTATCTTCAGTATAGTGCAAAGGCTCCTGTAAAAAATTTCGGTTTTCCTTGTCTGGTTGAAATCAGAGGGTGCTGAGAATACGTGTGTGAAATAATTTTTTATACCCTGCAGTTTAAATTTTATAAATTCCTGTGTGGAGTTGGTTGTTATTATTAACCGGTATTTTTGGCTGAGGCTTTCCAGGGCCTCTTTGACTTCAGGGTAGTAGGTAACTTTATCCCTGTGTCTTTCAAGCACTCTTTTGTAATCACCTATCCCAAAATGTTCGAACCAGTATTTAATATCGTACCACTCCAGTCTTTCTTCACCAACTTTTTCATATTCACTCATTACATAGGCTTTTGCTTTGTCGAAATCCATTTCCATTTTTTTTGAGTAAAGCCGGGGTATGGCCTCCTCCCAGATGAAATCTGTGTAACTTGGAGTGGTAAGAGTGCCATCTATATCTAAGGAAACAATCTTAATTTTCATCTTCCCTCACTTCATTTGCTAGCTGATTGTGCTTCTTCACCTCGACCGCATTTCCTGGATGATATAATCAAGGTATCACGGTAAATCTCCAGTCAAAGCTTATTCACTGAAATTATAAAAAAGCTTTTTACTTAACACGTCAGAATCAGATAAGGGAGGAAGGAATTTATTATGAAATTAAAGGGCACTAAAACCGAAAAGAATCTTCTTGCGGCATTCGCTGGCGAATCTCAGGCGAGGAACCGCTATACGTATTTTGCGAGTGCGGCAAGGAACGAGGGGTTTGAGCAGATCTCAGCGTTTTTCCTTGAGACAGCGGACAACGAGAAGGAGCACGCGAAGATATTCTTCAATTTCCTGCAAGGTGGAGAAGTTGAGATAACTGCTACGTATCCTGCAGGTGTTATCGGGAAGACAGCGGATAACCT
The DNA here is from genome assembly GCA_964631075.1 of uncultured Methanocellales archaeon. Classification (GTDB taxonomy): domain Archaea; phylum Halobacteriota; class JAWCLZ01; order JAWCLZ01; family JAWCLZ01; genus CAZVYP01. Next base: position 2,105 of record CAZVYP010000070.1, read on the forward strand.
GCTTGCAGCAGCCAATGGCGAGAAAATGGAGTGGGGCACGATCTATCCTGGGTTTGAAAAAATTGCAAAACAGGAAGGCTTCACGGAAATCGCAACAGCATTTAAAGAAATCGGCGAGGTTGAGGAGTTTCACGAGAAGCGCTACAGGGCGCTGCTGAAGAATGTGAAGGAAGGCAAGGTTTTCAAGAAGGACAAAAAAGTGAAGTGGCACTGTCGCAACTGCGGATACATTCATGAGGACACCGAAGCACCAAAGGTATGCCCGGCTTGCAGGCATCCTCAGGCATTTTACGAGCCGCTGGCTGAAAACTACTAGTTCTGAAGTATCGCGATGGACCTGAGATGTGATATTTCGCTCTGTGATGCTCTCTGCTGCCGCAACTGCGCTGTTTTGACAGAGGAAGAGCTGACATTGCTCATAGAAAGGGTAAAGCGAGAATATTCGCTGGAACTGAGTGTAAACAAGTACTTCAGGAAGGCGAAGGGCGAGCATGGCACTTACTACGCAGTAAAAATGATCAAAGGGCAGTGCATATTTTTGGATAATGAAAAGCGCTGCCGCATATACAGATGCCGCCCGAAATTATGCGAGCTATACCCCGTTATCGACGTGGATGCGGTGGATATCCAGTGCACTAAGGTTAAGGATAAGAAGTTCTCAGGGGAAATGCTTGCCAGATTAAAGCAGCGATATGCAAGTGAGGTTGATAAGAGGATAAAAAAGGAGCAGAGGTTCAGGTTTGTCTAGGATCAGAGCTTTATTTCCACCAGCTCCATCCTGCCCTTCTGCTCAACGAGCTGCTTGACCCTCAACTCTGCCCTGCATAACCTTTCATTGCAGCAGCGGGCATATTCCATGCCTTCTTCATATCTGCGAAGCGCTTCTTCAAGCTTCAGCTCACCGCTTTCAAGCGCCTGCACAGCTTCTTCAAGCTTTTTAATGGCTTCTTCAAATTCTAACTCGCGTTTTTCCATATCTTTCCCTCCTCTTTGCTCTCAACTCTGCAGACTATTTTTCCATCGCCCGTGAGGATTTTCAGTTTTTCTCCACATTCTACATCTCCAGCCGATCTGACCACCCGTCCTTTCTTCATTGCCAGACAGTAGCCGCGCTCCAGTATCTCTAGTGGACTCAATGCCTTAAGATTGGTGTCGAAGCCTCGCAGCACCTGCTTTTGCACTTCAATTTTGTGCTCTATCAAAAACTGGAGTCTCAGTCCCAGCTCATCAACTCTCTGGTAGTGCTGGTTTAACAGCAAATCCTCGGGATTAAGCTGGTTAATTATCTCACGTAGCGAGCGCTTGCAGTTGTACAGAGCGCTCCTTATCGCATTGTATAGCCTTTGCTCTAGGACAGTAATTTCCCGCTCAAGCGTTTTCCTGTCCTGTACAACTATCTCAGCGGCGGCAGACGGGGTGGGTGTTCGCATGTCGGCTACGAAATCAGCGATCGTAAAATCGCCTTCGTGGCCGACTGCTGAGACTACAGGCACTCTTGAGCTGCATATTGCTCTTGCAACAGCTTCTTCGTTGAAAGCCCATAGATCCTCGATCGAGCCACCTCCGCGTCCGACTATGATCACGTCGAGGTCTGCAATCTTGTTAAGCAGCTCGATGGAGCGCACGATGCTCTCCGAAGAACCATCTCCCTGGACAAGAGTGGATGCAAGGTAAACCTCGACGTCTGGATTCCGTCTTCTTATCACCGCTAGTATATCTCGAAGTGCTTCTCCATCCACGGATGTGGCTATGCCGATTTTTTGGGGATATCTGGGAATAGGGCGTTTTCTTGCAATCGAGAAAAGCCCTTCGGCTTCGAGCTTTTTCTTGAGCTGCTCAAAGGCGAGGTGCAGCGCTCCAATTCCGTCTGGCATGGCATAAACGATGTTCAGCTGATACTGTCCTCTGGCGAGGTACAGGTCGACATTCCCTCTGACTATTATCCTCAATCCATCTTCGAATTTGAATTTGAGCAGCGAGCTCTGGCTCTTGAACATCGTGCACACGATCTGGCTGCTCTCGTCCTTAAGTGTGAAGTAGACATGCCCAGATCTGTGCTGAACTGAATTTGAAACCTCGCCTCTTACCCAGAGGTCCTGCAGTGGAGCATGTGAGCCTACCAGTTTTTTTACGTATAAATTCAGCTCGGTGATGCTCAAGATAGATTCGAAGGCCATATAGCTTCAATCTGGGAGTCAGTGCTATAATGCCTTTTGAAAGTGCAGGGTGAAAGTAAAATCAAAAGCATAATATTGCTGATATACATATTTTTCAGCAGAAAATGATGATAAATGAGATTCATTTGATGGACATAAGTCCTCTTCTCGTTAGAGATAAGGATTTTAAAACAAAGCTCAGGCAGCACCTTGAAGAGGGAAAGCTTTTCTATAGCTACACATGCGATGGTCTCTTCGGCACCTATGGCTCTACCACGAGTTTGAATGTGACAGATAGCAGTGAGATGGTTGAGCAGTTCTTCAGCAAGGTGATAAGCATGCAGGAAATCCTGGCAGGTGTAAATGAAGCAAAAAAAGTTACCCACAGGATATATCAGAAGGAAAAAACCGCGGAGCGTCTGAAAAAATACTTCCAGCTTTTCATAGATGCACGGCAGAAGCTTGCAGATCTGAGGGGTGAGGATCTGAGGTTGCTTGAAACCGAAGAGGTGAACTTCGAGGACGAAAGCTGCACCACTCAGGGCAAGAGCGCTGAGGAGAGAATATGGATTTTCAAGAAAAAGGTAGATACATACGAGAGCGAAGGTCTCGTGATTCGTGGAATCGATGAGTGCAATAAAATGCTGAGTCTGAATCCAAATTTATACCTCGCGTGGTATAAAAAAGGCAGGCTCCATCAAAAAGCAAGAGAGATAGCCAGATCGCTTTGCTGCTACGATCAGTGCATAAAAATAGATCCCCGCGCCACAGATCCATATCACCAGAAAGCCCTGATATTCACATCCCAGATGCGATTCTCAGATGCAATCTCAATGTACGATAAAATCCTGGGCATCGATGCCAACAATTTCGAAGCAATCATCGGAAAAGCGCGTTGCCTCTACAAGCTGAACAAACCATACGGCGAGTGGATTTCGAGGGCGAAGAAGATCAGCAAAAAGAGGACAGAAGAATTGATGAAAGAATACGGGATTGAAAGGGCAATAATTTAGCGCCTCGGAATCACTGTTCGGTTATCATTCGATAGAAGATACGTATTTTTACAATATTTGTGGCATCACCGATATTTTTAAATATTATTGTTTATACAATTATTGTTGTGACAATAAAAGAAAAGTTTGTCGACAGACAGGATGAACTCTCCTACCTGGAGAAGGACTACAATAGCGGGCTCTTCAAATTCGTATCTGTAATCGGAAGGAGAAGAGTGGGTAAAACAAGACTCGTAGAAGAATTTATTAAAAAGAAGAATAATGCGGTATATTTTCTTGTTCAGGAGATGAATGATCAGGAGTTGAGATTGTCCATTGCAGAAAGGTTGCACAGAGAACTCAACTTAAGCTTCATAGGTACACCGTCGTGGGAAACAATATTCGGGGAACTTTTCAAAGCATCGGAAAGTCTGAGGATAATCTTAATACTTGACGAATTTCAACGATTTTTAAACATCAACAGGTCTGTACCATCCATCTTGCAGGGAGCAATAGATAAGCATGCGAGAAAATCAAAGCTGTTCCTGATAGTAATGGGCTCATCTATAGGTATGATGCACAAACTGTTCGATTATACGTCGGCACTGTATGGTAGACGAAGCGGTCAATTGAACATACAACCTCTACACCCATCTCATCTCAGAGAGTGGTTTCCAGGCACTCCTCTGGAAAGGATAATAGAGATCTACGCTGTATTTGGCGGTACACCAAAATATCTTGAAGATGTTGATTCAAAACAGACGATAATCGAGAATATTGAGAATAAAATTCTGTCAAAAAAGAGCATTCTTTACAGCGAGCCGGAGATCCTGATAAAGACAGAGCTTCCAGAAAGCACAACCTACTTCAATATACTTAAGCTCATATCCGAAGGAAAGACGAGACCCAGTGAAATTGCCGGTTCGCTGACAATAAAACAAACTTCTTTGAGCTATTTTCTTAATGTTCTGGAGAAAGATATGGAGTTGATTAAAAGAGAGGTGCCTGCGACAGAGAAGAGGGAGCGGTCGAAAAAGGCAATCTATAAAACGAGTGACAATTTTTTCAGATTCTGGTTCAGATATGTGTACCCGTGCAAATCTGATATAGAAATAGATAACACAAAACCGGTAGTTGAAAAAATAGCCAGAGAGCTAAACTCTTTTATAGGTTATTCTTTCGAGGAAATGTGTAAGATGACTCTTTTGAAGTTTGATGACTATACTCCATTTGAACTTTCAAGAGTCGGGACATGGTGGGGATTTCACAGGGAAGATGGTATAAGAAAAGAGCTTGAAATTGATATAGTTGCCCTGAACGAAGAAAAAAAAGAGATTCTCTTCTGCGAGTGCAAATGGCAAGAAAAAGTTGATGCGAAAAAGGTACTTGCAGAGCTGAAGGAAAAGTCAAAATACGTCCAGTGGAATAATGAAAAGAGGAAAGAGCACTACGCCCTATTCGCCAGAAGCTTCAAGGAAAGGATAAAAGAGCCGGATCTGATGCTGTTTGACTTGAAGGATTTGGAGATAGTTCTAAAATAGCATCCCGGACAGCCCTAACATATTCTGGAATGAAACATACTCCGGCGAATTCAGGATTTCAATCCCAGCTTTTCTCTTACCCCTGGAATATTCCGCTCAATCTCTTTACCGACTTTTTCATAGAGACTATTTCCATGCGCATCGATCGCGACAATCAGAGGACCGAAGTTGCTGGCTTCTAAAACCCAGAGTGCCTCGGGCATTCCGAGCTCGAACCAGTGCACGCCTTTAACCTCCTTTACACCTCCGGCGGCAAGCACAGCTGCACCGCCTGTAATTGCAAGATAGACACATCCAAACTTCTGCATGGCATCGATAGTTGGCTTGCTCATTCCCCCTTTTCCGATTATAGCACTAGGCCTGAAAACCTCGATAAAACGAGGCTCAAGGGTGTTCATTCTCGAGCTGGTAGTTGGTCCCGCTGCAACAAGCACCCACTTCTCACATGCTTTCTTCATAATGGGACCGCAGTGGAAAATTGCTGCGCCTTTGAAATTCACAGGAGGCTTCGTGCCTTTATCGTAATCGGCAAGCGCATGCATGTGCGCCTCGTCCCTTGCGGTGTAGAACTCACCGCTGATATACAACGTATCCCCGAGCCTCAGGGCTCTTATATCCTTCTCGCCGGCCGGAAGCCTGAGATTCACCTTGGCCATAGTTATCCCTCCTGCATTTTGTGACTCAGATATTCGACCTTTCCATTTGGATGTATCCTTGCACTCGCTCTCCTCGCCGCCCAGCACTGAATGTTAATCGCCACCGGGTGACTTGCGGTGTGACAGAAGGCATACTCGATGTTAACCCCTAGAAGCGTTGTTCTGCCACCCAGCCCCATCGGCCCTATACCAATATCGTTTATAGCACTGAACAGCTCCACCTCGAGATCCGCTATTGCTTTTTCTTTATGCCTGACGTTAATTGGCCTGAGCAGTGCCTCCTTCGCCAGCTTGATCGATATATCAGCAGAGCCACCGATTCCCATACCGATTATTATCGGCGGACATGGATTGCTCCCGGCTTTAACTACTGTGTTAAGTGCAAATTCCTTGATTCCTTTGATCCCCTGTGCTGGCGTGAGCATGCTCAGTGAGCTCCAGTTCTCAGAGCCAGCTCCCTTTGGCATGACTGAGATTTCAATATATTCCTTATCCCAGATCTTGAAATTGATGTAGGGCATTCTCTCCCCGACGTTATCACCCGGGTTCTTCCGCGTCAGCGGATGCACCGCGTTGGGGCGAAGAGGAATGATCTTCGTGGCCTCTTTCACACCTTCTCTGATCGCTTTTTCAAGATCACCTGTCTCCCTGCAGGGAAGGCTGACGTAGAAAACGTGGATACCGGTGTCCTGGCACATAGGCGTATTCGTTGCCTCGGCAAGCTTGATATTATCCAGAATCGCCCTGAGCTGCATCCTGGGTACTTCGTCCACCTCGACCACATAGGCGCGCTCAAGAGCCTGCTTCACATCCTCAGGCAGCCTTATTACTGCCAACCTTAATAGCTCAATCACGGTGTTTTTGATCAGGTCCTCGTCAATCATCATAATTCCCCATTCAAGTTTAAAAGCAGAAAAGAGCTAATAAGCTTTTTCACTTATGCGACTGAATATCAAATTTCAAGAGAAAAAAAGAAATTCTCAGGCTCAGATAGTCTTAAGTAGAATCCCGGGCAAAAAATAAGCAAGAGCCGAGGTAGCCAAGCGGACTACGGCGCCGGTCTTGAGAACCGGTGGTGCATAGCACCCCGTGAGTTCAAATCTCACCCTCGGCGTAAATCCGCCAGTTTAACGCCTCTTTTTTTAAAATTAGCCTATAAGATAACTACAATTAGTTTTTTAGGCTCGCTTTTTATATTAATCTTTCGTTTGACTTTGACTGACTGACTATAATTCTAAATCCATAGCTTCTTTTTTTCGTATTTTATCTTATTTCTTTTAAAAATATCCTCGGCTTCTTTTGATTTTTCTTCCGTAACTATTATGCTGCTTTTCAGCTTCTTGCCTTCGATAGTTTTTAACGCTCGATAGAACTGGACTTTCTCAACCTTCGATTCTCCACCCACTCGGTATTCATACAAATTCGCAGGCCTTAAAATTTGGCTGGCATCGATGACCACTGGTTTGCCATATATTATTATTCCCTCTCGGGATATGTTTTCGAGCAAGCCTTTATCCAGGTTCTTGAGATTCGTGAAAATGAGCTGGGGATTTCTCTCGCAT
>CAZVYP010000071.1:0-8719 GCA_964631075.1 uncultured Methanocellales archaeon
GATATCTTCCTCGCTGCCTGCAGGATCTCTTCATACGTTTTTGCATCCAGAAAATAGCCACCTTCGCTGAGCATGAGAAGTAGATTTTGAAGCTCATCGAAATCAATCGCTCCTTGCTTTAAGCAGAAAAGCATCAGAGCCGTTGTTCTCATCGGTTTTAAGCCGAGGAGCTTCGCTGCTTCCACCGCCTCTCTGTCGTCGACGATTATGCAATCTGCCGATATTTCTTTGCACAGGGATATTGACTCGTTTTCTCCCAGGTGGAGGGATGCGATTTTCGCTAACTGCGTACCGGGTTTTTTCACTTCAATAAATCCCTCGGAAATTAGCTCTTCAAGCACAGCAACCTCTTTTCTGCCCTGGCGTTTTCCCTCGACTATAACTTCCTCGAACACCGCTGGCGCAATATAAACTCGCTCAAAGCATCTCTTCAGGAGGTCTGATCTACCAATTCTCGCGAGGTTGATCAGTGGCGTGGAGTTGCTCACTGCTTTTTTAAAAATGGTTTCATCTCTCCTCTATCACTTGCAGATCGCTCACCACATCCTCGTGGGTATATCGAACGCCTATTCGGCGCTCCCTCACAACGTCGGTCATCTCCCACAGAGAGATGCCTGCAAGCTCTGCAGCCTTCCAGAGGGTAACCTTGCCCTTTGAGTACTCATCAAGAGCGTGCTCCAACTTTACCTCTTTCAAACCGCGCTCCAGAATTCTGCGCAGTGCAACCGACTTTCCAACTTTCTCCTTCCGCGCATACCATTCGATTTCCTTTTTGATCTCAGGAGGCAGTCTTGTTGATATTAAGGTCATACGCAACCTCTGTATACAAATAATATTATTTGTGCACGTATTTTATGCTTGCGATTATTGAACCAGAAATAGTAACTGTACTTTCATTATTCCCTAAAATCAGAGTCGGGTTGTGGTGATGAGCTGACCTGGGTCGGATTCGATCGGGATCCGGTATCCAGGCTTCCATCCACCCTCACAGCCTCTGTGTCGCCTCAGTACCTAAGCGACACGTTTGCTGGTTTTTGAATGGAACTTGCGCTTTTACACGCCCCTTGCGGGTAAAGCCGCCATCATCCTGCGCCAATTCCCCTTACGTTTAAGGTTTTTTCAACCTTGATGGGTGATTAGCCCATTCCCGGGTGTGTCAGGAAACTGGGTTTACAGATCTTTCTGCTGAAGCCCATTTCAACAGTGAGTCTGTGTGCGGGACGACTACGTATCTCCTAGTTTGCTCATCGGGAAACACGCGCTCTTCCAGTTACGACTTCTATTCCGCGGTTAGTTAGCCATAACTGGCCGGGCAATACAGTAATAACACGCTGAAATTCTTATAGTTTTTGATAACAAAGATGAATCAATTTCTGGATCTAAAAAGCTTTTTAAGCTGGTGGCGGAAAGGGCGGTAAAAATAAAAAATAAGATCAATTAATTTATTGAGATTTTTTTACTATTTATTTATGTGCATATATTATGTTAGTTTCGCCTCGATTCAAATATAAAGGCTTATTAATGCTCTCGCTGTCTAAATTATCAGGTGGTTAAATGCTTAGTGTGAATAAGGGGGCGTTTAAAGCTGTACTGGAGCTTTTAGACAAGCCCGAATTTTATGGTGTAACGGCTGAGAGCCTGCCCTGCGGAGCAACAGTAATAGATACAGGAGTTAAAGCACCCGGAGGCTATCTCGCAGGCATAAAGGTCTCCGAGATCTGCATGGGAGGATATGCTACTGCCTCGATCTGCTACATGCGATATGGAGAACTCGAACTGCCAACAGTCGTGGTAACGACAGATCATCCGGCAATCTCTCTGCTCGCAGCGCAGTTCGCAGGCTGGAACCTGAAAACTGCGGATGGGAAGTACTACGCAATTGGCTCAGGGCCAGCTCGAGCTCTGGCGAAAAAGCCAAAAAAGCTGTTCGAGAAAATAAAGTACACTGATGTTTCCGATATCGCGATTGCCGTGCTCGAAACGACGCAGGTGCCGCCTGATGAAATAGCCAACATTGTGGCGCAGCAGTGCAACGTGAAGCCATGGAATGTCTATCTCGTGCTCTCGCCAACAGCGTCGATTGCCGGCGCGGTTCAGATTGCTGCGAGAATAGTGGAAACAGGCCTGTTCAGACTGGAAACCCTTGGCTTCGATCCATTGAAGGTTTTATTCGGCACCGGCTATGCCCCGATTATGCCAACTCATCCCGACGGAAATGTAGCGATGGGAATGGCAAATGACGCGCTGTTCTATGGAGGCGTTACATATTACACGGTCAACTTTGAGGACGATGCGAAGCTTGCGGATACCATTAAAAAGTGCCCTTCCTCCAATGCAAAGGACTATGGCAAGCCGTTCTATGAAATCTACAAAGCCGCTGGCTTTGACTTCTACAAGATAGACAACGCGCTCTTTGCACCGGCAGCGCTTTCAGCGACGAACATAAAGACAGGCAAGACGTTCAGCGCCGGTAAGATAAATCCTGCTGTGCTGAAGAGCTCTATCGAAACAGCCTGATTTTATTTTTATTTTTTCTTTTTCAATATGAAAAAACACTCTACTCGCTTACCTGTTATAATTGCTGTATTTACTCTTTTAATGCTTACCTGCACAGCAGGAGTGCTGTGCACTTCAAGCGAGCATTTTTTATTGCACGATGAGTACGGGCTTGCTGAGCCTGAGTATGAAAACCGGGTGCTTAATGCTGCTGAAACAGCGCTTGCCAGCTATATGAGCATGGGATACAAGAACCCGGTAAATATCAGCGATCCCAAAAATATCAGCACGCACGACAAGATCGACATATACATAAAAAAACTGCCTGAAGCTGCCGATGGCAGGAAAGTATACGGCTCCGCTGAAACCCGGGGGAAAAATGGATACGGCTACATTGAGATCACTGACGATGCCGGAGAGCAGCTCGAGTTCGCTGTTGCCCACGAGGTATTTCATGCAGTTCAGGATGCCTATGACATTCAGGAGCGCAGATATCCATGGATAGTTGAGGGCACCGCCGAGTTAATGGCAAGCAGAGTATACAGTGCAACTTCTGGTTATGAGCTGATAAACTGGGAGAACGCCTTTCTTTCTTTTCCCGAGAAAAGCTTGCTTGCCAGAAAATATGACGCCACCTTATTCTGGGTCTATATAAGTCAGGTGTATGGAGATTCGAAGATCCTTGAAATATGGAAGGCACTGGATGATCGCTCACTAAATGGGATCGACGGTGTTAAAAAGGGCTTGCCTGATTTCGATGCGGATTTCAGAGGTTTTTCTCAGTGGCTCTATCTAAACTACACCGGCAATCGAGGTGGATTAACGGATTATTATTCCACCGCCTTCTTTTCTGCAGGCAGCATTGATGTGTATGGCGCGCGGTACATTGAAATCAATAACACATCTCCCTTGTGGGGCATTATTAAATCAGGCAAAATTAATTTTGAGAAGCAGTCCACCAGAACTGCGTTCAGCATTAAACTGCTGAAGTATGATGCCGATAGCAGCATTCAGATTTATGAGACAGACCTGCGCGGTTCGAATAAAAAGAGGGCATTCGAAATTCCTGATACGCAAAATTGCTCGAAAATAGTTTTAGTAATATCCCGGCTGGATAAGAATCCCCTCGATTCGGACCTCTGGATCGGAGAAAAAGCGGTTGCCGCTGAATCTGAGAAAGTAAATGACTGGCTTAAAATTTCAGGTGTAATGCTGGGAGCAATTGCACTATTTATTTTGAAAAGAAAAAGAGTGTGATCTGACAAATTCCTCTATTATCGCGGCGCATTCTTCAACATCGCGGTATCTCCGTATCCTTATATCAGGCGAAGTGTTGCCGCTGATCAGAGCTGATAACTTCGCTCTCTCACTGCAGAGGCACAGCACAGGCTTTTTGAGATGCAGTGCCTCGCAGATTTCATAGCCGACTCCAAGGCTGGGCATCGAAACCTCGGCAACGACGAAGTCCGCATTTTTCAGCCACTCCATGTCGCGCTGAAATATCTGCTGCTTTGTCATGCTGCGCTCAAGCTCTAAAACATCGCTTTTGCTCACGTGCTCGGTGAGCACTTCAATGCCCATATTTTGAAGCTGCTTTACAATCGCTTTATACTCCCCGAGATACTTCCTTCCACCCCTTATAGCTCCTGCGAAGTATGCTTTCAATTTCATCCCTTTTTTTCTATATCGCTTGTACTTTCATGAACTCGAAGCATCAATCACCAAAAGTTGTAATTTATGCCACAAGTTTATCCTTTACTTTTGAATAAAAGTCCTTGCTGGTTTTCACGAACAGAGCTGGCTGGCTTGCCTTTGTGAACCTGATTTTATCGTGCATTTTAACTGTTTGCATAAACTGTCCGTCTATGACAACTACCGACTCCTTGTCCGGAACAAGAATTTCTACTGTGATCTCGCTTCTGGCTGGTACAACCCAGGGTCTTGAGGAGAGCTTGAAGGGCGCAAGAGGCACGATTATAAAAGCATCGACCTTGGGATCGATGATGGGCCCGCCTGCACTCATGGCATACGCTGTTGAACCCGTCGGAGTTGCGATAACCACGCCGTCTGCTCGAAATTCTTCGAGTGTCTGCCCGTCTATCAGAATTTTGAAATGGCTGATCTTCGCAGGTCTCGCAGTTACAATCACTGCTTCGTTTGCTGCCGGTGGTAAAGGCTTTTCATTTATGCTCACCGAGAGCCTGGCGCGTTCTTCGACTTCAAAGCCTCTGAGCAGCGCTTTGATTCCTGGGATAGCGTCTTTTGGATGAAGATCGGCTAGGAATCCCACCTCGCCTACGTTAACGCCAATTATCGGGATTTGTCTGGTAAGCGTTTGCAGGGTACGAAGGATCGTGCCGTCTCCTCCTACTGTCACAATTAAATCAACTTGCATTTTGCTGATGGAAATACCTTTTTTTCTGCCAAGAGCTGAGGCAGTTTCTGGATCCAAAGTGATTTCTATCGTATTCTGAAGCGCTTCGATTATTTTCCCTGCAGCTTCAGCCGCTTCTTTTGATGCCTTAACCACGAGGCCGATTTCATTAACCCTTTTTACCAGCATTTTATCAGTAGATATCATTCAAATTTCTGATATATAGAAACTTGGGAAGTCATACTAAAAATGAAGAATCATTATAGATATTATCCGGTTGCAAAGAGGGAATTCTAGACTGCCGTTGTTTGCTCAACCACAAAGTCAGCAAAATAAATTATTAATGAATCTATGAAAAGCTTATTATTCCATGCGCGAGTATATCTGCTGATTTCTCGATAACTGGAGGAATTATTTAATGAAGGAACAGACTGAAGTTGGAAAGCTGAAAGAAGGTCGCTATGTTGTCATCGATGAGGAGCCGTGTTCGATAATCGGTATTACTCATTCAAAGCCGGGTAAGCATGGCTCTGCCAAGGCAAGGGTGGAAGCAGTTGGCATTTTTGACGGCCAGAAGCGATCGATTGTAGCTCCGGTGAGCAACAAGATCTATGTGCCTATCGTTGAGAGAAAGAGGGCACAGGTGCTCTCTATCTCGAGCGATGTGCTGACGCTCATGAATATGGATGACTACTCAACCTTTGAGTTGAAAATGACGCCTGAAAATATGGGTAAAGTTAAAAACGGGGAAGAGGTTCAATACCTCACATCAATGGGCAAGATGAAGCTTGATATCAGGTGAGCCATGTTTCTGAGTCCTTTTTTTGCAGATGCAAATGCAAGCTATGAAGAAGCGGATTTTGTTATCTATGGCGTGCCCTTTGACGGCACGTCTTCTTTCAGAGCCGGTGCTCGAAATGCTCCCGCTGAGATGAGGCGTGCGAGCTATAACTTTGAAACGTATATCCACGACTACAAAGTGGACCTTGCAGATGTTAAAATATGCGATCTGGGCGATTTAGAGGTCAGTCCGGATGTCAATGAAACATTTGAGTTAGTGGAAAAGTGGGAGGAAAACATCGTTAGAGATGGAAAGATACCCGTAATGCTGGGTGGAGAGCACTCGCTCAGCTATGCATGTGTGAAATGCTTTAAAAAGACAGGGGTGGTTGTGCTCGATGCACATCTTGACTTAAGAAGCGAGTATCTGGGTATAAAATTCAACCATGCATGTGTTTCAAATCACATTGTCAAGCACTCGGGCAAGCAAAACTACGTCGCAATTGGAATCAGAAGCGGTACCAGGGAAGAGTATAGCTTTGCAGACAAGAATCTGCGCTACTACAGCGCGGGTAAAGTTGCTTCACTGGGTATAGAAAAAGTGCTGAGGGAAACGCTGAACTATTTGAAGCTGAAAAATATTTATCTATCGATAGACCTTGACGCAGTTGATCCAGCATATGCACCGGCTGTTTCAACTCCTGAGCCCTTTGGCTTAACGCCGCGTGACGTGCAGAGCGTGATAAGAGTACTTGCTCCGCGCGTGGCTGGCTTTGATCTGGTTGAGATAGCGCCCGATTATGATAACGGGGAGACCGCGCTGCTTGGCGCGAAGCTTGTGCGTGAGTTCATCGCAGCAAAGGTAGCCAGTGGTTGATATGAAAAAGAATTCAAAAAAGGTTATTCGCCACATAAAAATAGAGCCTGGAATGAGCGCTGATTGGCTCTTGAAGGAGATGAGCGGCGCTGCCTTCGGGGCTTTCAGGCTTAGCGAAGCAGCAAAGATCTATGAAGAGATGCTGCTTGATAAACGTGCGAAGAAATTCTTTGGTCTCGCCGGTGCAATGGTACCTGCGGGATTGAGACTCGTCATAGTAGATATGATCAGGCAGGGGTATGTTGATGTGTTTGTTACAACCGGGGCTAACCTGGTGCACGATCTCGTTGAGGCATTTAACGGCAGGCACTACAAGGGCTCTTGCGCTGTGAACGATCGTGCTCTCTATAAAAAGGGCATCAGCCGTATATATGACGTTTATACTCCCGCAGAGCATTTTGATTTGCTTGAAGAGAACTTAATCAGGATTTTGAAGGAGATCGATAAGAAGGAGCTTTCCATCAGAGAACTTCTATATGAAATCGGAATCAGAGTTAAAAATAAAAACTCGATCTTGCATGCTGCGGCTGAAAAGAATATCCCTGTTTTCTGTCCGGCATTCGCGGACTCGATGATCGGACTGCATACCTGGCTTCATTCCCAGACGGAAGGAATCGTGATTAACGCCCTCAAGGACATGAAGGAAATCTCCGACATATGCTTTACCTCCAGCAGAAATGGAGCGCTGATTGTAGGCGGAGGTGTACCCAAGAATTTTATTTTCCAGTCGATGCTGATGTCCCCCAACTACTTTAGCTATGCAATTCAGATCACAACAGACAGACCCGAATCAGGGGGGCTTTCAGGTGCTACACTTGAAGAAGCAATTTCGTGGGGCAAAGTAGCATCTGATGCGAAGACCGTAACGGTTTACTGTGATGCCACAATTGCACTTCCAATAATCCTGGCGGCAGTTAGAAGCCGGATCGGGTAACAAAGAGGAACTGCAGTTCTCCAAAATGTTTTAGATTCTGTCGTATTTGTTTGCTATTTCCTGTCCTTTATCGGTTATTTTATACATGCTGTGCGGTTCTTTAAGGACCAGGCCTGACTTCATCAGGTCCTCAAGGTAGTAGAGTGTCAGCCTGTCCGAGATCTCCATTTTTTCATTCAAATTTGCACGGATTTCGGATAAGCGCCTGCGCTCTCCGTCTTTCAAGAAGAGCAATATCAAAACCCTTTCTAAGTTCAGCTTGTACGTTGATGGCTGCTGTTGGAGCAGGAGGAGGAATTTCTCGAGTGATGATGGTCGCTTTTTGAAGTATTCTTCGATTTTTGACAGAATCATTTTTTCTTCCGGATCTGTGAACTCGCTGCTAATTTTTTCCAATTCCTGCTCCATCTTTTCTATCTCCTTCAGGAGATAGTCCATTGCCTTCCTCAGCTCTTCGTCTTTCTTCATCCGTGACTCGGTGTATATCTGCTTCAGCATGGAATACAGCTTTTTGTGGACGCTGTAGTTGCGCAGGGCAGGAATGAATTTTGATTCTATCTCGGCTATTGCCTGTGGATTTACCTTTGATTTCTTCGCCTGCTCCAGAATTTTTTGAATTCGTGCGTCAAGGTCGAGTACTTCTTCGATTACGATTTTTATCTGGTATCCATCAACAGGCTTTGTTACGTAGTCCGCAACATACTTTGCTCTTTTTATCGCATCATCTATCTCAATTTGCTTGACTGTTAATACTATGACTGGAATCTGCTTTGTGCGGACTTCCTTTTTTAACCTGTCGAGAGTTTCCCAGCCATCCATAGGCTCCATCAAAATATCAAGTAAAATGAGATCTGGTTTCGTGGTTGATGCCGTCTGCAGGCATTCATTACCGCTATGTGCCTTTATTACTCTGTACTTTTCTCCAGAGATTATCTCGGAAAGCAGCTCAACTACATCGTGCTCGTCATCAACGATCATTATTCTTTTCATAGAAAGACCTTGCTCGATATTCAATTATATTTAAAACTTGTTATGTTCTTTAACAATAAAAAAGTTTTGGATCATCATCAAATTCATCATAATATTACAGAAAATGGAAAAAAAGTCTAGTGTCACGTCAATAATATAGTGTCGTAAGTTATATAAGGTATGTTCTTCATATTCAATCTAAGGGGATTGGATTATGAAGAAGTATGTTGTGACTCTTTCTAAAGAGGAACGTGAAGGGCTTGGTGCACTTGCTTCTAAGGGTAAACAT
>CAZVYP010000072.1:0-8651 GCA_964631075.1 uncultured Methanocellales archaeon
TAGCCGTTGTGCTTGAGCACGCGAATGCACTCAGTCGCTATCTCTCGCATTGCTTCTATGTATTTGTCTATGCTCTGCGCATTCGAGAGGTCTCTGGTTTTTTGCTTTTTCCTCTTTGAGCTGGAGTATGGAATTATATTTGCATAGGGTGGATGAGTTGCGATCAGATCGATGCTTTCATTTCCTATCAAATTAAGGTTCCCGGCATCGCCAAGGTATGTTTTCTGCTCTGCTTTTGAGGGGTTTGGTAGCGTAAAGTTGAGTCTGTCTCTGGTCAGAATGATGCTTTCAAGATTTATGTCCACCCCGATAGCGTTTCTATCGAGGAGCTTGCTTTCTATAAGGGTTGTTCCCGAGCCGCACATCTGGTCTAAAACAAGGTCGCGTGGTTTTGAGTAGCGCAGGATAATGTTCCTTGCCATCTGAGGCGGCCAGTTCCCCCGATAGTCTCCCCTGTGCGTGGCCCAGTCACCGCGATGTGGATACGACCACACAGTTGTGCCTTCAAGCTCGAAGTTTTTTGGCTCCAGCGCTTTCTTTGAAAAATCCTGTTCCTTTCCGATTTCAATTCTCACTTCTCTCTTACCGATTCTATCTCTGAAAATGAGTTCTTTATTATTTTTTATATACTCCAGATATTCCGCTTGAGTTATCTCCTTCATCTTCATTCTGATCATTACCGCTTTCGCACCGGCTTCAATCCCGTTATTTTATGCAATTTGAAGTCGAACACCGTTGACCTCTGGTTGTTGTAAACAATTTCGAGTTTGTCTCCTTCAGTGATTTTCCCGATTCTCCTGCCCGTTAAACCGTGTGCTTCAAAGACATCAATAACCCTTCGGGTATTTTCCGGTTTAGCAGTAACGATGAATCCCATTCCCGGGTACATTTTCAGCCACTGCTCGAGCTCGAGGTTTGCTGGTTTTGGGATTTGTTTTAAATCGACCACTGCTCCAGCTCCGCTTACTTCCAGGATCATTCCGAGGGTGCCTATTGCACCCGGATTGCTTATGTCTTTGCCAGCGGTTACCAGATGTTTTTCTCCGAGGACCTGCATTGCCTTCAGCTGCTGCTTTACCTCTTTGCTGTCTTTCTGCGTGGTTGAATCCCAGTTGAACTGGAAAGAGGGATGTATCCTGCCCTCGAGGTCGACTCCGATGATAATGTCATCACCAGTCTGAGCGGTGTGGCTGTATATCACCCTGTCTTTTCTCGCAGTGCCGAGGATTGCCACATCTATCGCGTCATACGGCGTATCAGGGTGCACATGGCCCCCGACAATTGGAACGTCGAATTTTTTCACGGCACTGCTCATGCCCTGGGATACCATTCCACAGATCTGCTTTGAGCTTACAGAGAAAACATTCACCATTGCAACAGGCTTCCCTCCCATAGCTGCTATGTCATGTATGTTTACAAGCACAGAGCAGTAGCCTGCCCAGAAGGGATCTGCTTTCATCAGCTTGCTCCAGATTCCATCCGCGGCTAAAAGCAGCACTTCATCCCCGTTTGCAATCACGGCTGCGTCCTCGCCAAAAGATGCGATGACCTTTTTCTGTTCGATCTCGAAGCTTCTTACCAGCACTGCTATGGATCTTTTCCGTGTTACGCCCTCAAATTCGCGGAGGGAAGTTGCAAGCTTTTCCAGTTGCATTGTAAGCCTATTGATCAGGACATTACTTTAACTTTGCTCATTTCGAGTTTACGAAAGCTTTATTTACGCACATTAATAATGAGGATTTACTATGAGAGGCTCAATTGCATTAATCAAAACGATGGAGAAGCTGGGAGTTAAGCATATCTTTGGCATTACAGGGGCGATGATAATTCCTGTTTTCGATGCCATTTACGATTCGGATCAGATCCGCTACATTCATATGAGGAATGAGCAGGCGGCTTCTTATGCTGCCGATGGCTATGCCCGCGCTTCAGGTGAGGCTGGAGTTTGCATTGCAACCTCCGGTCCTGGAGCAACCAACCTGGTAACAGGGGTAGTAAATGCATATATGGATTCCTCATCGCTGATTGCAATCACCGGTCAGGTGGCAAAGAGCAATATCGGCACAGATGCCTTCCAGGAAGCAGATATGGTGGGCATACTCATGCCTCACGTTAAACACAACTATCTGGTTATGAACTCCAGAGAACTTGTGAATATCGTGAGACAGGCATTCAAAATCGCAACCACAGGTAGACCCGGGCCTGTGCATATAGACATCCCGGTCGATGTGCAGATGGAAGAGGTAAAATTTGATGAAAAAATATTTGAGACAGAAGTAAAGCTCAACCGAGAGCCCCCTCGAGAGCCTGATTTAGAATCCGTTAAAAAAGCCGCAGATCTGTTGATAAAAGCAGAGCGTCCTGTTATCATAGCAGGAGGAGGGGCAATCTGGTCCAACGCTAGCAAGCAGCTAATCGGTCTGGCCGAGTACCTCGCTATTCCGGTTGCAACAGCCAGCATGGGCAAGGGCGTATTCCCTGAAGACCATCCACTTTCAATAGGCGTAGTGGGACTGTTCGGCACAAAGGCAGGGAATAAAATCGTAAACGAATCCGATCTCATACTTGCCGTTGGAACAAGATTTGCAGACCGCCTGACAGGTGAGAGAAAAACATTCATGGCAAATCGCAAGCTAATACATGTCGATATCGATCCTGCCGAGCTGGGCAAGGTCTACCCCGCAAACGTTGCAATTACGGGAGATGCAGCAATAGTTCTGGCGCAATTGCTTGCAGTGGTCTCTAAAATGGTTACGAAGGACAAATACAGAGACTCACCCAGAGTCAGAGAAATCCTTGAGATTAAAAAGGCAGTGGCCGAAAAAATGGATTACGACGACATACCCATAAAGCCTCAAAGAATAATTAAAGAACTGCGTCAGGCACTGCCCAGGGATGCCATCATTACTACTGGAGTCGGCCAGCACCAGATGTGCGCGATTCAAATGTACGAAGCACTTCTCCCTAGGACGTTTATAACCTCCGGCGGCCTCGCACCAATGGGCTTTGGCCTTCCATCAGCAATCGGAGCCAAATGTGCAAAGCCCGAACGAGTTGTGCTCGACATAGACAGCGACGGCAGCCTGATGATGACCGGCAATGAAATTGCCACATCAGTGGTGAACAACATTCCAGTTATCATAGCTCTGTTTGACAACAGAAGGTACACCCTTATAAGACAGGTGTTGAAAATGGCGTGGAAAGCACGCTACATAGGCGAGTACATCGGCGAAGTGCCCGACTTCGTAAAATATGCCGAGTCCTTCAACGCAAGAGCACAGAAGATAACACGCCCAGTCGAGATCGCCCCGGCAATAAAAGAAGGCATAAAAATGGGCGAAACAATGCTCCTCGACATAATCATAGATCCAGAGGCAATGGTCTCATGCGTATGGCCACCCGGCAGACCGCTCACTGAGCGCGCGGAGTTTTAATCCGGTAACCTTAATTTATATGCACCCTCATATAACTGGCAATGAGCTTTATCAACTGGGCTGAGAAGTACCGCCCCTCAACGCTCAGCGAGATAATCGGCAACGACAAAGCAGTTGAGGAAATCAAACAGTGGGTAGACACACTTGAAAACAGGGGGAAAAAAGCAGCGATATTTTACGGACCTGCTGGAGTCGGAAAGACCTCTGCAGCCCACGCACTTGCGAGAGGAATAGGATGGGACGTGATCGAGCTGAACGCGAGCGACCAGCGCACCGCGGAGGTGGTTAAGAGGATCGCTGGCACCGCCTCGAAATCCGGCACTTTTTTCGGCACAGCCGGAAAGCGTCTCGTCATACTAGATGAAGCTGACAACCTTCATGGCACGGCAGACAGAGGTGGTGCGAGGGCGATAATTGAGGTGATAAAGCAGACGAATCAGCCAATTATTTTGATAGCAAATGACCTTTACGCACTTTCCCCGGCAATTAGAGCACTGTGCAGGGCAATACAGTTCAGAGCAATTCAGGGTCGATCAATAATGAGTGCGCTCAAGCGCATCTGCCAGAGAGAAGACATAAAATGCGAAGAGAAAGCTTTGCTTGCAATAGCTGAGAACAGCAGAGACTTGAGGTCAGCGATAAACGACCTTCAGGCAATCGCACAGGGGAGAGACTCGTTTTTGCCACAGGACGTGGTAGTTGGAAAGCGAGATTTCAAGGAAACCATTTTCCAAATCATGGCTGATATCTTTAAAGGCAGGGATCTGAAGAAACCACTTTATGCAGCCTACGATCTCGACGAGAGTCCAGAGGATCTGATTCACTGGATAGACGAAAATTTGCCGAGAGCTTATGCCGGAGAAGATATTGGAAGGGGATTTAAATCGCTATCAAAAGCAGATGTCTATCTCGGCAGGGTGAAGCGCAGGCAGAGCTATGCCCTCTGGAGCTTCGCAAGCGAGATGATGATATGCGGAGTTCAAAATGCCAAGAAAAAAGAATACAGAAGCTACACGCAATATTCACCTCCCACGAGATGGAGAAAACTCTCGCAGACAAAGTCAGCACGCGAGGTAAGAGATTCGGCTGCCGAAAAAATAGCCCGCTACTGTCACACGTCAGAGCGATACGTCCGATCAGAGATGCTCTCGCTCTTCAAGCTGCTGATGCAGAAAGAAGAACTCGCAGTTGCAATCACAGCTCTGCTTCAATTTGAAGAAGAAGAGGTCGCGTTTCTGCTGGACTCGAAGAAGGACTCAAAGAAAGTGAAGAATATCTTTAATGCAGCGCAGGAGATATTGAAAAAGCAGATGGAAGAAAGAATCGAAGTATTCGGAGGCTTCAAAAACGCCGGAGCAGAGGAGAGCACTCAAGTGGAAGCAGAAGAGCCAGAGGAAGAGAAAGAAGTCGATCCCGCGAAGCAGCGCACGCTGTTTGAATTTTAAGTTCAGTTAAATATTAAGGAGCCATCTCCAGAGAGGAGCATAACTTATTTTCTTCCCGTTAATCTTTTCTTCTCCTTCGTAATTCTCGGTTATTACCAGACCGTTGCTTAGCTTGAACTGCTTCATTCCCTCCATCAAGCTATCTATTTCTCTTTTCCTGGTTTTTTCATTGCTGATATCTATGCAAACCTGTATCAGGCTTGTAATTTCCGTGCCATCTCTTGTCAGGAAGTCGATCTCTCTTTTTTTCTCGTCCTTCCAGTAATACACTTCTTTGCCTTTTCTTTTCAGTTCTATCAGAACTATGTTTTCGCACAGGCGTCCTCTGTCTTCTGAAATTTTGAAGGAAACCGCGTTTTTCAAGCCTGTATCTATGCAGTATATTTTTTTGTTTTGCTTGAACTGAACTGGAATTTTGAATGAAAAACAATCTAGTACAATAAAAACAAATGCCTCTGTCAGGTGATTCAGGTATTTTTCAGCGGTCTCGACGCTTATGTTCAGAGTGCCTGCAATATTTCTATAGGAAAACTCTTTGGCAATATTGCTTAAAAGAAAATAGCTTATTTTCTTTGAAGTTTCAAATGAGACGTTGAATCTTGACGAGATATCTCTCGACAGAATATCGTTGTACATCTGTGTGAGAATTGCCTTTGATTCAAACTCGTTTTTTCCCAGGGTTTCGGGAAACCCGCCGTATTTGATATAAGATTCCAGATAATGCATAACTCTGTTTTTGTTATGCTCAAGAAAATCCTTATCAAAATTTTCCCATCCAAAGAACATCAGGTATTCTCTAAAGGAAAACGGAAACACAGAAAAAGTCAAATGTCTGCCGGTAAGAACTCTTCCGGCGTCCTGGGAAAGCAATGATGCTGAGGAACCCGTTACGAATATGCGCTTAAATCGCTTTGTGTCGTAGAGCATTCTGGTCCATTTTTCCCACTCTGCTTTCTGCTGAATCTCATCCAAAAACAAGTACTCTATATCGGGATTTATTTTTTCGATTGCATTTAGAATCACATCGAAGGAGGAAGAACTTATCTCCGGATCATCGAAATTTAAAAGAACAATGTTTTTTGCTTTAATACCGCGTTCAATAAAATTCTTTATCAACTGATACATTATTGTGGTTTTTCCAGATCTCCTCACGCCGATTAAATCCTTTATCTGGTGCAGGCTATCTTTCTTAGCTATATCGCCAGTTATGTCTCTTTTCACACCTGTTAAACTGTTAATGTGCTCGGTGGATGCCCACCAGGGATTCCATTTCCTTACCGCGTCTTCAATCACACTCAGTTATTTCTTTTATATATTTATAAGCTTTACTCGACAATAATTGCCATTTTTCGTCTATAATACTAGACAATTATTCCATAGCGCTCTTCATTTCCCCAAGAATTTTTCCCATAACGCTATATCTCTCAAACCACTCCTCCAGCTTCCTGCACGCTTTTTTCTTTGCATAGATCTCTTCTTCAAAGCTTATTCCCCTGTAGCTCACGTTTTTCAGGATCAAGCCATGAGCTGGAGCATTCTGCAGTCCCTCGCGGTGATTCGAAGGTGTCAGCATAAGCTCTATCCAGTCTTCATCGCGCTCTTGCCTCCCTATCATTTTCAGAGCAGTTACAATTTTTCTCACCATGTTCCAGGCAAAGCTCTCCCCGGAGATATCAAAGATTAGAAAATCTCCGAGCTTTCTCACTTTTACCTCAATAAGTGTTCTAACTGCACTTTTTCCTTCTTCGCGGGTAGTGAAGTTCGCGAAATCTTGTTTCCCTTTAAAGAATCTGGCAGCACTTTTTATCCTCTTAATGTCGAGGTGATCGTCAGGCAGCACATATCTGTACTCCCTCTTGACTGCGTGTCTCCGCGGATCAAAGTCATCCGCCACCGCTGCGTGTGCCCAGGCCCAGATTGAATCAGGCAGCTTGCTGTTGATCACGCGCGGCAGAGCCAGTGCAGGTTTAGATGTGTTGAAGGCAATTACCTGTCCGATTGCATGCACGCCTTTATCCGTTCTCCCGGCAGCCTGATATCTCGCGTTACGGGGGTTCTGGATAAGCTTATGGTCTTTCAATGCCCTGAAAATCTCCCCTTCCACTGTGCGCTTCTCGGGCTGTATTTGAAAGCCATCGAAATTTGTACCAAGATATGCAATTTTAAGCGCAATACGCTTGCAGCCCATAGTTTTAATATCACTCTCCTAAAAATTTATAACCTAGGAATACAAATAAGGCGCAGATTTGGTGCTGAGTTATGAGAGTTACAATGGATATGGAGCTGAAAGATGTGCCGGGGCAACTGGTAATGGCCCTTCAACCTATATCCGAGTATGGTGGTAATATAATCAGCGTTATTCATCACCATGGAGATAAGACTCCTAAGGGCACCATTCCGGTTTTAATTACGTTTGAAATTGTGAAGGAGAATCTTGCGAAGTTAATAAGCAGGCTTGAGAAGCTCGGTGTTGTTGTAAAGCGGGTTGGAGAAGATAGACTGGTTGAAAGCGTCTCAGTGATCTTGATAGGTCACATTGTTCATTCAGATTTAAGGGATACGATTGGCAAAATAGATGGCACAGGTTATGCGGAAGTTGTTGATCTCGCCATGTCGATGCCGGGTGTAAATCGACCTTCTTCGGCGAGAATCACGATCAATGCTACCGGTAAGGACGAGATCAGAAAGGCGTTGAAATTGCTGAGAAAAATTGCACTGGAGAAAGATTTGCTGGTTATCGAGCCGATTCGAACGGAGGCAGCGCATTGAAAACGATCAGAGTCAGTATCATCGGATTTGGAGTTGTGGGTAAGGGCTTTGCAAGAGTGCTGCTCTCGAATCGAGAGTTAATGCGCAATATGGGAGTTGATGTTAGAGTAATCGCAATCGCAGATCTTCCCGGTTCGATCGTGGATGAAAAGGGCATTGATCTTGAAAGAGTTCTTAAGGAAACAGCCGAGAGGGGTTTTTCTCCGAATTCGAAGATGAAAGCAATCGAGGTGATAAACGATTTAAAGACCGATGTAATGGTTGAGGTCACGCCCACAAATATAGATACCGGCGAGCCTGGTTTGAGCCATATGGTGGCTGCTCTGAAAAACAGGCAGCATGTCGTAACTTCAAATAAAGGGCCTCTTGTTGTTGCTTATAAGAGGCTGATGGATCTTGCCATCGAGAATAATGTCAAATTGAAATTTGAAGCAACCGTTGGCGGAGCGATGCCGATTCTCAATCTTGCCAGTGAGATGCTGATAGGCTACAAAATCACGAGCATAAGAGGCATTTTCAACGGCACTTGCAACTACATATTGACCAGAATGACGGTTGAGGGCTTTCCTTATGAGCATATTTTGAGCGAGGCAAGAGAGCTTGGAATAGCCGAGGCAAATCCAAAATATGATGTGGAAGGCATAGATACCGCTAACAAGCTTGTTATTCTTGCAAATTCGATCTTCAATTTGAATGCAACTTACAGGGATGTGAGGGTAACCGGGATTACCAAGATCACGTCGGAGGCTTTGAAACTCGCTGATGAAAGCGGCTATTCAATCAAGCTCCTCGGAGAAGTCACGATAAATTCAAACGGCTATATACTGGAAGTTGCACCGAGAATGGTGCCAAAGGATCATCCTCTTAATGTTGGAGGCACGCTCAATGTTGCGAGCATTCAAACCGAGCTGGCGGGAGAAATAACTGTCACCGGTAAAGGTGCGGGGGCACTTGAGGCGGCGAGTGCAATGATGAGCGATTTCATTGCAATTGCAAAAGAAAA
>CAZVYP010000073.1:0-8346 GCA_964631075.1 uncultured Methanocellales archaeon
ACCCTATTGAATATAAAATTTGTTATAAGTTCTGGAAGACAAGTCTTATCTATAACTCGCGAGAAATTGGTGTGCGTGCGGGCAGAGATCAGAGTCAGCGGGATCGTGCAGGGCGTTGGCTTCAGGCCATTTATCTATAGAATTGCAGTCAAAAACAGACTTCTGGGCTATGTTCGCAATAGAGGCGATGCGGGTGTTGAGATCGCAGTGGAGGGGGGCAAGCGAGAGATAGAGCGATTTTTAATAGAACTCAGGGAGAAAAAGCCGCCTCTCTCGCAGATTTACGATTTGAGCTGCAAGTTCACCGCTGAGAGAAACGAGTTCAAGAGCTTCACCATCGTTGAGAGCATTGAAGGTGGAGACACAGCTGGCTCGGTGATACCGCCCGATGTTGCGATATGCGAGGAGTGCGCGAAAGAGCTTCGCAATCCCGAAGATAGGAGATTTAGTTACTTTTTCATCACCTGCACAGATTGTGGCCCGAGATATACCGTCATAGAAAAGCTGCCCTACGATAGACCTAATACGACGATGAGGGCATTTCAATTTTGCAGGGAATGCGAGAGGGAATATCTATACCCAAAAGATCGCAGATTCCACGCTCAGACTGTCGCCTGCACGAAATGCGGGCCGAGAGTATTCTTAACAGATGGCAATGGAGAGGAAATTGCAAGCTTGGATCCCATTCGAGAAACTGGCAGGCTGATAGAGGAGGGAAAGATCCTTGCGATCAAGGGATATGGTGGGTTCCACATAGCTTCTTCAACCCTGCTTGACGATCCAATCTTAAGGCTCAGAAAGACCAAGCAGAGAGAGCAAAAGCCATTTGCGATCATGACTCGTGACCTTGAAGCCCTAAGATCCTTTGCAATCGTAAGCGAAGCAGAGGAAAGGCTGCTCACCTCGTGCACAAGGCCAATCGTGCTGCTCAGAAAGAGCGATGAGTACTGCTTGAGCAAGCTCATTTCCCCGGGTCTGCACAACACAGGGGTGATGCTCCCTTATACAGCTCTGCATATGATGCTATTTGACTTTGCAAAAGAGCCGGCTTTCATAATGACGAGTGCAAATCCACCGAATGAGCCAATCATAACTGAAAACCAGCAGGCTCTTGATAGATTGAAAGATGTGGTAGATTATTTCCTCTTCCACGATAGAGATATAGCCCAGAGATGCGATGACTCAGTAGCGCGCGTCATTAAAAGTAGCCCGAGCATGATCAGGCGCTCACGTGGATATGCCCCAGCACCATTGCACTTGAAAAAAGCTTTCAAAAACTGCATACTCGGCACTGGCGGGGAGCTGAACGTGACTTCCTGCCTGCTCTTAAAGGACAAGGCATTTGTTTCCCAGCATATTGGCGATGTGGAAAAGCTCGAGACCATGGAGTTCATGAAAAGCGCGACTGAGCATCTCATGAGGCTTACGAATTGCAGTGTCGAGGCAGTAGCTTGTGATTTGAATCCCAGGTTCAACACCACGAGATATGCTCGAGAACTTGGAGAAGAATTTAGCTGCGAGGTTTTCCCTGTTCAGCATCACCACGCACACCTAGCTTCGCTGATGGGAGAGCATGGTATTCGGGAAATAGTAGGAATCTCGTGCGATGGCATTGGCTATGGCGATGACGGGAACGTCTGGGGCGGGGAGATCCTGCTCTGCAACAGCAGTGGCTATAAGCGCCTTGCACACCTTGAGGAGCAGCCGATGATCGGAGGCGATCGTGCAACGATATATCCCCTTCGAATGGTGGCAGGAATGCTTCGCGGTCAAGAGGTGGAAAACTGGCTTCTCTCCAGGAAAGAATATTTCCCGCACGGGGAGAGGGAGATCGAGGTCATCCTCAAGCAGCTTGGTAAGGGATCTGCGATCAAGACTACGAGCACTGGAAGAGTGCTCGATGCGGTGGCAGCGCTTTTAGGTATCTGCTACGAGCGCACTTACGAGGGCGAGCCAGCGATGAAGCTTGAATCTGCAAGCATTAAAGGCAGAGAGGTGCTTCACTTGCAGCCGAAGATCGAGGGGAATGTTCTCCGAACAGCGCATCTCTTGAGAGGGGTCTTCGATGGTTTGGGAAAATATCGCGCCGATGACCTTGCCTACTCTGCTCAGAATTATCTGGCTTCCGGCTTGGGACAGCTGGCGATTGAAAAAGCGAGGGAACTGGATATCGATGTGGTCGGATTCTCGGGCGGCGTGGCATATAATGAATTCATAACCACCAGAATGAGAGCGCTTGTTGAAGAAGCCAAGCTTAAGTTCCTGACAAATGTTCAGGTTCCACCTGGTGATGGGGGCATTTCCTTCGGCCAGGTATTCGCCACTGGCATGCTGCTGGAGGAAAAGTGAGAAGAACCATGAAGCAAATTTCGAAGAAGATATTGATCGCGGGTGTGGGAAATAAGCTCAGAGGTGACGATGGCTTTGGACCGAGAGTAGTCGAACTTCTCTCCCGAGAAAAACTTCCTGAAAATGTGGAGGTGGCGGATTATGGCACCGGTGGCTTTATGCTTGCGAGTGATCTGGGGGATTATGATTTTGCAATTTTTGTGGATGTCATTCAGAGAGAGGAAAAGACAGGAGATCTTCAGATTATAGAATTGAGCGCAGTCGATATCAGCAGCGATCTCAATGTCGAAGTAACCTTCAGCCTGCATGAAGCCAGAGTTGAAGAAATGCTTATCTTTGCTAAAAAACTCGGCACCCTGCCGGAAAAAGTTGTCATAATTGGATGCGAGCCTGAGAGCCTGGGGCTCAGACTGGGCTTATCGCCAAGGGTTGAAGAAATGGCGAGAAAGGCTGCTGAAATTATTTTGAAGAAGGTAAAATAAAATAAAAATTAAAAAAAATTAGTATTGCCGATCGAGATTTCTGGTTGCCACCAGTCTATCGCCAACGTACACATTGACTGTGCAGCCCAGGCAGAGGTCGAAGCTTCGGAGCACTCTGGTTGGGTCAAGGCCCTTGATCTCTGGAGTGGGTTCTGACACCGGCGTGCCGATTATTGCTTCTTCGCATGGCCCTGGCTTTCCAAATTTATCTCTCGGGCCGATGTTCCAGTTGGTGGGTGCCATTATCTGATATCGATGGATTCTGCCATCTTTCATCACTACCCAGTGCATGACTCCGCCTCTCATTGCCTCAACGCCTCCGACGCCCATGCCATTGGCAGGCTTCTCGTATCGCTTCCAGACCTGTGTTACTCCCTTCTTGAGCAGATCGAGTCCTGCAAGCACGTGGCCATAGGCCATATAGGCGCTATAAGCGTGGTAATATGCTCTGGCTCTGATTCTCTCGATTGCATTCACCTTCGCAGGAATCTTCCACTCGAACGTGTGCTCATCTGCCACGGGATAGCCCACGACTGTTGCCTTTGGCAGTGTAAACCTCAGGCTATTGCCAGTCGATTCGGGCACGAGCTTTGCCTTTGCTGTTGTCCACATCCTTGATAGTGGACCTGCTTCTACCACATGTATTCCGCCGTCAAGGCGCCTCTTCCAGTCGTGCCACCTTGGCGCGGTGCACCAGGAATACTTGCCATCCCACTTCTTCTCAGGTCCTGGAGCAGGTACTGTGTCTTTGTTCCAGGGATGCTCCTTTGCCACTGGGTTTCCAAGAGTATCTGATGTGATTTCCTGTCCCCATTCATCGTAGTAGGAGTGCGTTACGAATTCTCTCACGCCTAGGTGGATCTCCTGCAGGTCGGTTGTGAGCAGCTTTCCATCCACCACCAAGCCAGGCGAAACCTTGCGCTTTGCACCCCAAACTGGCATGTTCTTATAGTTCGCGTCATAAGCAGTCGGGTCATCGAAGTACCCATAGGAAATCAGGTTTGTCGGTCTGGCTCCGGCTTTGTCATATCCCATTTCGATGAGGAAGTTGATGAGGTCGTCCATTGCTGGCACGAACTCTTTTGAGAAGGCAACGTGCTGTGCAAGCATTGCTGCATATGCTTCGACATCGGTCGGGTTGAAGGTGTATGCAACTCCACCTGGCACAAAGGTATTGATGTGCGGATGCTTCGCGCCAAACAGCGCTGCCATTTTCCTGCCGATCTTGCCCATGATCACTGCTCTCAGCCAGAGCTGTCCTGCTATCGGGTTAAGCGCGGTCATTATATCCGCAACTGTGCTAAAGCCGTGCAGGCTTGAGTACTCTGCCTTCTTTGTCTTTGCCGCAGCCCACCAGTCAGAGTTCATCTTTTCAACCATTGCCTGGCTATAATCTGCGCCTTCGAGGATGATGCATCCAAGAGGTGAATCATATAGTTCTTCTGCACACTCTGTGAGGTTTCTGATTGCTATCCCCATCGGCGGGGGTGGTGCATTGTATGCCATATCCACTGCCTGCACTGCTGCAAGCGCGTGCGGTGACGGGCAAACGCCGCATACTCTCTGTGATAGCCAGACAGCGTCAGCCGGCTCTCTCCCTCGGAAGATGATTTCGAATCCTCTGAACATCGTGCCAACAGTATACGCATTGGTATAGACTTTTTTATCTAGATCAGCCTTGGCGCTAACACCTACGTGTCCCTCAATCCTTGTTACGGGTTCTATGAATATTTCCCTCTCTGCCATTTCTCTCACCTCTAGATCTTCCTCTTCGAAAGCTTTCCAAGGCCCGCGGCCATATCGCTGATCATGTGTCCCAACAGCTCGACGACCCACACCATTGTCGGTATCTCTTCGAACATGGGTGTGAAGTGTCCATCAGGGAAATCTGGCTCTGTGCAGCCTATGCAGATCGAGCCCACCTTGGTGCAGCCGCCTGCGCCCTCTACAAAGCCACGCTTCGAAACATCGCAGTGCGAAATCGGTCCCTTGCAGCCAAGGAGTCCAACGCACTCTGGATCTCCGAAATTCTTCGCATACTTGCCACTTCCGTAGAACCCGCCTCTGGGGCAGTGCTCGTGGTTTGTATGTGCGAAAATAGCTTTCGGTCTATGCCATTCATCCAATTCTGGAACTGGTGCGAGGCCTCTAGCCGCGAGCACTAGCAGAGTAAGCGCTTCTGCCTGGTGCTCTCCATGCGCCGGGCAGCCGGGAACGCAAATCACAGGGAGACCTAAAGTGCTCTTCCATCCGCGCCCGAGGTAATCGAGCAATCCCTTTGCGCCTGTTGGATTTGGCCTGCCTTTGGGAATACCTCCAAAGCTGGCACAGGTGCCAATTGCCACTGCCGCCGCACATTTCTGGGAAAGTCTATTTATCCAGTCATTGAGGGTTAAGAACTTTCTACTCTCTTCGCCAACACCACACCAGTAACCGCCCTTAGCCTTCGCTGTTTCCTCGCTGGGTATCGAGCCCTCCAGTACCATCACAAAAGGATCTAGCTTTCCCTTAGCTGCATCATCGAGTGTTTTCTGCACATCCTCACCCCACCACAGTGCTACAGTAGGGTGGAAATCCAGTGTTATTCCTGTTGCCGCTGGTATAAAGCCCGTCAAAATATCCAGAAGATTGGGGTGACTCGCATTCAAAAGCGCCACAGTATCGCCAGTGCAGCCCTGTCCTTGTAACCAAACTACATGTATTTTATCTATCGCCATAACTCCTCCAGGGTAATCTCCCCGATTTTTCCAATTGGTCTTTTGTGTTTGTAAAGACTCTTTAATAATTCTTTCTATTTTTTTTAATTATTTTAAAAAAATTCAAAGGCTATTTCAAGCAAATTTAGATTGTTATACTGATAAAATCATCTAAAATCAGAAAATCGTAGCATAAATCGTTTATTTTCAATAAACCTAAAAAAAATTTCTCAAAATGCCCAGAAAAGTCTAATAACGTTTCTCTTTCCAATTAAACACTTCCCACACTACTCAAACTAAATATAGAGCGGCTTAGAAATCATGAGAAATACAGGCCCTTTTTGGTTTTGCTCTTAACCGCCCGGACAATTAATAGATGTTCTCTTGAAAGACGATTAATATTTATGCCTGTTAATTCAAGGAAAAATCATACTTTGTAATGAAGGTGAAAAAGAATGAGATGCTGCGTGGATCCGAATATTATTGAAGCGATTGACAGTTTAAATGCCAGATTTCTGGGTTTATACCCGGTTGACAGTGCAACACTGTTAATACAGAGAAAGATGAGCGCTCTGGAAAAGCTTCATTCAATCCCGGTGGGAAGATACATCAAACTCAGCGATTGCAATACTTTCGATATCATCTATTTTATCTTCAGGACAGATGAAAACAGTTACATGGTTGCAAAGAGAGAGCCTGTAAATGCTTTCAAACAGAAAGATGCCGAGCGCTATTTTAAAGATTATAAAAGGAAGAAAAAAGACTGGGAATTCTGCGATAGAATTGGAGGGTGGAGCGCAGGTTTGGAGGCACATATCTGGGTTAAGCAGGAAAAACTCAGCGCTGAAGATGTGCTGCGGTTCGTAGATCCCCATAATATCCTCAGTCACGAGTTATACGAATTCAAATCCGATATACACATCAAAAAAGTTTAAGCGATCAGGATTTGCGCGGCTTTTCAGCTCCGGCAAATTTTTTTCTGAACGCATCGAGCTTCATTGCTTCTTGCACTCTACCCAGCTCGATCAGCGCCATTCCCTTTCCAATCTCCGCCGCCTCAAGACCTGGATTAAGCTTCAGAGCTTCTTCAAAGCACTTCAGGGCTTCTTCATGCCTTTTTAGCTCCAGCAGGCTCATCCCCTTGCTGTACAGCGCTCCTTCGTTCGGCTTTTTTGCCAGAATTTTGTCGAAGCACGCGATTGACTCCTCACATTTCCCCATATCTGCGAGACAAGATCCCTTAAGTCCCAGGATCACTTCATTCTCAGGATCATTTTCCAGCACTTCGTCGAGGATAATCAGTGCCTCGGGGTGAAATCTCGCCTGCATCAGTTCTCTGGCTCCGTCTATTAAATCCTGGCTTTGCGAAATCAGTTGAGTGATTGCAGAATAATAAGTGCTTTTGATTTCTTTCTTTCCATCGCGAAATACAGGCAGATCATGCCCCGGCAGCAGCACTTCCACTTCCAGCGTCATCAATTTTCTCAAAGAAACAACATAGCTCATCATATTTCCATCGAGGCGATCATCGGGAGCTGGTATGTCGTAGGGAAACACGGTGTCGCCTGAGAAAAGGGTTTTCGTGGGCTCGTGGTAGAGGCAAATACTGTCTCCGGTGTGTCCGGGGGTATACAATACATTAAAATCATAGCCGCTCAGCGATATCGTATCACCGGTATCCACCCCTGTGATCTTGCCTTCTGTCCGGCTTTCTTCCAGCGCTCTTTTTAAGCCCTCTGTGGAAACTGATCTGTGGATAATTACCTCCAGATCCTTCAATATGTATTTGTTGAGAAGGTCAAGCAACCCCAGGGTATGGTCGTTGTGGCGATGTGTTAGCACGACCTTTTTTATGCGCTCCGGCTTGATGACTTTCTCGAACAGCTCCACGATAGCGGTGTAGTCGTTGCCGGTGTCGATCAATGATACGTATTCACCGTTTATTATGTAAACATTTGATGAATCGCAATAGCCTTCGAGGAACCAGGTATTGGAAAAAATAGGGTGACCCTTTGCAGGGTCCATATCCACGAGTCTGAGCCAGCCTTTGTATGTCTTTGTTTTTTCCGCGATCTCCTGGCTTATTTCTTCCCAGGAAAATCCGTTAGTAGGTTTCCGCTGGCTCTCTTTCACTATGGTCTATCCTACGTATTTGAGCGAGTACTTCCAGGTCGGGTTCTTCATCTTATCTTCAGGCCACACAGTGCGCTGCATTGTCTTGCCAGGGTAGACTTCCTGCTCTTTTCCGCCTGCTACTACTTTATCAACGGTCAGCTCCAGATAGTGCCAGGCAGTAAGCGAGAATTTCTTAATTGCCTCGCCCGGTATCAAAACGCTTCGCCCGCTATTGTTGCTGGTCTTCCACTCAATTTTTTCTTCCGGGGATGCGGTCGCTGTACCCGTCCAGTCATAGACTTTATGCAGTGTTGCTTTTACTGTGTCGCCAGGCTTTAAATGAAAGTCCTCGAAGAGTTCTTTTGGCAGATAAATCCAGAGTGCCTGTTCGCCAGTCCTTACATAACCCCTCACAATCATGGGGTCAAAACCGCAGCAAATTGTTCGAATTTTTTCTGGCATATTTTATCACAATCTATCATAGATGTTACAACTTGTATATAAACTTTTATCAATTATCTTACTAACAATAAAGATCATCACAATTTAAATTACTATATAAGACGATATTCGCTTATTAAAAATATTACTATTTAAACTTTTATCAATTTTTTGATAAAACTTTATATGCTTCTTTCAGGAGCGAAAAAAAATCCAAAAGCTTTATGTATAATGAATCACATTATAAACAATTACAATTTTTT
>CAZVYP010000074.1:0-7764 GCA_964631075.1 uncultured Methanocellales archaeon
GGATTTTTGAACGCTCTTACTATTCTCTGAGGATATGGAGTGGAATTGACTGATGTTCATTTAAGAAAGACTTTTTTATAGCTCGGTTTTTCAAATTAAACAGTATGCGAGTGCGAACCAAAAATATTAAAAATAGAAATTTTATTTAGATTTTAAAATTTTTATAAGCTCGTCTACAGGAATTGCTGTCATAGTTGTGGTCTTTATTGTTCCTCTGGAATTCAGATTTACCATAGCTTTTGCCATTGCTGCATCGTTTGGAGCTTCAACAATATTGACGAAGTCGTATTCGCCAAAGACCCCGTACTGCGCCACTGCCTTCAGACCGAATCCTTCCATCTCTTTGTTAACCTCTTTTAATCTTTGAGGTTTATCTTTTAATGTTTCAGCGCCTTTATCAGTCAGTCTTGACAAAATAATATAGGTTGACATGTTTTTCACCCTTAATTTAATTCAACTTGATTTTAGTTATATCTTTCCAAATTTTATGGTCTTGCGCAAAGAAAATAGCGTTCAAAAAACCAAACTCGTTCTAGAAAATAGAACTTGAAATTTAAGAAGAGTTTTTCGAATAGACTGATAAAAAGCACATTTTTGCAACTTTCCTATCCACCAGAAAAAGGGGCAAGGATATAAAGTATAGTACCAAGAAGAAAAAAGAGAGCAATGATTCCGAGAAAGTTTGTTAGAAAGTGTTGTAGAGAGACAATGAAGAAACTTGGAATCAGTGATATGAGGTATAGGATATCCTATATTCCAGAGGGGAGTGTAGGAGATACTAAAGCAACATTTGTTATCAGAAAACCAAGATTTTTTGAGTTAATCCTCCTAGGCAATAAAGACCTGCGGCTATTTAGTGTGCGGCATGAATTGTGCCATGTTAAGCTCTGGAAAATGGGTTTCCCACTAACGAATGTTATTCTTAATGACTTAAAAAAGCTGGGTTTAGATAGGGAGGAGTATGATAATTTGGTGGTGATTTGTGAGTATTATGTCAATGAATTGCAAAAGAGGGATCTGGGTGAGTGGAGGAAGAGAAGTAGTTGGCTGCTTGATATGAATTCGTTACTAGAAGGACTACCTCCCCTTCCTCAAAATAGGTTTTCCACCGGAGATGTTAATGCAATCTTAAGTAGAGTTAAAAAGAAAAAGAGCGAGAGTGTAGGGAAAGCATAAATAAGGCAAAATTTCCATCGCCCTACAGTCAATTTTAGGCTTTCTTAAATGAACATACTTCTTCTCTAGAGCGGAGGTTAAGATTTTTTAGCACTATTTTTTTAGCACTATTCATTCTCTATGCATAAAGGTTCAATGCACTACAAAACTATAGATGAGAGTATGGACAGGGTTATAACGATTTTAGACGTATATGTATGAGCTGGAAAAGCGCAATGTCTATGAGTATGCTTGCTATCGGTGAGTTAAAACGAAGGCTGGAAGGAATTGCATATCTTGAGGATGCTAAGTTCTGCTTCGACCCCCGTATTCCTTATGAAGTCAGGCTGTATTGGTCTGAAGATTTGAGGAGAAGAAGATTCTATGAAAGCAACCTGCTCTGGGAGAAATACGAGCCGGAGAAGTTAGAATATTTACCAATGCCAGTTGGAACCACGTATAATGGCACTCTAGAGATCGGCGGTGGGGAGTGCTCTATCTGGGACATGGCTGGCATTAACCTCAAATTAGTGCCGGAGGGCTATATCTACTACTGCAGCACCGGGTTTGGTGGCAAGCTAAAGATCCTTCTGGGAGAAATCGAGGCGCAAGAAAGGGTGCGAGAAGTCGATGTCTATCGGGTTAGCAGGGAGCTGGTTTGTAATTGTGAGATAAACAGTCCTGCGCTTTATAACCATGTGGAAAAAATTATCATTGGCAGGAAGCGCTCCGCGGAATTCTCGGTGTGGAGAAGAATCGAAGAGCTGAAAAATGCTATAGGAGTGGAGAAGCAGCTGCTGGAAAGTGAACTGAGGAATTTGACTGGTTTCAGGCAGGAGGACTTCTGGCGTGAACCGATAAAACTTGAGATCGGCGTAAAAAGAGCAGCGGAGCATAAACTTGGAGCTTGGGTAGCACATGAACTGGGACACCTTGCTGCGAAGAGGTATTTGTCTCATTCTACCTTCAACGCTCTGAAGAAGTTCTGCATTTCAAGAGGAGATCTCGCGCTCGACGCATATGTAACTGCAGTAAACGATGTGCTGGCAGATACGATCTGCGAGGATGAAATTAAGGGCACAATTGGATATATTCTCCAGGAGTCAGAACCGCAAAAAATCGGACTCTTAAGCTCACACGTGCTGGATGTGATCAATCCACCCGCTGGATATAAAGTATTGGTGGAAAAGCGAAAATTGGAAGCAGAATTAGTATCCACATTTCTGGATTGGCTGAGTGATGTTAAAGACGTGGATTTGGATGACAGAATGGATAACGTGAGAAGAACTGTTTTTGAGAGAGCGGTGCTTGTAGCAAGCGATCTGAGCACCAGATATTATCCCTGGCTTCTTGATAACGGGAAATAAAGTGTGCATCATGTGAATTTGTGCTCTACCCCTTTTATCGATTTTAAATTGCACCGAGCATTTTTAATGTCCGATATTCTTTTACTGTTTTGGCAAACATTCCTATATTTCCAAGTCTGATATTTTTTAATCCTGCGGCTCTTGCAGCATGGAATGCTTCGATCATCTGTTGAAAGTTTGGCGGGGGAACTTTTAACATTTTGTGCTCGGGAAAGAAAGCAAGGATGGTAAAAGGAATAGCTGGTTCAACCCCTGCAAGTAGTTCCGCAATTTTTCCAATTTGATCTGTTTCGACCCAGCCGGGGATGTACAGGGATAAAACTTCCAGGACAAAACCTCTGTTCAGTATTTCTGCTGGCAGTTTTAATATCCATTTGTTTGAAGCTCCGGTTAGCCTCCTGTGGATTTTATCATCATAAGCTTTTATATCAAGCCAGAATGAGTCGATTCCTGCTGCTTTAAACAGATCCAGATTTCTATGTGTTAAGCCATAGCCATTTGTTTCGTACAGCACCAGCAGATCTCTCTCCAGGTTTTTAATTTCTTTTGCTGCTTTTGCATAGAACTCCGGCTGGCAGGCTAAATCTCCCCCCGTAAAGGATATTATATTTCTGGCCGGTCCCCATGTTCCATCGTCAAGCAAAGTTATTTGATCCGGTCTGAGCTTTCCAGGGCAGTACTCTGATCTCTTACCTGTTAAAATGCAGGAGCCACAAGCACGGCAGAGCTCGTGCGCATGCCAGCTTGTCGCATGTTCCCTGGGCTCCCTGTGCATATTGTCTTTATTCAAATCGGCATAATTCAAAGCAAGCTGCGCTATATCTACTGGCGACATCCAATCTCCTGATGCACACTTGCTAAAATGCCAAGAATGACATTTCAAACAGCTCCAGTTACACCCAGACTGATAGATGGAAAGATAGCATTCAGGCGCTTTATGTGCCCATGAGTAAATTAGTCTATACGGGGTGTTATTTTGCCATTTAAGGGTCACTCTACAGGCAAGGTGCTTCTCATCATTGTAAAATGTTAAACAGCTTCCCGGTTCAAATCCCTGGTTAGCTAAACGACAGGCAGGTTCCATTGATTAACTCTTTGATTTCATTCTATATTTTTGCAACGGTTGGTTTTCAGCGGTTTTTAACCTCTCAATAAAACTCGTGTTTTTCCCCGGGCTTGAGCAGAATGACTCTACACGTTTTTTGAATTCTTCGGAATCGCTATCACGTCGATGCATAGGAATAACGAACTCAGGGTTTATTGCTAAAGTGGCTTCAGCAGCCTCTGAGTTGTCTATCGTGAATGTGCCGCTGCTGGAAAGCAGAGCTAAGTAGATATCCTCTAACTGTCTTATTGTCGATTGCTATCAAGCAGCCAATCCCAAAACCCTTTAGGTGGAAGGGATTTCCAGGCGACCTGAGCAATTAAAAAATAAAATCAATTATCGAATAATATCGATAATTGAGTCCACACCCTTCTTCTCGTCTTTTCTCGAGTTCGAGCTACTAAACGAAGGAATCCTCCTACCCTCGCTCTTGCCAAGGATTTGAGCCGATTGGATGCCTGTCATTATTGCCATAACGCGCAATTTGCCCTCGTAATCCTTTTTGACCCTTGCGCCCCAGATAACGTTGGCATGCGGATCCAGCTCATAGGTCAATGCCTCCGCAATTTCATCTGCCTCTTTGAGAGTCATATCAGGGCCGCCAGTAATATGTACCAGTGCACCTGTGGCACCTCTATAGTCCACGTCCAACAATGGATGACTGAGCACTGAGCTAACAACCTCGTCTGCCTTATTCTGGCCCTTCTTTTCGCCAACAAGCATCACCGCTAATCCACCGCAGTTCATTATAGCACGAACATCGGCGTAATCCAGGTTGATAAGCGATGGCTGAGTGATCGTCTCGGAAATGCCCTTTACCGTTTCAGCGATCAGCTGATCCATAACCGAGAAAGCCTGCTCAATAGGCAAATTGGGCACGTATTCCAGCAAGCGATTATTATCCAACACAATCACAGAATCAACCGCTTGCCTTAGCTCTTCGATTCCTTCCTCTGCCTTTATCATTCTTGCGCGCTCAACCCTGAATGGAGAAGACACCATACCCACAACTATGGCACCCTGCTCCTTCGCGACCTGTGCCACCACTGGTGCAGCTCCGGTTCCGGTACCACCACCCATGCCAGCAGTGACAAATACCAGATCCGCGTCTTTCAATACTTCTTCAAGTGTGCCCCTCGCAAGTTCAGCAGCCTTTCTACCAACTTCTGGAAAACCGCCAGCACCAAGCCCTCTTGTCAGGGATCTGCCAATCAAAATCTTTTTCTCCGCTTGTATCATGTCCAGATGCTGCTTATCTGTGTTTATTGCTATGGTCATTGCGCCCTCAACACCCATGTTGTAGAGCCTATTTATGGTATTATTCCCTGCACCACCCACACCCACGACCACTATAGAGGGTGTACAAAAATCCTCGAAGTCATCATCCTCAGAGTGGGTTTTTTCCTTCTCAGCCTCATTATATTTCATTGCTTCTTGTACTATCGATTCCATTTTCCATCCCCCTCCAATTCTGCACAATTGCAATCCAGCTAGAACATTTTTCACATCTCTAGATTTTTATTCAGCTTCTAAGCCGTCCTGTTTGTTTTTCTCAGGACGGAATTTTATTGTCTAATCGATCAGTTTTATCCGCCTGTGGAAGGCTGATCATGCACGTTCCATCCCCTAAGCACATAGCATATTTATGCATCTCGCTATATAAATTTTTTGAATATATTAATAGACACGAGTACTACCCCATACTTGTTGCAAGATACCAAACTGATTAGTTTAAGGATAAAGCAGGGGAACTTGCAAAGATGTCTGTTCAAAGCGGGAAGCTCTTGCGTGGCATTTTCAGCGAAAAATTGGGCCTTGATCAATTTGCTCTCCAGAGCAAAAGCGCACATTCTCCAGAAGGATTATGTCGCCATTTTTCATTGCCTTAATGGAATTCCTTGAATGGGAGCCAAAAACATCCTCTATATATTTGACCTCCTTTTTCAAAAGCTGGGTCAATCTCTTGGCATGCTCCTCTATCGTGGTGAAATCTTTCTTGCCTGGGCGGGATTGATGTGATATTAAGACCGCTTTTGCATTCTCAAGTTCCTTAAGGGTCTTGATATGGCTCCTCATCCGCTTGTCATCGAGAAATAGCACCAGTTTTAGGGTCGATTGGGGAATTTATATCGATTCTTAAGCACGGTTTTGTTGTTGAGGTCAAAATCAATCATGGTGAGATAATCTCGCTTGGGCTCCATTTCAATAACTCCTTCATTTTCCAATTAGCAGAACAAATATATAATCGATTTTGTTTTAATGAGCACTCAGATGTCACTTAAAAATAAAAGATGCCTCGATTATGTGATAGGGTCTTCGCAATTCGTAGTTTAATTATTTGAATCTTACTATTTTTTGGTTATGGATGGGGATGTCCATCCGGCAGATACTTTGATACTAGGGAAGTATGCCCTGTGTGTGGATCGAAACTTAAAAAGAGTAGAAAGATAAAGAAAGAGTGAGGGGGATAAAATGGATATAAATGATCTCATTAAGCGGGCCCTGGAATTGCGAGCCAAGGGCTTTAGAGCCGGAGAGATTGCCGATGAGCTCAATGTTTCGCGGGAGACTGCTACCTGGCTTCTCACGCGCTATAAAAAGGACGAAGCACCGCCCGTGCCGAAGGATATCTTTATTGACTGGAGCGGTGTGGGAAGAAGTTCTAAGCGCATGCGCTACTTTGCCAATGCATTGACAGATGTTGTGCTTGAGAATATTGGCGCTGAAAATGTAGATGTAGTCGTTGGTATAGCGCTGGCCGGCGTGCCGCTCGCGAGCCTTGTTGCCAACGATCTCGGTGCAAACTTAGCGGTCTATAGGCCTAAGAAATCAAGATGGGAGCCAGAGGCAGTTGAGGTCAAAGGTACATTGTCAACAATGTATTCCACTGTTGAGGGCAAGAAATGCGTTGTCATAGACGACGTGATATCATCTGGTGCAACCGTTACTGAAACAATTGAGATATTGCGTATCACAGGTGCAACTCCAGTTGCAGTGGCAGTTATGATAGACAAAAAAGGTCTGGACAAGGTTAAGGATGTGCCAGTGTATTCCCTGATCAAAGTCGGGCGAGTAGAATAATAAAAAAAGCTGTGCGTTATTTTTAACCTCAATATGAATTCGGGTAATGTCCCTTGATAATCGATTTTTTTTAGCTATTGTAACAAGTTGCAATATTTCGGGAAAAGGTATTGTAAGTGTAATAGAGCTCCATCGAGGTGCGAGAATATGCTAGAAAGAGGATAAGTTCATGATTGACGAAATACCCAGGTTTTTTGTATTTCCATTCTATCTATTGTAATTTGTTACAATATGTTCTGGGTTGCGAGTGGAAGAGAACTGAGACATTGAAGGTTTATAAGTCTATGATAGAGGAATACTACCAAAATTCCAACTGTGGAAAAATTAATATTCCTATCCTATCTCTCCGCTCATGAATTGGCTTTTATAAAGCCACTATGGCGGTCAGAAAAATCCAACTGAGCTCCTTATAACCACTTTCACTGTTTTTGAGGGGGAAGAAGATATACCCCACAGTGAGATCGCTCAATGTGCACGCACTATGAGGCTCACACAACTATTTAAATGGTAATCCAAGACAGCTTTTACAGCAAACCAATCTCTTTATCACACGACATGCAGCGATATTTATAGCGTAAATGGGAAAATGGGAGGGATAAGATGCCAATTATTATAGGAACAAACAGTCCAGAGCTAATTAAAGCTTTCGAACGAGAAAAGGCAAAGCGAGCAAAAGAAAGAAAGCAAAATGATAAAAGCAAACGATTAATAACCCATAAGGGAATAGATGAGAGTCGAGGCAAGGATTTGGTGTGGATAAGAAGGAATCATAATGGGAGGTGAAATCGTGGAAACACGATGTAAATATTGCAACAAAACCTTAAAAAATAATGAGGGATATATCATTTACGGCAAAGACACGTCCCGTCTTTGTAAGATGTGCTATGAGAGTTCTAAACGGTTTCTTTAAGGCGTAAGGGGAAAACGATTAATTCTCTCTCTATTCTCTCTTTGGGTTGTTGACAGGTTTCTATCAATCAAATGAAATCGTTCATAAATGACTCGTATATACTTTATTTTCGTCCAACACAATAGTTGTGTTGAAGGGCTTGGGAG
>CAZVYP010000075.1:0-7689 GCA_964631075.1 uncultured Methanocellales archaeon
CCGATTTGCACAACATTTATATACCATAACGATATATTCTCTGCCGTTCCAGTGGGGATAAGTAAATGGCAGTACGTACTCGGAAAAATTTTGTGGAGCTGATCTGCGGTAACTGCAAATATCTTGTGAAGCATAAGAACAAGTGCAAATTCATCGGCTACTGCAGCAGGCGGAGCTCGCTGACGTATGCGGTTTCAGATGAGTAATATATATTGGCAGTTCCATCAATTAATTAATGATTCCCATGCTCTATCCACTGGTAAATTCTCCTGTTCTGGTTGTCGAAAATAAACTCAAAACCATGGTTATTGCCGATATTCACCTTGGCATAGAATGGGACTTATATTACAGCGGCTTTAACATTCCCAGTCAGACCAAAAAGCGGCTTAAGAGAATACTGGGATATGTGGCTGAATCAAAGCCTGATAAAATTGTTTTGCTTGGTGATGTGAAGCACAACGTGCCACATGTTTCCTTCCAGGAGAGAAAGGAGATACCTTTTTTCCTCGAGCAGATGGCGAGATACGCTTCAGTTGAGATAATACCCGGGAACCACGACGGGAGAATAAAACATTTACTGCCGGTAAGAGGGGAAGTTACTTTGCATGGTTCAGAGGGGGTGACAATCGATGGGGTTGGCTACTTTCACGGTCACGCTTGGCCAGCGGCTGAGCTTTTCCACGCCAGAGAAGTTGTCATGGGACACAACCACCCTTTAATTAAATTTGCAGATCCGCTGGGTAAAAAACACGTGGAGCAGGTCTGGGTAAACGCTGCTTTTAACCGCAGTGCAATCATAAAGCGCTACAGTGAAAAAATTAGCTGGAAAAACCCGCGCCTCACGATAATGCCGGCTTTCAACGAACTCTGCGGGGGCATTCCCTTCAATGAAGCATTATATGCCGAGCTTTTAGGTCCCATGTTCACCTCAAAAGCGGTCGAGCTGGAGAAAGCAAACTGCTACCTGCTCGATGGCACGTGTCTCGGCGAAGTTGGAAACCTGCGCATTCCTATGAAATAGGTTCATAAACGATTCCAAGGTTTCTTGCGATCTTCATCGCTATGTCTATCTCTTCAAAAGTTGGTCTCCTCGCAATATCCTTGAATAAATGCGGCGCGGCAGCGACCTCGTGCTCAGGGCGGTATTGAGCCATTATATTAACAAGCGCTTTGGGTAAGTTCGCTGCGATCCACTCAAGCAAGGGTTTAGTGTCGCACTGGATATGGTTGGGCAGAACCAGATGGCGTATGATTAAGTCGCCATTATCATGGGCTATTTTATGGTTTCTGGATACGACTGCGAAGTAGTTGCTGACTTTTGAAAGTCGCTTCGCACAGTCATCGCTGTGGTATTTGAAATCCGGGAGCCAGATGTCTATCAGATCAGCAAGGATTTTCATCGTTTCTTCGCTGCAGTAGAAATTGCTGTTCCAGAGGAGTGGAACATTAACGTCGAGGTACTTCAGGGACTCCACTATCGTGTGCAGATTCGGCGTTGGGTCTCCGCCAACGTAGTTTATGTTC
The DNA here is from genome assembly GCA_964631075.1 of uncultured Methanocellales archaeon. GTDB lineage: Archaea > Halobacteriota > JAWCLZ01 > JAWCLZ01 > JAWCLZ01 > CAZVYP01. Next base: position 1,525 of record CAZVYP010000075.1, read on the forward strand.
CTGCAGCCCTCTCTGCGAAGTGCTTTTGCGATGACAGCAAGTTTCTCTGGCTTAACCTCAACCCCGTTGTAGGGATCCGTGGAGATGTCGTGGTTCTGGCAGAACTGGCAGCGCAAGTTGCAGGAAGCAAAGAAAATCGTGCCGCTGGGCACAAGAGGAGCTTCCTCGCCGTAGTGATGGAAGCACGAAGTAACTCTCGTGGCAGAGTCGAGTCCGCAGGAGCCCGTTTTCCCATCCTTTCTGTTTATCTTACAGCGCCGCTCGCAGAATATGCAGCTCTCGAGCATGCGATTCACGAACTCGATCTTTAAATCTAAAAAGCTCGGGCTCTTTACATCCAGTTCTTCAAGCTTCATGCTTCCACCTGCGATTTTCCCCAGCACTTCTTTAAAAGTCAGTGAAACCCTGCTGTGCTCCGCCCAGAGCTTTTCTGCTGGATCGCTCTGGCTATAATCCGCACCAATTCTCTTGCATATCAAAAACTTGGACGGCATTTTATCGAGCATAACCGCGTAATACCAGCCGAGTCTTTTTCTTACCTCCGCGTTCTGCCAAACTGCTTCAGCATCCGGTCTTGCATACATCCAGCCCATTATGGATCGATCTTGGCATAAAGCCTAATAGATTTTGCGTCAATCTACTGTAACAATGGGCGCATTTGAATTACTGGATCCTGAATTGAAAAATGCTATGGAGAAAATCGGCTTGAGGACGCCGACCGAGCCGCAGGAGGGAGGGATACTTCCAATTCTTCAGGGCAAGAACGTGCTGCTTATTGCGCCTACAGGCACCGGCAAGACAGAAGCAGCGATTCTACCGGTTTTCCACAAAATTTTGAATCAAAAGGAGCGAAAAGGCATCTCAGCCGTATACGTTACTCCTCTCCGTGCGCTCAATCGAGATATGCTCAAGCGACTCGATCAGTTGAGCAAAGAGCTGGGGATAAAGGTGCAGGTCAGGCATGGAGACACGCCAGAGAGGGAGAGACGCAGGCAGGTCTCAATGCCGCCTGATCTTCTAATAACTACACCCGAGACTTTTCAGATTCTACTTGTCGCTAAAAAACTAAGAGACCATCTGAAGCAAACGCGCTTTGTAATCGTTGACGAGATCCATGAGCTTGCAGATTCAAAGCGAGGATTGCAGCTTTCGATTGCACTCGAGAGACTGTCCGAGCTATCAGAGGTCCAGCGCATAGGTCTATCTGCCACAGTTGGCGGTGTTGAGGAAGTCAAGAAGTTTCTGGGGGGCACAAGAAAAGTGGAAGTCGTTGACATCTCGGTTGCCAAGCATCATTCTTTCAACGTTTTGAGTCCTGAGATAAAAGAAGAAGATGAGAAGCTGGTAAAAAAGCTTGTAACAGAGCCGGAAAACGCTGCCGAAATCAGAGCTATACGGGAAATCATTGAGCAGAAAAAATCGGTGCTCGTTTTTGTCAATACGAGGCAAGCATGTGAGGCACTCGGTGCGAGGCTCAAAATTCTGGGAATGCAGGCAGGAGTGCACCACAGCTCCCTATCGAAGGAAGCAAGGATAGAAGTTGAAGATGCATTTAAAAAAGGAGAGCTGAAAGCACTAGTATGCACCTCGTCTATGGAGCTTGGAATCGACATCGGACATGTCGACCACGTAGTGCAGTATCACTCACCACGAGAGGTCACGCGCATGCTCCAGCGCGTTGGAAGAAGCGGTCATAGAGCAGGCGAGATCTCAAGCGGCACAATCATAACATCACTGCCGGACGACATAGCTGAGGCAAGCGTTATTGCAAGGAGGGCAAGGCATGGAGAAATCGAGCCAGTTACAATATACAGAGAAGCCTCGGATGTAATTGCCAATCAAATCTGCGCAATGGCGCTCGAATATCAAGAGGTTAAAGTAAGCAAAATCCTGGAAATCATAAAAAGAACATATCCATTCAACAAGCTATCCCAGGAAAAGATAAAGCAAATTTTAGACCAGCTTCAAGAGCACCGACTGATATTCTACGACGAGAAAAATGGCACCGTGAGGAGAAGCCAGAAAGCATGGCAGTACTACTACGAAAACCTCTCGATGATACCTGATGAGAAGCGCTATGAGGTCTACGATACGGTTAGAGGCAGATCGGTTGCCAGCCTCGATGAAGCCTTCGTCATAAACTTCGCCGAAGCCGGAGCGGTTTTCATAACAAAAGGAGAGATGTGGCGGATCATAGACATGGCTGAGAAAAGAATCAAAGTCGAGCCAGTTGAACATCCGCAGGGAGAAATCCCCAGATGGAGCGGCGAGGAAATTCCAGTCCCATTTGAAGTCGCTCAGGAAGTCGGCGAGCTGAGAGAAAAAATCTCAATAATGGCGAAAGCAAGTGACGAGCAGATTGCGATAGAGCTTCAAAAGCAATTTCCAGTTGATGAAATTGCTATTAAAAAAGTTATCCAGCAGATAAAGGCGCAGATAAAGCAAGGGTGCCAGGTGCCCACCCACGATAAAATAACGATCGAAGCCGCTGAGAAAGAGAAGACAGTGATTATAAACGCATGCTTCGGACACAAAGTCAATGAAACCATTGGAAGGGTAATAAGCTCCCTGCTCTCCGCGAAATTTGGAAGCAGCGTTGCACTTGAGACAGATCCTTATAGAATAAGGCTCGAGCTCCCTAAGAAGATGTCCTCAGAAAAGATCGCCGAGGTTATGCAAAGCGTCAAGCCGGAGTATCTTGAGCCAATAATAGAGATGACCCTCAAAAACTCCTCGTTGTTGAAATGGAAGATCGTGCACGTGGCAAGAAAATTTGGCGCCCTGCGCAAAGACGTGGACCACGAAAAACTCGCTATGGATAAATTTCTCGATATATATGAAAAAACTCCTCTATATGAAGAAGCCGTCAGCGAGATCTACCATGATAAGCTCGACATCGCAAGGGCAAGAGAAGTCTTCACCTCAATCAGTGCGGGAAAAATTCAGATCGCGATTTCAGGGCTGAGTCCGATAGGTCTCTCTGGATACACCGCTGGCTACGAGCTTTTATTCCCGGAGAAAATCGATCAATCAATAGTGCTCGCGCTGAAAAACCGCATCCTGAACGACCGCATAATACTATTCTGCCTAAACTGCAGGCAGTGGAAGTCAGCACGCAGGGTAATACAGGTTCCGGAGCAGCCCGAGTGCCCCCTGTGCAGCTCCAGGTTAATCGCAGCCCTCAAGCCATGGGAAGATGAGGAAATCAGGCTAATTAAAAAGCAGCAGAAAACCGGGGAAGAAAAAAGTCGGGCTAAACGCGTGTTCAGAAACGCAAACTTGGTGCTCTCGCATGGAAAGCAGGCGGTAATCGCTCTCGCAGCCAGAGGCCTGGGACCGGAGATCGCATCCAGAATTATGGGAAAGATCCCGCGAGATGAGGAAGAGTTCTACAGAGAGATCCTGAAAGCTGAGAGGCAGTATATAAAGACAAAAAAATTCTGGGACCTGTAAAAAACCCGGCGTTACAAAATAGAAAGCATTATAAAAAATGGATACAAAGTAAAATGGCCTATGAACCAAGCGGATATAAATTCCTCAGTCGATTTTCAAGCTAGCGAGAAAATCAAAGTCCTTGAAACAGAGAAGCAGCAGCTTCAAAATGAAATCAAGCAGCTTAAATTTTCTGTGGAGGATCTGAAGGAAAGGCTGATGGAAGCAGACCTACAGATAGCAAGCCAGAGAGAAGAACTCAATCGCATCCAGCAGGAAAATGCCCAGCTCAGAAGACCTCCGCTGTTCATGGCAAGCGTGGCAGAAATGCACGAAGATGGCACTGTGGTGGTGAAGCAGCATGGCAGCAACCAGGAATACCTGGTGAAAGTAACACCCGAGCTATACGGCAAGCTCGAGGTAAACACGAGGGTAGCGCTCAACAGCACCCTGGCAATAGTCAAAATAATCGGAAAATCATTTGATCCAAGGGCGCAGGTAATGGAAGTAATCGAAGCACCAAACGTGGATTACACCTCCATAGGCGGTCTGGGCGAGCAGATAAGGGAGCTCGTTGAAACAGTAGAGCTACCCCTGACCGATCCCGAGCTATTCAAAACAGTAGGCATAGAGCCACCAAAAGGAGTACTGCTGTATGGAGCACCGGGCACAGGCAAAACTTTGCTCGCAAAGGCAGTTGCCCATCGCGCCAAAGCAGCGTTCATAAAAATGTCGGGCTCAGAACTCGTCCATAAATTCATAGGAGAAGGAGCCCAGCTCGTACGCGATCTCTTCCAGCTTGCACGCAAAAAAGCACCCAGCATAGTATTCATCGATGAAATCGACGCAGTCGGCAGCAGAAGAACCTACGATGGCACGACTGGCAGCGCAGAAGTAAACCGCACAATGACACAGCTACTCGCAGAGTTAGACGGCTTCAGCGAGCGCGGAAACGTACGCATAATCGCAGCCACAAACCGCATCGACATGCTCGATCCGGCGCTGCTCCGCCCCGGCAGATTCGACCGAATGATCGAAATCCCGCTACCAGACCTTAAAGGCAGAGAAGAGATCTTCAAGATCCACGCAAAGAACATGTCCCTTTCAAGAAATGTCAAGCTGAATAAACTGGCGGAACTCACAGAAGGCATGACAGGTGCAGATATACGCGCCATAGCAATGGAAGCAGGCATGCTGGCGATTCGCAGAAGAGGCAAAACAGTCACCGAAGATGACTTTACAAAAGCAATCGAGAAAGTCCAGAAGAAGGAAAAAGAAAAAATAGAAGGACCGCCAGCGGGAATGTTCGGATAGCGAATAGCAGCACAAAGATTATAAGAGGGAAAAAAATAATTATAGAGCACAGAGGGGGAAAGATATGAAAATTCAAATTGGGGCAATTCTAGTAATTTCGATAATGCTTATGAGCACAGCTTTAGTCGGAATAGTGGCTCCTGAAGAGAAAGTACCGGTGATCATAGGCTTCAAAGACAAATCAGATGCAGCGCTCGTAAAAGCACACGGCGGAGAAATAAAATATCAATATACGATAATAAATGCAATCGCAGCAAAGCTGCCGCCGAAAGCGATTGAGGCGCTGAAGAAGAATGACAAAGTGAAATATGTAGAAGAAGACGTGCAAGTATATGCAATAGAATCTGGAGTGGATTCAGAAGCAAAAAAAATTAGACCGCCAAGGCCAACGCCCACACCTACTCCAACACCCGTGCAGCCATCTCAAGGATTGCCATGGGGCGTTGGCAGGATAGATGCAGAATTGGCCTGGGGGACAAGCAGGGGAGCAGGAATTGATGTAGCAATTATAGACACCGGGATCGACAAAGACCACCCTGATTTACAGGATAATATAAAAGGTGGAGTAAATTTTGTTCGAACGATTTGGTTCAAACCGGCAGATCCGAATGCGTGGGATGATGATAATGGGCATGGAACGCATTGTGCTGGGATTGTAGCAGCAGTTAACAACTCGATAGGAGTTATTGGGGTCGCTCCAAGTGCTTCGCTCTATGCTGTCAAAGTTCTGGATAAAACGGGAAGTGGATATGTGAGCGATGTCGTTGCAGGAATAGAATGGGCAAAAGCAAAAGGAATCAAAGTAATTTCGATGAGCCTGGGCACCAGTTCTAATGTTCAATCGTTATACGATGCCTGTGATGCAGCTTACTACACTGCAGGAATCGTAATCGTTGCGGCAGCCGGCAATGAAGGCGGAGCAATAAGCTATCCTGCAGCTTATTATTCGGTAATAGCTGTGACAGCTACCGATGGAAATGATGCCATAGCTTCCTTCAGCAACCACGGACCGGAGGCTGAGCTAGCAGCACCGGGAGTCAATATCTACTCAACTTATAAGAATGGGGGATATGCAACAATGAGCGGGACCAGCATGGCCTGCCCGCACGTGAGCGGCACAGCAGCGTTGATACTTTCGAAAAATTCCGATTTATTGCCGCCTGAAGTTAGAGGGATTCTGCAAAATACTGCAGACGACCTTGGAGAAGAAGGTTGTGACCAATACTACGGCTACGGCCTTGTGGATGCTGAGGAAAGCGTGACTGGAACCCAAACCAATCCATAAACCATTTTCCTTTTTTTATTCATATTTCTTGAGAGGTAATCGATAGTGTTATTTCTTCTCCCATTGCTATCTAATAGCGGAGCACACTCAAGCCGCATTTCTCAAAATGTTCTCTGTTGTTGCTGATTATTTTT
>CAZVYP010000076.1:0-7478 GCA_964631075.1 uncultured Methanocellales archaeon
ACCATCAAAATCGCGGTCATATGCTAATAAAAACTTTAAGCCGAGTGCTCTAACGGTTGCCAGATGCTCCAGATCTTTTTCCTTTATCTTCCCCTGGAGCGCTTTAATTTCTCCCTCATATCTCTTTCTGGGAATCACTTCGAATGTTGAGTGAATAAAAGAAAAACAAAGCGAGGCAAAGTCCTTGTCTACAAGTGACTTCAAAACACGCATGGTCTCATCGATCACTCTGGGATTTATGACACCGATTACTTCTCCTCTTGCTATCAAATCCAAAATTAAGGATGAGTTGGATTCCTCGTAAATCAAGCCTCTGATGAGCACAGAGCTATCCACGAACACTCGTCTCTTTGGCATCCGCTATCAACTTCTGCAGCTCTGTCTCACCTACTTTGATTTTCCTGGCTCTTCTGCGGATCTCTCCAAGCATTCTCTCACGTGAGACCAAATTTGAGGTCAGCGCGAAGTTAAGCAAGGCCATGCGCACAGCCTCACTCTTGGTCTCAGCAATGCCAGAGCGAATCATCTCCTCCAGAATCTCCGCCTGAATTCCCCGGAACTTAATCGTCAGCGCAGTCATAGCAAATCACTATATATAATATAGCTTTTTACTATAAAAATATTACTCGCTTACTGTATTTTTTAACCCGTTCGACTCTCACCTGAGCAACTTTGGTGCGAGAGAAACCTGAATAGGCAAATGTCTTTCCATTTCTCCCATGAGTTTTAAGGTCTTACTCTGAACATTTTCCATTTCTATATCTCGCTTTTTACAATTCATTCAAAAGAATATATAACAGATTCTCTTCCCGGGTTTCAGGCAATCTCCCCTCGAAGAAAGTCCTAATCCACGTCAGATATCCCACTCCGCTTGAGCTCTGATGCTGTTTGGCTAATTTTATGAGAAAAGCAATGCACGAGAAGATCTCTCCAAGGGTGTAGTCTCTCTGCTTCTTCCGCTTTCTCAATATTAAAAATGCTTTCACACATGTTGATATTTCCCATGCCAACGTGCCTGCTTCTTGGTTGTCAAAATCACGAATTAAGCTGTTGAAAGCACTTATCACATCCCTGTCGGTAATCTTCGGGTTTAAAAGCCAGCAATGATAAGTAGTTTTTTCCACAGCAAAAAATATGTCGGCGTAGTCCGCCATATTCCTAATTTTCACGCGCTTTTTATCGTCGATCACCAGCGCCTTAACAGGCACTTTCACATCTTCATCCGAGATATCAACAAGAGATTTATCCTCAATTTTACTCGCCATTTCCTATCCTCCCACCTTGAACAAAGTCCACCAGCTCCATTTCCTTCCCGCACTCAGGACAAGTAGCTTGTGTTTCTCCCTTCTGCTTATGTGGCTCTTTTTCGCACTCGGAGCAAAGAGGGTAAAACATAACCTCGCCAAACGAGCCGCACACTCCTTCTTTGATCTCATTCTGAGTGATTGCCTTAATTGCGTTACAGACTTCATTCTGAAGATCAGCTTCTTCGCACTTGTAGCACTTGTAAAGCGAGCCGCCGACTTCAATGTGGCTCATATCACCCAGAATGTACTTGAACTCATGGAACTCCTCGGGAATCCTGGTGCCAACTTCGCCGGCGATTCGAAGACCCTGCTTGATAAGCCACAGGGCTTCATCCGGCTCAATCGCTACGAACTCCGTTTCCTCAGGCAAATAATGTGCCAGACTGAGGTGCTCGCTGAACTCGTGCTTTGAAATCTCGTGCGCTCCACAGCAATCCTTCAGCCCCATCTTCCACAGATCCACAAGCACATCGATGAACTGCAGCTCTCCATTCGCCTTTTCCCTCGAAACAATTACAATGACACTGCCCGGTGCTCTGGTTCTCAGCACTCTGTAGAACGGCAGCCTTCCACCTCTCTCCATTTCCTTCAACACCAGCGGCTTAAGATACTCGCAGTCAGCATTGCATTCCCGCAGACTTCTCGTGCTCCCGCAGCACCTCGAGCAAACCTCGCTCTCAAAACGAAGACAGGATCTCGCGGCGACTCTCGAATTACAAATCGCACATAGCTTCTTCTTCATTCACCATCCCCATCCAGAACAAAACTCAACATTAGGGATAAATAAAAGTTGCGCTTAAAGTTGAACATTATTAATTAATGCATTGTAATACACGAAAAATTAAGTTTTTAGTGCATCGCAATGCTCCATATGCAAAACTCAACCTGACCTCAGCAGCAAAGAAAACACCGTGACATAACCATTATATATCATTATAACATCATGCTTTTATTCAAAAATATGTCATTATAATAGCAAGCTTTTTAAGGTTATCTGTCGTTATGCATACTGTGGATATTGAAGAGATTAAGAGGATTATTAGCGATCAGAGGGAAGAGATTGAGAGTATTTTTGAGAAGAAGAGGCTGATTGAGCGAGAAGTGCCGAGGGAGAAGCTTGGAAATGCCCTTATGCAGCCTAATATTCTTGCGATTCTGGGGGTGAGGAGGTGCGGGAAATCCGTTTGTTCTCTGATGCTTCTGAAGGAGCGTGATTTTGGCTACATTAATTTTGATGATGAACGGTTTTATGGATTTGAGGCAAATGAGTTGAATAAGGTTTTGCAAGCGTTTTATGAGCTATATGGTTCGGATCTGGAGTTTTTTCTGTTTGATGAAGTTCAAAACGTTCCCGGGTGGGAGCTGTTTGCTAACAGGCTCCGTAGAACTAAAAAAGTGATTTTAACTGGCAGCAATGCAAAGCTTTTATCGGGTGAGCTTGCAACGCATTTAACCGGCAGGTACCTGGATTTTACGCTGTATCCATTTTCTTTCAGAGAATTTTTAGATTTAAACGGAGTGAAGCCGGATCTTTTTTCGACGAAAAGTATTGCTGAGATTAAGAATGCTCTGAGGGAATACATTAAATTGGGTGGTTTTCCTGAGGCCTATGTGTTCGGGAGAGAGCTGGTCTCCCGGATATACGGGGATATTGTTTATAAGGATATTATCTCAAGATATGCAATTAGAAACAGGAAGAGTTTTTCTGAGCTTACGAGATATATGATTTCAAATTTTTCGGGTGAATTTTCCTTCAAGAAACTGAGTGAAGTTACTTCGATAAAGAACGTTCACACGGTGAAAGACTACGTGGGTTATCTGGAGTCTTCCTATCTGGTTTTCGTTATAGAAAGATTTTCGTTTAAGCTGAAAGAGCAGGTCATTTCGCCGAGGAAAGTTTACTGCATAGATACCGGGATTATTAACAATATTGCCTTCAAGTTCTCGCAGGATTCAGGCAAGATGATGGAAAACCTTGTGGCAATTGAGCTGCAAAGGCGAAGATCGTATTTCAATGCAGGAGACGTGTATTACTGGAAAGATAGCCAGCAGAGAGAAGTGGATTTTGCAGTGAAAAAAGGCGATGCAATCAAGCAGCTTATTCAGGTGAGCTATGCTTCCGGTGAAGATGAGATCAAGGAGAGGGAGATAAAGGCTCTGCATAAAGCTTCGGATGATTTGAAATGTAAAAATCTGATTGTGGTTACCTGGGATTATGAAGGAGAAGTCGGGAAAATAAAATGTGTGCCTCTGTGGAAATGGCTGCTTGTATGATGATTCGGGGCTTTTTGTCTGGCAGGACTGGTTACGATAAAGAAGGGGCAAAAGTTGATAAGTATCATAAGACATTGTTTTAGAAAGAGAAGGGTGTATATTGAAAATCAATGGTTTTATCTGGTACGAAAAAATTATTGATAAACTTGAACGAAAACATAGCGTTCAGCAGTATGAAGTACGGGAAGTTTTCACTAACAATCCAATGTTTCGTTATGTTGAAAAAGGGCTGCAATCGAAAGAAAATGTATATGCAGCGCTTGGTCAGACAAACACTGGACGAAATCTAATTATCTTCTTTATATACAAAAAAAATAAACATGCACTTATCACATCCGCACGGGACATGACACGTGCAGAAAGGAAGAAGTATGAGCAAAAATAAAAGTTCCATATCCAAAGCACAAAGCTACAAAGAAATTGGTGAGTTCTGGGATACACATGACTTATCTGAATACTGGAATGAAACAAGACCCGCTAAATTTGAAGTCGATATACAATCAGAAGTAATATACTATACGGTTGACAAAGAATTATCCGCAAAGATTCAGGCATTTGCCAAGCGACGCGGTGTATCTCCAGACACGCTTTTAAATTTGTGGCTGCAAGAAAAATTACAGGAGCAGAATATTTAAAGCGCGCCTTCACGCAGGCAATCTCAGAAGTGCTGCCGGAGGGAGATAAGGAGAAGCAGATGATACAAGGGCTCCTTTATCGAAAGGAGAGCTATGGGAAGGCTGAGGCAAAGGTGGATAAATATCAGAACACATTGTTGTAAGGGGATAAGAAATGACCACCCTTAAAATTAAAACACCTATATGGCGGGTGATATTAACTCAAAGAGTGATTCACTTCAATCTACTGGTGTCAATGGCGGTCTAATTTTCCCCATTTTCGGCGTCCTCAATCGGCATGAGTTTAAGCAACATCGCCCACTTCTCAGCATCTTCTTCCTTTCTGACATAAACGTGCACATTGGCAGGACGAACATAAGGCGCAACTTTCAAAGCTCCAGCCAAGCCAGTAACCGCGTATTCCGGACCGCTTTTTCCTTTGAACGAGTCCAGAAACCTGGAGACATCCTTTTCTCGCGTGTAATACTCCAGGAATTCAGTGTTCGCGACAAAGTTATGGAAATTCGCCCAGCGACGCAAAAGATCATAGGGAGACATAAGTTTGATCTCAGAACGGGACGATTCTCGCGCTGCCAGACGCTCACGGATCAACGCATTAGCAACAACCCCTGCCCAGCGGAGAGAAACTCCCGCCTCAGCGGATAGGTCACGTAATCTCCAGGCTTTCGGATAACCGGTCAGAATTACGCGAAAAACCCTGGCGCCAAGCCAAAAACACAATCGGCGCAACCTATCACCCAACATACAAGCAGTTCAAAAGCCAGCTAACAAAATACATACGGACAACAAGATTCAAACTAAATATGGTCAAATACTTATGTCATTGACTATAGTGTAGTATTGAAATAATGTCAAGCTTGGCTGGAATGGAAAGACAAAAAACTGGTTCGAATAGGACTAGTGTAGTATTGAAATAGAGTAGTGGCCTTGTTGGGTGTGAGTGGAAGGGGAGTCAAGAGGGGAAACCAGGGTCTCTCTTTGCTATTGTGTGCCGTTGATTCGTATTGCGCTCTTATATCGTCACTTTCGCGCCCAGCGTGTTGATGGCGAACTGCGCTGGCATTGTTTGTGATAGCTTGCTCATTGCTTTGAAGCCTGTGCAGTGGGCGGGTATGACTATTCCGGGGTTGATTTCCCTGAGTGCATTTGCGGTTTTTTCGATTACGTCTGGCTTTACTGGTGCGAGGTGCATGCCTGCGATTACTGCTGCGATTTTTTCGACGCCTGTTTTTTCCTGCGCATATCTGATCGTGTTTATTATGCCGGGGTGTGAGCAGGCTGAGACGATTACCAGTCCTTTATCCCTGATATTTGCCACCAGGGCTTGCTCGTCCGGAATAAGGTCGTCCTGGTCGACTCCTGCTTTGATTGTTTTAGCGCCCATCATTGGTTTTTCGTAGTCTGTTTTCCTCGGGATTTCACCCGTCAAAGCCATGCCTTCTTCGATTTCCTTGAATTCTCGTGTGAGCTTGAAGTTTGCTCCGAGGGCTTCGTATTTCTGCTTTTCAAATGTCCATGGAGGTGTTTTGCCCTTGGGGGTTGCAAGATACTTTGGCCAGAAGCCATCGGGGTGTGTGTACACATCAATCGGCTTTGTTCGGGCTTTCAAAAAAGCCTCTAAACCACCGTAGTGATCCGGGTGTCCGTGGCTTATGATTATGTAATCTATCTGATCTGCATTTATTCCGAGGGCTCTCAGGTTGTGCATTAGCACCTGTGGGGAGTTTGAGGTATCCATCAAAATCTTTCTGCCGGGAATTTCTATCAGAAATGCCAGTCCGTGTCCGCCTATCAATGGCTCTTTTAGCTCGCCTGCGGCTATTCTCTTTATATTCTCAGTGGCTGGCTCGAAAACGTCTATATAGTTGTCGGCGATTGTCTGCACCGATATTCTTTCTATGCTCTTCATTTTTTCTTCTCACCTCAAGCTATTTTTCTCAGTCCTATGCTGCCTAAATCAGGGTAGATTGTCTCCGGCACTTTCCTCAAGTCAAAGCCCATTTTTTTGAAGAAATTCAGGGCTTCTTCGCGTTTTACCCTCCAGGCTGCAAGGTATAGGTATCCCTCTTGCTTTTTCTGTTCCTGGAAGATGTTGTAGAATGCCACTCCGTGTCCCTTTCTTCTGTACAGCGGGTCTATAGTGATATTGTAGAGGATGTAAATGTTTTTCTCATCGATGCTACTTATTCCAAATATCTTTTTTACGATTTCGATCTCTCTTTTGCTTGCTTTCCAGTGCTTGAGTTTCCCGATTTTAAGCCCGTCAAGGAGTAAAAGCTCGCCGTCGAGGAAGTCCACGTATTGTGCACCTGTGTATCTGTTGTGCCAGAGCACGCAGTCGTGTTTCTGGTGATGTTCGAAGTCTGCCTCCTCTTTGGTCAGGATATGATATTTTTCCATGCTCTCACTCTCTTTAAAAACCGAGCAGTGTTTTCTTCACGTGTTCATTCACCATAAGTTCCTCTCCCTTCCCTTCAAGTGTTACCCTCCCCTCTTCTACCATGTAAGCTCGCCTGGCGAGGTTCAGGATCTGCTTTACGTGCTGCCCTACGATGAGTATTGTTATCCCCCGCGCGCTTATCGCGCGAATTATGTCGCAGGTGCAGGAGATTATCTTGGGCGCAAGTCCGAGGAATGGATCGTCGAGCAATAGCAGTCTCGATCCGGTCATCATTCCCCGTCCGATTGCCAGCATTCGCTGCTCTCCCCCGCTGAGGTTCATTGCAGTCTCGCTCTCTCGTTTTTTAAGCATCGGGAACAGGCTGTACACCAACTTGAGTGTTTCGTATTTACTTGTGCGGGCGCTCTCAGTGTAAGCCGCGACTTCCAGGTTCTCAAGCACTGTCATGTAGGGAAATATTTTTCTTCCCTCTGGCACGTATGTGATGCCCATTTCCACGATTTCATGAGGCGGGAGTGAGTCGATTCTTTTGTCAAGAAATATGATCTCTCCGGACACGGGGTGCAGTAAACCCTGGATTGCCTTCAGAATCGTGGTTTTACCCGATCCGTTTGGGCCGACTATGGCAACGATCTCTCCTTTAGCCACGCTCAGCGAGACGTTTTTTAAAGCCTGTACTCCGTCGTAGTAGACATTTATATTTCTCACTTCAAGCATGGTGGACACCTCATAGTATGTATCTCTCCCCTAGGTATGCTTCTATTACCTTTATATCGTTTGCAATTTCTTCCGGCTTGCCCTCAGCTATTTTCTCTCCTTGGTCTAATACGATTACGCGGTCTGAGAAGCCCATCACCGCTC
>CAZVYP010000077.1:0-7457 GCA_964631075.1 uncultured Methanocellales archaeon
TTATTTCAAGTTCCTCTGAGAACCAGGGTGTGTTCCTGATTTCATCTATGTCTATGCTTGCCCATTTTTGCCTGTAGAATATGCCTTCTTCGAGGATTATTCTTATGAACGCAATTGAGAGGCATTCATAGCAGTAGACCTCAAAAGATTTTCCATCAAGTATCCTGACCTGCTCTATTCCAAGGTCAATGTTTTTTCCAGCCCTGATATCTGCTATCTGGATTTCCCCGTTTGCTCTGGCAAAATCGATTAAAAACTGCTCCGCATATCCAGCGAGTTCCTGGAAAAGGGCTTGGTCTTTGAAGTAGATATTCGCTGTGCCGATGGTGTAATTATTCTTATCACGGATTTTCACTTCCAGGGGTTTTTCCAGCCTTTCATCACCTTCAAATCTTTCTTCTATCACTTTGAGGAATTTCGCGGTCAGCAGGCACATTTTATTCCCTGGTGCTTTTTAATCTCTAACTGGTTCCTCTTCTGGCAGATCTTTGAAATGCTTTAATATCAAATATGCTCCTGAAAGAGCGATTGCCAGCAGGAATATTAGTACGCTTGGACCTACATCCGAGCTCTCCCAGGCGTGGAGATTGAATACGAACTGAGCTCCTCCGCGGGTGAGAAATGTGGAAAAGAGCACCAGAGTGAGAGTTGTGATTGCGAGCAGCGGTGCAGCCACTCTGTATTCTTTTTTGCTGAATCGTGCCTGACAGTGCAAAAATGCAGTTGCAGTTATCCATGGTATCAGCGAGGAAGTTTCCACGGGATCCCATGCCCAGTAACCACCCCATCCAAGCTCTTCATATGCCCAGAAGCCTCCCAGACCTATACCCAGAGTTAAAAAGAGCCACGATACCCGACTCCAGAGCCTCGAAATATGCGCCCAGCGACTGTCCTTCGTAAAGATGTATGCTATGCTTGCACCATATGGAATTGTGAAAGCCGCATAGCCTATGAAGAGCACCGGGGGATGAATCCCCATCCAGAAGTTCCTTAAAAGTGGGTTGAGCCCTTTGCCCTCTACACCACTTCCATAGTAGCTCGGAGTGGGCTCGAACGGACTTTTCAGGATTAAAAGGAAAACGAAGAAAAGACTGACTGTTAACACCAGAATCTTGGTTATATCCAGAAGTGGAGTACCCTCCAGTTTTCTGGCAGTAAAACCGAGTGCCATGTAAGCAATAATGGTGAGCCAGACCCACAGTAATATTGAGCCCGACTGACCAGCCCAGAATGCGGAGATTTTGTAGTACCAGGACATATCTGCGCTCGAGTAGTCCAGCACATAGAGATAGCTGTAATCAACCGCCAGCAAATAGTAGAAAAGCAAAAGCGAGGCAAGGGTTAAAAAGCCGAACGCTGCGAGCTCGCTGTACCTAGCCGTTTTTCTCGCATTTGATGAAGCATTGGAATATGCCTGCACTCTAAACACGATTGCTATGATACAGGAAAAAAGGGAGAGCCATATCAACATCGAGCCGAGATCCATATTAATACCACTGCCTATTTTGAGCTATCTAATTTGGACGTATGCGTTATATATCTCTTATGCATGATATAAACTGCTCTAAGAGGTCGATTGATGAAGATTTATGAATACGTGGATAACCGCCGGACAATGTATCTCACTATCATTGTAATCTCGCTTATAGCGCTTATTCTGGTAACTGGCATACTTACCCCTCTTATTGTTCAGCTAACAACGGGATCGAAGATAAATCTGACAGTAGAGTACTTCAACACTCGCGTTGCCTTGCCAGCATTTGCACTTGTGGTACTGCTCGGCATTTGCATGACATTGAACTACTTCAAATCCCAAAACATACTGATTGTCACTGGAGTTATCATTGTGCTGAGCATAGTGAGCGCTACACTGAACATATTCGGCGACCTATGGCTTAGTGCTTCGCTTCCGATATTCATTTTCGCTTTGATTGCCACTCTATTCAAGCTGACAAAATTAATCAATTTAAAAGCGCCCAGGCAATCTCTCCGCAACGCAAGCCCGCATGTGATACACTTGGGCATTATGCTGATACTGATCGGCGTTGTGCTCAGCACCACTCTGGCATATGAGGACACTAAATCCCTCACCCCAGGAAGCAGCTGGGATTTAAAAAAATATACTATTAAAGTCAAGGCTGTAACGCAGGATAAAGACAGCTATTCAACTTTCTATCTTATAGATCTTGAGATCTATAAGGATGGCAATTTTTTAGATCAGACGACGATGAAGCTATCCTATGACATGCGCTGGATCGACATGTTTGAGCAGGGATACAGCAAGGCATACATCAAACGCTTGCCCTCAGAGGACTTGTTTATAGCCATAAAAGGTCTTACACCGGGTCACGGCACCGGTATAGTAACTCTGTACGCTAAGGTATCGCCTGCTATCTCGCTCATCTGGATCGGCTTATTAGTCATGGCCGCTGGCATTGGGATAATCGCAGGTATCGAGCGCGTGCCGGTAATTGTCCCCGAAGTCAAAGTTAAGAAGAAAGATATTAAATCGAAATACGAAGCCAGGTTTCAGGCAGAACTCAGGAAGAGGGGTAAAAAATGAAGGCATTAAAATTTGTGATTGTAATATGGTTACTCTCGGCGCTGTTTTTAACGCTTACTCAAATCGCATTAGCAGAGGAAATAGTAGTGAGTGAGCATAATATTAATTTGCATATTCTCAAAGAAAAGAATGTTTTCGAGACAGTTAGCTATACCACCGAGAGCAATAAGTCGTTTTCGGGTACTATTAAAGCGTGGATCCCGGACGGTGCGATAAATATTTCAATCAACGAAATAGCTGGAGAGCTGGAGTTAATTCCACTGAACTTTCAAAGGCAGGGCAATATTGCTTCGTTTAACCTTACAATTCTACCTTTGAACTCTACGAGCATATCCATCAGCTATGAAATGACACCCGGCTTTTTTGAAAAGCAATTTGAATTCAATATTGAAACTTTTTATCCTGTTGAGTCCCTGAGTGCTGTCATAATTTCGCAGTCTAATTTTAACATCACAACCAGCGATAACGTTGGTTTTATGATGCCATCCAGATACGTTCAAGCTAAAGACTACTATATTACTGTTCTTGCAAATCAACGGGTGCTTAATGGCCAGGAAAAAATTTCGATCAAATTTGCCGAGGTTAAAGCCACACTGACCCCCACCAGGTCTCCTGAGCCTCCAGGTCAACTGGATATTTCACCCTACCTGTTTACGGCAATGCTCTTGATCGTCGCTCTTGCAATTGTCCTGGTATTTTTCTGGAGGGGAAAGAAAAAAACTCCGGGTGATGACGCCGAATATAAGGCTGAATCTGAAGCGCTCTCAGCGACTTTGAAAGAAATAGAGGAGGACTATAAAGCTGGAGATCTGTCCGAGGAAGAATATAAAAAGCTCAAGGGCGAGTATGAAGCGCGAGAAGCCAGTGCGGAGAAGAAGTCGAAAAAGCAGCGGTAGGGGCGATAGCGATTATTAAAATCCAGAATCTCTCCAAGTTCTTTGGCCCAAATCAAGCATTGAAAAATGTAAATCTGGAAGTGAAAAAGGGCGCTTTCATATCTATATTCGGACCCAATGGCGCTGGAAAAACCACGCTGATAAAAATAATCTCAACCCTGATGAGCCCGAGCAGTGGAACTATTCTGATTGATGAGAAAAATGTTAAAGAAAGCCCTCTGGATGTGAGAAGGCAGATAGGCGTGATCTCCCACGACACCTATCTCTATGAAACCCTCACCGCATTTGAAAACCTGACATTTTACGGCAAGATGTATGGCGTTGAGAATCTTGAGGAGCGCGTTTACTCGATGCTTGAGCGTGTTGGGCTCAAAGCGCGCGCACACGATAGAGTCGCAACTTATTCTAGGGGGATGAAGCAGCGGCTGAGCATAGCCAGAGCGGTGCTTCACGAGCCGGAAATTTTGCTACTGGACGAGCCTTACACCGGCTTGGACCAGCTTGCTTCAAAGACATTCGAGAAAATCCTGCTTGAACTCTATGGGAGCGAGAGGGAGAAAACCACGATAATGACCACGCACGATCTCGAAAGAGGACTGCTGATGTGCGACAGGGCAGTTATCCTGAGCAACGGAAGCATCGTGTATGATGCTGGTAAAAGTGAGATTCCAGGTTTAGAATCATTCAGGGCGAAATATGAGACGCTTATAGGGGGCTAAGTATGAGATCCTGCTTTTATGTAGCATGGAAAGACCTTAAAGCGGAGTTCAGAACCAAGCAGATGCTTAACTCCATGCTGCTGCTGGCCTTCCTCATAATCCTTGTGCTCAGCTTTGCTTTTAGACAGCTTGGAGCTGAAGCCCTGAAGAACTATGCAAGCGGTGTAATGTGGGTTGCGTTTATATTTGCCTCGCTGCTTGGACTCTCAAGGTCTTTCTCTCTGGAGAAGGAGCAGAACTGCCTCGAGGGATTAAAGCTCTGCCCTGTAGAGCGAAGTTCAATTTACCTGGGCAAGACTATTTCGAACCTGGTAATGGTTCTAATTATGGAGATTTTCATAATACCGCTGATGCTTGTCTTCAACTTCACTCTACCGGTGCTTGAGCTGCTTCCTGTTATATTCCTTGGCACTCTGGGCTTCGTCTCAGTCGGAACAATGCTCTCGGCACTGGCGATAAATACGAAGATAAGGGAGATGCTACTGCCGGTCATTCTTCTTCCGATATTGCTCCCGCTGATTGTAGCGGCAGTTACCGCGTCAAACAGTGTTATACATGGATATGGAGTCTTGGATGCAAGCTCTGAGTTAAGAATATTAATCACCTACGACATTATCTTTTTAATCATTTCCTACTTTGGCTTTGAATATGTGATCGAGGACTGATAATGTGAACAGCCAGACTTTAAACAAAATTCTCGCAATTCTGACGGTAATAGGCATAATGGCTTCAATTTATGCAACTTTCATGTACTCCCCGACGATAAAAGACGAGAGGGGCGAGCCACTGCCCGAGGCTTTTCGCATTTTCTACTTCCACGTTCCCCAGTCCTGGGGTGCCTATTTGATGTTCACCATAGTGTTCATATCCGGAATAATGTTTCTGAGAAAGAGAGAGCATAGATGGGATGTATATGCCGCCTGCGCGGCGGAGATAGGCTTGCTGCTCTGCACCCTTGCAGCGATTACAGGCGCAATCTGGGCTAAAATCGCGTGGGGGACATACTGGACGTGGGAGGCAAGACTTACTACAGTGGTATTTCTCTGGCTCGTCTATGCAGCCTATCTCATGATCAGATCAACCACCGAGGGAGCTGAGAAGCGCGCGAGATACAGTGCCGTCTTCGGAATCGCCGGCTACTTCGCGGTACCGCTGAGCTACATCTCGGTCAGGCTGTGGCCAGCCTCCCATCCGGACATAACCCTTGTGTGGGACACTGGAGGTGCAATCAGAGCAACCTTTTTCCTCTCACTCGCTGCCTACACAATGCTTTTCATCCTGCTCTTAATCATCAGAATCAGAATCGCGAATATGGCTGAAGAAGCTGAAAAGAACAGGCAGGAGGGCGCTGAAGCATGAACATGGATGATGGCAGCATTCAAAACCTTTTCACCGCTTTTGCAATAGTCTGGGTCAGCTATCTTTTTTACGCAATATATTTACATAGAATGCAGACAAAAATAAGAGCACAGCTCAAAAGCGTGAAGGCAGAGAAAAAATGAGAAAGAAAAATCAGTTAATAATAGCAAGTGTTGCGGTGGTAGCAGTTTTATTCGCAGGTCTGTGGGGCGTTGACATCTTCAGGAGCTACCTCACGGTTAGCGATACCAAACAGAGTGACTATCTGGGAAAAATCGTTGAAATAAAAGGCAGAGTCAAAAAAGGCACGGTGGAGGAAAACGCCACAATCACAACTTTTGTTTTAACAGATTATTCAAATGATATTTCGGTTGAATACAACGGTAAGCTACCTGTGCAGCTCGCAGCGGATAAGGAAGTGTTCGTAACAGGGACTTTAATCTCCAGAGAGAAAATCGAGGCAAGCAAAATAGTCACCGGCTGCTCGTCGAAATATACAAGCTAAGACGAGGAGAAATAAAAAAAGGATTTTTTATCACGGCAAGACCGTTATGCTTCCCTTTACAGCACTCGCGCCTTTTATCGTATAATTGAACACACCTGCGGTTGGGAACTCTTTGGTAAAGCTCTGCCCTCTTTCGATAGGAGTGGAGTTCCAGGAGCCGTCATCAGCTATTATTATTGTAACCATGTTCTGATGGAAGCTGATCTACGCGGTGCTATCCCCCGCTTACAACTCTTAAAATCTTCAGCTCGCCGTCTTTTTCGATTTTCGCATCAAGCGGCACAGGGATGCCATTTCTCAGCACAATAAAAACCTCGGGGTTGAGATTTAAAAGAAGGAGCAGCTCTTCATAGGTCTTGGTCTCAACCTCATCGACCTCGATAGACTGCTCAAAAGTTCGGTCCGAAAAAATTTTTGCTTTTATCTTCAGGACTATAGGGGCACACCTCGCGGGTTTTTCAAATCTGGCAGGTTTTCTTCAATCAGCTTTTCCTCAAGATCTCTCTCCTTCTTGATTCCCTTTCGCTGCAGGTCTCGCTTTCGATATTTTGCCATTTTACATCCCCAACATTTAATTGCCTTGAGAGCTATTAATGTTTCTGATCACAGGCCGAGGTAGCAAAGCGGACCAATGCGGCAGGCTCGAGACCTGTTGCCTCGTCAGAGGCGCCTGGGTTCAAATCCCAGCCTCGGCGTAAATCCGCCAGTTTAACGCCTCTTTTTTTAAAACGAGCCTATAAAATAACTACAATTAGTTTTTTAGGCTCGCTTTTTATCCCGACTTTAGCACATGTTTTTTTGACTTTTTTGTAAGTGGGGTATTGTTGGGGATTTTTTTGTGGTTTTGCTTGGGGAAATGTGTTGGTTGGGTTTGTGTTGGTGCTTCTTGTGGATTATTTTAGAAGGAGTTGTGCTTGGAGCTGTGTGATTGGCCCTTGGTGTTCGATCAGGTGTGTTCCTAGAGGCTGTTTTTGAATTTTTGATCGATTTGATTGAGAATGTAGTTTAGGTCATCTATGTGTTCTGATACGAATTTTTTTCCTTGTTTGTCTCGGGTGATTTCGCCTGTGAAGTTGAGCCTTCGCTCTGCAAATCGAGCTGGATCGACTCGTTGTTCCTCCTGGGGGAGGCAGAACATTATTACGCTGAGAAATAGATATGCCATTCCCACTAAGAATATGTAGGCTCTAACTCGATCTGCATTCCAGAGATATACGGGTCGGATTTCAAGTGTTTGCTTCAGGGTTTTAACGCCTTCCTCAACTGCTGCGTGACCTCGGTAGTATTCAAGCACGGTTGAGGACTTCAACTTAGGACTGGTGGAGTAAAGCAGGAAACGCCCGCACCACTTATCCTCATTTGCTTCCTCTATTGCTTCGCCATTTTTAACCTTCTCTACGACGAGTTTAAGATCA
>CAZVYP010000078.1:0-7208 GCA_964631075.1 uncultured Methanocellales archaeon
GCAAAATCGCATCCACAATGTTCCGCGGATTGCTTCCGTTTAAAATAATGGCTGGTATCCCTGAGCGCTCGATTATCTTTGCACTCAGCGGATCAATCGGTGATTTTGAGCCTGCCTTCATCTCAACCTTCATAACGATGTTGATGAGTTCTTCAGGACTTAATTTGTCGAGTTTCTTGGCGCCTGGGTCCAGGCGTGGGTCTGCGCTGTACACGCCATCAACGGAGGTGGCATTAACCAGCAAGTCTGCTTTTAGGTACTCAGCAAGTATCGCGGCAACTGCATCGGTGGTCTGTCCCGGGGCGACGCCGCCCATAACCACTATTTTTCCTGAGTAGAGAGCAATTTCAACTTCTTTATAGTTAACAGGCGGCTCGGGATATGCCTGGTCGCCGAGCGCTGAGATGAGAAGCCTTGCGTTGAGTCTTGTAACGTCGATGCCGATCAAATCGCAGCTTGCTTCATCAGCTCCAAGTTTCCTGGCGACCTCTATGCAATTACGCGCAATTGCGCCTCCTCCTGTTACAACGACGATGCGATGTTTCTTTGCAATCTCATTTATCGCTTCTGCATACACGGCAAATTTCTCAGGATCAAGACTTTGCGCAATTATCGAGCCCCCGATTGAAACCACAACTTTCACGTCAATCCCGTCCTTGATGTAATTGGCAACCAATATATATGTGCGGATACACATACTAAGACATTTCGATGTAGAGAAGGGGAATATAGATGACGAAAGTGGTGCCTCACAAGCACTGCCTTGTATGCGGTAAGGCAGTCGATGGAGACTGGCTCTATTGCGGCGATGAGTGCGAAAACGAATTTAATAAATCGCAGAGGAAGCAGAAATTATTTTTCGTTGGCTTTCTTGTGCTCATGGTATTGCTCATGGTCTGGTCTTTATTCACCAGTCCGAAGTAGCGGTCCACCACAAAATTGATAAAAAGGTTTACCAGTGATCGATTAATGCTGAGGAAATTATTTGCAACGCTGATGCTTTTATGCATTCTCATAAGCATTGTATATGCCTCAGATGGCGAGAATTTTTTATCCATCAAGAGTGTTACTATACGAAGCAGTGGTGCTGACCTAAATATTTACATGGAATACCAGCTTAGTATTTTTTCCAGGTTATACCTGTTGCTATTCGGGGGTAAATCGATAGAGCCAAAGCTGTTGAGCTCTCTCCATGGCTTCGGTGAGCTCAGTGTTACAGATTTAAGAGATTACGGAGCGAATCTTACAGCCAAGAATTCAGTCAAAGAATCTGGAGGCTACTATCTTTTCTATGGTGGTAAAATAGATCAGACAGTGAGCCTGATTATTGAACTGCCTCACAGCACCATTAAGCGCTATGAGAACACCAGAGAAATCCCGCCATTTTTCTATAAATAAGCTAAAAATAATTTCTATCTCATCATTTATATTATTTGTCTTTTGCGCTCTCACGAAAAGATTGATAAGGCAAAGAAAGTATTTACTATTATCAGAGATTTCGATGAGGGTAAAAATGAGCCCTGTTCCGGTCAAGCGTATACGCCATATACCAGTAAGCCAGATTATGACAAAACGCGTCATAACCATAGATATAAATGGAAACGCATCAGATGCTGCCCGCAAAATGATGGAGCATAATCTGGGAAGCTTAATTGTAATGAAAAAGGGAGAACCAGTTGGCATTGTAACAGAGCGCGATCTGGTGAGAGAGGTAGTTGCCGTAGATTCCAAGCCTGGCGAAATGAAAATTGCGAGGCTTATGAAGTCACCATTAATTACGATCTCACCGGACTCCGGCTTAATCGACGTGGCGAGGAAGATGGTGAAAATGAATATCCGGAGACTGCCGGTGATATCTCAGGGTAATCTCCTCGGGATTGTTACCGATACTGACGTAATAGCGGCATCGGCAGAGATGAACGAAACTTTGATGGAACTGATGGAAATTAACAGAGAGCATCTGGCCGAACGCGAATCAGTCGGAAAAAATTTTGTTCAGGGCATCTGCGAGAGATGCTCCACAATTTCAGAGTCTCTGGAATTAATCGATGGAACTCATGTTTGCGAGAGCTGCAAGGACGAACTCAAGAATGGGTTATAGAAAGGGGACCTTTCAATGAAGATAAAAGAAGTTATGTCCTGTAGGCCGGTTTTTATCAAGGAAGATGAATTTTTGACTAAAGCCAGGCAGCTTATGCGAGACTTTGGCTTTCGAAGCTTGCCGATTGTGGACGGAAAAAACAGGGTAAAGGGCGTAATTACGATCCAGGATGTGCTTAAAGTTACCAGTACCAAGTCCAATGTTACAGTAAAGGGATTTACCCACATAACTCCGGTGATCACACCTGATATGGATGTGGAGAAAGCCGCGAGGGCGATGATCGAGGCAGAGATTACGCGAATACCAGTGGTAGAATCGGCTCAAAATCCAGAGCTAAAAGGAATGCTGAGCATCGTGGATATATTTAAAGTAATTGACCTGAATAAGCTGGGAGATATACAGGTCAGGGATATAATGACAGCCGACGTGAAAGTAAGCTCCCCTGAAGACCACGTTGGCAAGATCTGGGCGAATATAGTCGAATTTGGATTATCCGGATTTCCCGTGGTAAAAAGAAAAAAGGTAATAGGCATGGTTACCAGGTCGGACATAGTGAAATCCGGCTATGTTCGTATTGGAAAAGAAGCCGAGCGCAAGAACCTGAATCTCACCTCGAAGGTTGAGAAGATAATGAAATCTCCAGTGTTCACTGTTACTCCTGAAACAGCTGTAAAATCAGCCGCTGAAATGATGTTTAAACACAATATTGGAAGAATCCCAGTTGTCCACAGAGGAAAGCTAACTGGAATTGTTGATCGGTACGATGTGATAAAGTCATATATAGGTGTGGTTGGATGATGAGAAAAACAGGCGCTAAGAAAATAGGCAGAGTGGCGGTTCGCAGGAAAGGTGCAGAGATGTTTGAACGCGGTACAAGAGATTACGGCCCCCTGAATTTTAAGTCAAGGGTTTCTGAGCGAAGTGGCGATGTGATGGCAATTGCACAGAAGGAAGTTGTTACTGTCCCTCCGACGATGACGATTATGGGTATTATAAAAACTATGACACAGTATGGATTCAGAAGAATTCCAGTGGCTGATGCTGGCACAAACAGGCTTGTTGGAATAGTGACTGCAGTCGATATAATTGACTTCCTCGGGGGTGGAGAGAGGCATAAGATTGTGCAAAATAGGTATAACGGCAATTTACTTGCGGCAATAAATGAAGAAGTCCGTGCGGTTATGGAGGAGGATGTGATAACCATAAAAGCAAATGGCTCGCTTAGAGAAGCATTTGCTCTGATGCTGGATCGTAAAACAGGCGGGCTGCCGGTTGTGGATGAAGAAAACAGGATCAAGGGCATAATCTCCGAGAGAGATGTGCTCTTCATAGGATCGAATCTGGTGAAAAATAAGTTGGTTAGAGATTATATGAGCAAAAATGTTATAACAGCTCCTTCAACGCTCAGCATAGAAAAGGCATTAAAGCTGATAGTAAGCGAAGGTTTCAGAAGACTGCCCGTGGTCAGCAACGGCGTTTTGCTCGGAATGGTCACAGCAAGTGACATTCTGCGATATTTCGCAACCGGGAGTGTATTCGGTCAGCTGGTAACTGGCCATATTCAGGAAGTGCTTGATACACCTGTAAAGGTTTTAATGTCAACCGATCTCACCACTGTGAGCCCGGATGACAGCCTCGAAAAGGCAGCAGGGCTGATGGTGAAAAAAGATGTCGGCGCCCTTCCAGTTATAAAGGATGGAGTGCTGCTCGGGATAATTACCGAGAGAGATTTCTTAAGTTCAATTTTCAGGTAGGAGGACTGCATGATGAGAGTAGACACAATCATGAACACCCCTGTTTATGCAGTATCATCAAGCGATACAATAGGTAGAGCAAGAAATTTGATGCTGAAGCGAAAGATATCAAGACTCGCAGTAGTGGAAGAAGAAAATCTGGTTGGGATGGTTACAAAGGCAGATTTAACCCAGCGTCTCCTTCAGGCTGAGCCTGGCTGGAGGAGAAGACCAATAGATAGAATCCCGATCAAGCTTGTGATGACTGAAAAGCCTTTAACAATCTATCCCTCCGCAACAGCCAGGCAGGCAGCAGAGCTGATGATCGAAAACAACATCAGAGGGTTACCGGTCATAGAGAACGAAAAACTCATCGGGATGCTGACCGCGATAGACCTGGTTAAATGGTTCTCTCAAAGTAAATCCCGTTTGAAAGTTAAATATCTCATGTCACCGCAATTTGTAACCGTGCACAGACATCACTCGGTGAATCACGTGATTGATCAGATGAATGAAAACAGCGTGGACCGCGTAATAGTGATGGATGGAAAAAACACACCAGCAGGTATAATTACTCTCTCAGATCTCGCGTTCGTGGAGCTTAATCCAGAGCGCGGAGAGGGACTGCAGGAGAAAGAATTGAAAATAACCCGCAAATCATCATATGCAGGTGCAAAGCAATACCGCTACGTCAGGAGAGTCATGCTCCTGGCCGAAGACATAATGTCCTCACCGCTATTCACAATCTCAGACAACGCACCTGCTGTTGATGCGGCCAGGATGATCGTTAAAGAAGATGTTGATGCAGTAACAGTAAAAAATGAGGATCTGATGGGAATGATTTCAAAGAGCGATATTGTCGGAGGAATTGCAAGGGGGCAAATATGATGCTAGCTCGTGATATAATGATAGCGCCGGATACGATAGACAAAAACGAGACGCTTTCAAATGCCCTTGACTTGATGGAGAAGAAGCAGAGAAGACTGCTGCTGGTGGTCAGCGAAGGTGAGCCAACAGGCGTTATAACTCTGAGAGAAATAGCCAGAGTTCTTGGCTCAAGGAAAAAAGGCAGCATTCCAGCGTCGAGGCTTCGCGTCTCAACCGCGGTCAGCGATAAATACAGCAAGATACTGATCGACACAGGTATAAAAGAAATAGTAGCGCTCATGAAAAACCTTGAAGCACTCGCAGTTTATGATAAAAAAATCGCAGGCTTGATCACGTCGAAGGAAATACTCAAAGTAATCCACCTCGATGGGTTCGTTGCGGAGATAATGAGCGAGCCATTAATTGCAACAAAAAGCGATAGAGTCGTGCACGTGAGAAGACTGATGCTGGATAAAGATCTAGGCAGAATACCTGTGGTAGAAGGCAATAAGCTGGTTGGAATAGTCACAGAGACAGACATTGCAAAAGCATTCAGATCATTCAGAGACGTAGTACCCGGGGTACATCAGGATAGCCGGATTAAGAAGCTGCTCGTCGAGGACATAATGACAATGGATGTAAAATATGTGAGAACAAACACCACCATTGAAGACGCGAAAAAGCTCATGCTCAACGCAGGCATCGGCGGTTTACCTGTGCTCAACATGAAAGATGAACTTGAGGGGATAATAACAAGAAGAGACATAATCAACGCGTTGTGAGCACCGATGATCGAGGAAGCCGCGGAAAAACTGGGCATACCAGAATTCAGACTCAGGGGACTCATCGAAAGAAGGACTATAGCAAAAGTGCTCAAACCTGCTCCGTACTTCCGGTTCGACAAAGGTGTGGGCAGCATCGAAACCGGAACAGCAATTTTTACCAGCGGAGAAAAAGTTGAGATAGTCCGCGGGTTTCCCAAAATACGGCGAGCGATGACGATTTCAGCAATCGCCAGAAATTTTTCAGCGCTTAATAAAGTTGCAATCGAAGAAAAGATGAACGGCTACAACGTGCGCATGGCTAAGGCACTTGACAGCGTATACGCCTTTACCAGAGGAGGGTTGATCTGCCCCTACACAACAGAAAAGGCAGTCGATCTGCTTGGAACAGAGTTCTTCGAAGAGCACCCGGAGCTAATGCTCTGTGGAGAAATGATAGGGCCAGATAACCCATATGTACCGAAAAACGTGTACGGCGTCGAATCCGTTGACTTCTTCATATTCGACGTTAGAGAGAAAGAAACTGGCAGACCAATACCGGTAAAAGAGAGAAGAGAGCTGCTGGGGAAATATGGAATAAAAAGCGTAAAGCTCTATGGCGAGTATCCACTGGCAGAGCTCTATAAAATAGCAAGCCAGATCGTGAAAAAGCTCGGGGGCATCGGAAGAGAAGGAATAGTTGTCAAAGACCCTGAAATGATCATACCTCCAATAAAATACACTGCCTCAGAAAGCAACTGCGCGGATTTAAGATATGCTTTCCAGTTTTTCAACGAATACGGCCAGGACTTTTTCTTCTCACGCATCGTAAGAGAAGGATTTCAAGCGGTTGACTTCAACGAATCAAAGCAGAAAACACTCAAACGGGCACACCGCCTTGGCGAAAGCGTGCTGCTCCCCATGATCGAGACCATCAGGAAGTGCAAAAACGGAGAGCAGATCACCGAAAACGCACACATCAGAGTGCGAGATCCAAAAACAATCGACCAGTTCGAATTACACCTCCGCAGACTCGGAGTGGAGGCAATCTTCGAAGAGCCGGAAAAAGACGAAGAAGGCATGTACACCGTTACAATACGCAAATTAATGCAGAGCACCACGGACAAGACCAAGGCGATACTCAGCGGACAGCTCTGGTGAGCGAAAGAGAAACTTTATTCGTTCACATCTAACATTAAAAAATAAGAAAGAGTTTATGATTTCAGCTTTCCAGTTTCAGAATCTTCGCTTGCACAGGCTTATTGCGGCTGTCACGCCAATTGCGGCTGCTATCAATTCGAATCCCGGTGCTGGCTTCGTGGGTGTGGGTGCTGGCGGGGTCGGTTTCGGTATTCCTGGTCGTGAGGCGGCATTGAGGGACAAGGTTTCGGTTGGTGCGCCTGATGTTACATTGTAGGATTCCGTCTTAACCACTATGACAGAATTAATGCTTTCGTTCTTGTAGATCCAGTACTTGCTATTTGAAACGAGATTGCCATTTACCGGGTCGCTCATTTTGTTTTCAATTACATAGACTTCAAAGGTGCCTGCTGGAACTGTGATGGTTTCTTTTCCGATCGCACAGTTGGTTGTTAATTCAACTGATTTTTTTATCGTGGCATTGCTCTGGGTCTGGGTGAGGTTGTACTTCCAGGTTTTTCCTTCAGAGTATGGATTATTTCCCCAGTCATAGGATGGCACATAGGTGATATCCATGAGATTGGGATTTGCGAAGTCCATCTTATA
>CAZVYP010000079.1:0-7152 GCA_964631075.1 uncultured Methanocellales archaeon
AGGAACAGCTCGTTCAGCTTTCTCCCCACCTCTATATCTTCCACGCATGCTATGGTTGTCTTCCATTCGACTTTGATCGAGTGAACAAAAATCAGATCTATCAACACATGGTCGCCGTCATCGCGCAGATCTACATTTTTTGACTCCTCTGCATCGCTTCGATAGAATTTCTCGAGGAAGTCGAGCAGGTTGTTGCCCTGCGGGTATTCGCTCACCCTGACTACAAGATAAATTCCATCTGCCAGGTGATATTTGCGAGTGGACTGAATGTCCACAGGGAAGTATGTTTTTCCCAGGATTTTGCAGATCTTTATGAATAGAGGGCAAAATTTTTTGAAGAAAATCTCAAGGTTCTCAAGGTCTTCATCAATGCAATATTCGATTCCGGTAAAGCCCTTTGAGGAGTCATCCGGGGGATAATTTGGGCTAATTACGTCGAGGCACTCGACAAGCGTGGCTTTAAGGTGCTCTTTTATCTCATCCTGCGCTTCAAGCTTGCGTATATGGAAATTGATTCTGGAGTTCAGCTCTTCAATAGCGAGCTTTACGTTTACCCTTCGCCCATCCATTGTCTCAATGTTTTTAATCACTCGCTGGTTCTCTACTGTCATGGCAGTGATGATTTTTTCCGTCTATAGATATAAATATGACCTGTGCCTATTGAAATGGAGATATGCTTGATGCTGAGCTCGGCCCGATTGCGGCATTCTCCGCAGGCTTTTTAAGCTTTTTGGCACCATGCATACTGCCCGTTATTCCAGCGGTCGCTGCGTACTGCACTTCAGGTGGTAAGTACAAGCCGCTGCAATGTGTGACAGGTATTTCGATCGCTTTTACCATATTCGGCATTTTGCTCGCATCTCTTGGTTTTGCTCTATCCAGGTTCTTACTTCAAATAAAGCTGATTACAGGATTTATAATAGTGCTATTCGGGCTGCTTCTTATTTTTGAATCTGCTTCTCTGCGTAACATGCTGCCTTTTAGAATCGGACTTGTGGTTGATCCCTCAAAAGCGTCAAGCGGCATTCTTTTTGGCTTTTTCCTCGGTATTAGCTGGATTCCGTGCACCGGTCCTATACTTGGCAGTATATTAATGCTTGTTGCAACAGAGGGACGCCTGGCCAATGGCGCTCTTCTGCTCTTTATCTATTCTCTCGGTCTCGCTCTGCCATTGCTTGTCGTTGCCTATGCCTCAAATTTTTCGACCAGATATATATCAGCGCTATCAAAGTACAGCCAGGCGATAAGAAAGATATCAGGGCTGATTCTGATTCTGGTCGGAGTGTACTTCATTTTCCACGAGATTTAGCTGCGGAATTCCTGCCGTCTACTTCCAGAGCATTTTATCTATAACGTAGCTTCCTTTTACTCTCAGCAGCTTTGGAAAATGCTTAATTTCCTCGACTTTGAAACCAGGCTTTTTTTCTCTGTATCTCTTTTCTATTGCCTGCCACTTTATAGCATATGCCTCTCTCGCTCTCCCCTTTCCCTCTCTAAGCTCAATTATCAGCAGGCCTTTTCTTCCGGATTTTTCCAGAAATCTGGAGATGCGGTCTATCTGATGCTCCCCATTTTTGTCTCTGCTGAAGTGCTGGGTGAAATAGAGTGAGGCCGCGCCCTTCTCGGTTGAAATGCTCTTGCACTCTATGCCCAGGTAGTAATCAGGATCAAGAGAATCAACGAGAATGTCAAGAAACTGACTTGAGAATCTGTGCTGCTTTATGCGATAGGATATTCCCCTGATTTTATTTTCTTCAAAAAAGGCGTTAAATGATTTAACAAGTTCCCTTTCAAGATCGGTCATAAATCAAAAGTAAAAATAAGAAAATGTTAACTAGCAATTAACTGACATTTTCTCCATTACTTTTCTCCACTTGTTACCATCCATCTGCATTACCCAGGCTTTTTTAACTCTTAAATTTGCTTTTGCTGCGGATACAACGTCCTCCCTGGTTGGCATTTTGTCCGTTACTTTGAGAATAACAAATCGCTTTGCCTCGCTATTCGCTAAATTCTTATTCTTACTTTGAACTTTTTTCCCCAGATATTCCAGACCATAGATCTTGTATACCAAGCTAATCCCCTCAAAGCGTAGTATAACATTCATGCTTATATATTTATCGCAGTTTCGGATTCGAAAAAAGCGAAAAAAATGGATTTAAGGGGTTACTATAATCACGCCCTTCGTCGTATTAAGCTCTGTGCCGGAGAAACTCGCGGTGTAATTGTATGTACCCGGTGTGTAAAATGTTCTATTCCAAGTTTTTCCATATCCGAATGAAGGGGATTTCCAGTTATCTTCTCCGATTATAACGACATCTTCATATCTGTCCCTGAGCCAGTTCCTCCAGACTACCATGGTTCCGCTCTTGATGGTTATCTCACGTGGCTGGAAAGAGTAGCTCTCTATCCAGATTGTTTTCCCTTCCTCAGCGGGAGTTGGAGTTGCAGGCAAAGGAGTTGGCGTGGAAATAGGGGTATAAAACGGCGTCTCAGTTGGAGTCGGAGTGGGTGTGGGCTTAACAGGTTCCTGCACACATCCAAAGGCAAGCACACCAGCAAGAAAAGCGAGTAATACCGACGTGATTAGCAATTTTGGCTTCATCGTCTACTCCTATAGTTTTAGACATATAATAATATTACTGGGTTTTTTTACTCTTAATGTAAAGCAGTGCTCCGAATATGAGAATGCTCCAGTAGCTTATAAAGCGATCGAGCAAAGCAATCGACATAGCTGTGGTCGCATCCACACCTGAGAGGCCTAATAGCGCTACCATCGCAAGCTCAACTGCGCCCAGACCGGCAGGGGTTATCGGTAGGGATGTGAGCAGTGAAGCGGAAAGTGCCACGAATGCTATCATTGCGATGGAAACCTCGATTCCAATCGCCCTGGTGACGAGAACGAGTCTTGCGCTCTCAACGAGCCAAATGAATACCGTATAGGCAAGGATAGCTGAAATTGTTGCAGGAGATACAGAGTGACTCAAGCCATCCTGAAATCTCAAGAAGAGATCTCTCGCACGTGGTGGAAAAAATCTGGCTATGGAGATACTTCTCTGGATGATCAAAAACCAGCCTATGAGCAGTAAAATGGCAAGCATGATGGCAATTTCAATGGCAAAAACTATGTCACCCGGTATCTTGTCTCCAAATGCTACAAGTCCGGAAAGCACAAGCAGTGATATCAGCAATATGAAATCAAACATCCGTTCAACATAAATTGTACCCAGCGCCATTGAGGCTGAGAAGTTGTAGTTCCTTTTCAAAAGATAGCCGCGGTAAACATCGCCCAGCTTTGCTGGTACAAGGCAGTTTGCAAACCACGATAAAAACAGCACTTCAGTGATGTCACTCCACTTTTTCTGGAATCCGGCATTTTCTAAAAATATTTTCCAACGCAGCCCGCGCGCCGGATAGGATAAATAGTAGATTGCAAAGGCAAGAATATACAGCAACGGATTTACACCTGCAATCAATTTAGCGGTTCTGCCTATGTCTACACGGGAGAAAAGCATATAGAGAATTATCAAGGCAATGAGAAATGAGACAAAGGTCTTCACATTCCAGAACTTCTTCTTCAGATCAACTTCTTCATCCATGAAAATCACATTCTACCGGTAATGTAGCCCAGCCAGATTCTGGCTACGTCCTTTATCATTCTGCTTCCGTCTTTAAGCACTGAAAACCTGCTAAACTCGCCATGAATATAATGCACACCTATCTCTTTTATCCTGAAATTTCGCTTCTTAGCTCTCGCAAGCATCTCCACATCCATAGCATAATCCAGAGAAATGGTCGGTTGAACTTCAAAAAAAATCTCTCTTCTGAATGCTTTGGTGCCGCTCTGGGTATCCCTTATTGCAAAGCCAAAGAGAACGTTTACAAAGAGATTAAAAATCCTCGAAGGCAAGCGCCGCTTGAACGGTGCATGTTTATCAAGCTCAGTGTCTCTATGTTGTCTGCTGGCAATCACGATGTCATAACCATTTTCGATTGCTTTAACGAGCTTCGGAAATTCTTCAGGAGGCACAGCGAGATCTGCGTCGGTTGTTACAATTATTTTTCCCGTTGAGTTCAGCGCAGCAAGTTTGAGCCCGCCTCCTTTTCCCAAACGAGCGCCACCACCGTGAACACTCCTGACAAAAGGACACTTAGCAGCGAATCCGTCTATAATCACGGGCGTTAAATCAGAAGATCCGTCTTCTTCAACAACGATTTCATAGTCATGATTCTTCCCGGCGAAATCAACAAGGCGGTTAAGCGCAGTCTCAATTCTCTTCTCCTCGTTGAAACACGGAATTAATATGGATATACTCAATTAATCCCACACCTGAACAAGCCTGTTTGCGCTCATCTCTAATAAAGCCATTTGTATTCTGGGGACAAAAAATTTAAATATTCTCCTTTTCAAAATTTCTAACAGGAGGCCTATAATCTATGGTTATGTTTTCTCTTGAGGAATTGAAGAAATGGCAGGACAGGATGTTCAAAGAGGGCAAGATAGCAGACTGGAAAACCGATCACGAACGTGGTTTGGACGCCACCAACAACAGGATGAGGAGGGCGATTCTGGGGGTCATCGGCTTTGGTAAGAGCTTAGACGAAATTAAAAAGGAGTTCAAGTTCAGCGATGCAATGGCAAAGTACCAGATGGACGTGCTGGAAAAGGCGTTATTCGTAGAAAAAGAGATGAGGAGCGGCAAAGCCTACTACAAGCTAACCCCGCGTGGAGCTGGCTTCTGCGACCACATCTCGTGCCTGTATAGAGTGGAAGAGCTGTAACAGCGAGCTCATCTCAGCGCATCTCTATCCAGCCCTTATTTTTTTCTGATTTCAATTCACATTTATCAATCTGTAATCGAACGAGCCCATTCCAATTTTCTTTGCAGCCTCAAGCTGGTACTTGGAGTGATTCCAGTTGAAGGTGGTGTGGAACTTATCCTCTGTCTCTTTGCGCAGGCTTGCAAGTGAGCCCTGAATAGTGGGTGCTCTGTTCACCATGTCGACAGAGGCTTTTTCAACTGCAAGGATTTCTCTTGAAGCGGTTATACCCAGATCCGGTATTATTGGCACGTCGGAGTACGGGTGGCAGTCGCAGTGAGGTGTGACATCCACCAGGAAATTCAGATAGGCGAAGTTCTCTTTGCCCTTGTAGTCGATCACTGCCTTTGCACAGTCAACTATTCGCTCCGCTATGTCCCTTCCGATAGTCCACTTCGCTTCAACTGCATTTCGCTCGCAGACTTCCGAGCACCCGGAGCAGCGGACACATTTTCCACCATCTCTGGTAATTCTGCCTTTTTTGATTGAGATCGCCTTTGCCGGGCAGATCTGCACGCATGCGCCGCACTTGTTGCATTTCTCTGGATCAATTTTTGGAGGATCGTGGATGTGAATGTCATATTTGCTGGGCTTTGCCACGCAGCCAACACCCAGGTTCTTGATGGCACCTCCAAAGCCGCCTCTGAAGTGGCCCTTAAAGTGCGCCAGCGAAATGATCTTATCCGCTTCTACAATTGCCTTCGCAATGTACGCCCTTTTAAGCTGCAGACCCCTGGTTTCAACTTCCACGTAGTCGAGTCCCTTCAAGCCGTCTGCGATGATTATCGGCGCTGAAAGAGTTTCGTAAGTGTAGCCATTTTCCCTGGCAATTCGAATCCTTCCCATTGCGAAGTTTCGATCTCGAGTCATTCCCAGACCGGTCGTCTCTGTAACAAATGGCCTGGCGCCTTTTTCTATCACGAGCTCGGCAACCTTTCTAACAAATACGGAGCGCAAGGCCTTTGTGTTTCCCTTATCCCCGAAATGCGTCTTCAGAGCAACAGCGTCTCCCCGCTCGACAAAGTCCAGAATCCCGCTTTCGTTTATCAGTTTCTCAAGCTTATTCACCATGCTAAGCTCTGGCTGATACCACTTGTCAAGCTCCACAACAGGCGCGCGTGCGCTGGTAAAAAACACATCTGGCTTCATAGTTTATAACTTTAGATTTTAGCTTAATAAAAAATTCGGACGACAAAAGTTATGAAGGGAGAAGACAGGATAAGCTAAAAATATGGGGTAAGAACTTGCAGCGAATAATCGATTCTCACATACACGCATGCCCGGTTAACAATCCTGTCGATCGAATTAAAAAAGAGCTTAAAGAAGCCGGGATAGGAGAGGCAGTGATAATGCCGTGGGTAAGAGAAGGCGAGCTCGAAGGCAAAGGATTTGAGGCTGCGAATGCCTATGTCCTTGAAAGTGCTGAGGCTGAGAAGGAGATAAAGTTCTATCCATACTGCTCGATCAGCCTGGACTTAAAGCTGCCTGAAAATCAGGGGGAGTTCTACGGTGCGAAGTGGCACTGCCTTGCCGATATATATTACTCCGGCTGGCAGTGGGATGCGGTTAAGCAGTTGATTGAGCAGATATCAAGTGCAAGTTTAAATGTGCTGATCGAGGACAGATTCCAAGCATTGTGCAAGTTTATCAGTCTTTGCCCTGCAGATCTGAACGTAATAATACCACACATGGGCATCCATCCCCACTACGAAGCAGGCGATCTGCGGGTTCTACGCAGCAGGTGGAAAACGCTGAAGGAGTCAAACAATGTTTACTTCGACACGGCTCTTTCATCATCAGTGATAATTCAGGATTGCATAGCAGAGGTGGGCATCGAAAGAGTGCTCCACGGCTCAGACTCGCCCTTCGGTAGCATTCGAGGAGAGCTTCAGCAGACCGATTTTGCTTTGCTCAGGAAAGAGGAGAGGGAAGCGGTGATGAGCGGGAATATACTGAGGATACTGCGGGAAAAGGACGGTGTACGAAATAATTATATGCCTGGCAGTAAATCAGCATAGCAAACCGAGGCAGGAGATGCGCAGATTCAACATTTCAGGCATCAAGTTTCCAATATCCAAAGCTGAGCTGCTGGAGCGACATGGTGATATGATAGTTCTGATTGAAAAAGGCAGAGATATTCACCTCAAGGAACTGGTGGGATTAGAAATGGTAGAAAACTTTGAATCCGAGCTTGAATTGCGAATGTTCCTTTTAAAAGCCTTTCAAAAATTTCAAAAGCACTCATTTCTCATCGCACTTGGCGGCACCAAGATACTGTCTCAACTGATTCTCTCAATCCAGTGGCTGCTTGAATCTGGATTTGGTTTTGTT
>CAZVYP010000080.1:0-7120 GCA_964631075.1 uncultured Methanocellales archaeon
ATCCTACAACGGATTTATTAGGGGATTCCCTATTTAAACAAATTTATAGAAAAAATAGGATTTCTACAGAGCTAAAAATTTGTACCTGATAAAAAAAGAGACTCTATTCAGTCTCCATATCAGGCCACATCATCTTTCGAAGCTTTTTGCCGGTGACTTCGAATTTGTGCTTACCTGCCTTACCCAGCGGCTTCTCGAAAGCTTTTCTACCCTGCTTCTGCCAGGTTTCCATCCACTCCTTCGAGAACCTGCCTCTCTGAATATCCTTGAGGCATTTTTTCATTGCCTTTTTAACCTCGCCACGGTAAATCAATGGGCCTCTTGTTAAGCTGCCGTAACGAGCGGTCTCACTGCATGCATTCCACATTCCGGTGAGCCCTTTTTGAAACTCGATGTCCTCAAGCAGCTTGCGCTCATGTCCGACTTCGAAGTAAGCCACCTCCGGCTGGTAACCTGCACTGACCAGAATATCAAAAGCCATCATCTTTATAAATGGCGCTGCGCAGAGGAACACCTGCTCGCCGAACAGATCTGTTTCTGTCTCCTCCTTAAATGTAGTTTTAACAACACCTGGTCG
Source organism: uncultured Methanocellales archaeon (assembly GCA_964631075.1). Lineage (GTDB taxonomy): Archaea > Halobacteriota > JAWCLZ01 > JAWCLZ01 > JAWCLZ01 > CAZVYP01. Next base: position 578 of record CAZVYP010000080.1, read on the forward strand.
AGTTGCACCCACTCCCTTTGCTATTGCCAGCACGCGCTCCCAAGCACGACCTGTTGCATCCTGCTTCACCGCGACAAGCGCAGGAGTACCAAAGCCGTCGACGTAGGTCTGCCTGATTTTATCTCCTGGTCCCTTAGGTGCAACCATCGTAACATCCACATCTCTAGGGGGCTTTATCTGCTTGAAGTGGATGTTGAAACCGTGCGCAAAGTTAATCGCCTGACCGCTGCGGAGATTTGGAGCAATCTCTTTCCTGTAAACAGAAGGCGCTACTGTGTCCGGCACCAAGAACAGTATTATGTCTGCTTTTCTGACAGCCTCAGCAATGGTGTAAACATTAAAACCCTCTTTTTCAGCTCGCTCCCAGCTGCTCTCCCTACCAGGGTGCCTCTTTCTCGAGTCCTCTTTCGGCTCAGCCCCTACAATGACATTAAGCCCCGAGTCCTTAAGGTTTAGTGACTGAGCATGTCCCTGTCTGCCGCCAAATCCAATCACAGCGACAGCCTCATTTTTAACCGGATCGAGACTGACATCTTTATCATACCACATCTTAACCATAGAAATCACCATTTATCATAATTCTAAATTTAGCATTTTCCTTTGAGCTATTATTCTATTTAAGCATTGGTATGGGCAGCAGAACTCTCTCTTTTGAGCAATTTATTTAAGCTCTCGATTCTAACAAATACTGAGTTTTAAGGGCTCGCTATGATCGAAGAAATCTTAAAGCTGTCAGATGAAGATTTGAGACGGATTTTGAGGAGAGAGCTTGCGATAGAGAGCGTTTTTAGAGAAGTTAGGAAGATTCTGGAAGACGTAAAGAAAAATGGAGATGGCGCTCTCAAAAAGTATACACTGAAGTTTGACGGTGCGGATTTAAAGCAGCTTCGAGTCGAAAAAGGGGAGCTCGATCGAGCGCTTGAAGTAATAAATCCCGGAATAAGGCAGGCGCTTGAGAAGGCAGCGGCGAACATAGCAAAATTCCACGAAAAGCAGAAGAGTGAAAAAATCCAGCTCACCAGTATCGCTAGAGGATTAAGGCTCTGGCAGAAAACCACTCCGCTTGAAAGTGTTGGCGCTTATGTACCGGGCGGGCGTGCCCTTTACCCCTCGACAGTGCTGATGACAGTTATCCCGGCTAGGATTGCAGGAGTGAGAAGAATTGCGCTATGCACGCCACCAAAAAAAGATTGCACTATAGATCCAGTAATTCTTGCTGCTGCGAAGATCGCTGGCACAGACGAGATTTACAGAGCCGGAGGAGTGCAGGCCATCGCCGCGCTCGCCTACGGCACCGAGAGCATTAAAAGTGTGGATAAAATCATAGGTCCAGGTAATATCTATGTCACAGCTGCCAAGATGCTCGTTAGAAACGTGGCCGAGATCGACTTTCCAGCAGGTCCAAGTGAGGTCGTGATTCTGGCAGATGGCTCAGCGAATGCGAGATTTATAGCAATTGACATGCTCGCGCAGGCGGAGCACGCTCCAGATGCAGTTGCAATCCTGGTAACTACATCACGAGCGCTCGCGGAGAAAGTCGAAAACGAGCTCAGGGCAAAGTTGAAAAAGACAAGGAGAAGAGAAATTGCAGAGGCAAGCCTGAGGCAGAGCCGCATACTGCTGGCCAGAGATCTTGATACAGCCATCGAACTTGTTAATAAGATTGCTCCCGAGCATGTTGAGGTCATGGTTAAAGAGTCTAGGGCTGTATTGAAAAGGATAAGGCAGGCAGGCACCATATTCATAGGTGATTATTCTCCGACTGCCCTTGGAGATTATGCCTCAGGAGCCAATCACGTTTTGCCCGCAGGTGGATACGCAAGACTGTACTCGGGCTTGAATCTTGACCATTTCACTAGGAAAACCACGGTTCAAATGGCAACGGAGGAGGGCTTACTGGCGCTTAAAGATGTAGTTATAACTCTGGCAGAGGTTGAAGGATTGTATGCTCACGCTGATTCAATAAAGGAGAGATTTAAAAAATGAAGCCGATTTATTCCAGCAAAATAAAACCAGATATGAACGGTCAGACGGTGGTGCTCACAGGCTGGGCACACGAAGTTCGAGATCTGGGCGGAGTTGTCTTTATAGTTTTGAGAGACAGAGAGGGCACTGTTCAGGTTACGCTTGTGAAAAAACTTGTTGACAAAGAGCTATTCAAAAAAGTACGCGGGATAAGTCGCGAATCCGTGGTAAGGGTAATGGGTACTGTTAAGGCCGAGTCAAAAGCTCCAGGTGGCTTTGAGATACTGCCATCTGAAGTTGAGATTATCAACCCGGCGGATTCGCCACTGCCCCTTGATCCGACGGAAAAGGTACCGGCAGAACTTGACACCCGTCTCGACGCGCGATACATGGATCTGAGGCGCCCCCGAATTCAATCGATTTTCAAACTCAAAAGCCAGCTGCTGCGTGCTACCAGAGAGTACCTCCTCGGCGAGGGCTTCATCGAGGTGCACACTCCAAAGATAGTCGCAGCGGCTACAGAGGGAGGTACCGCGCTGTTTCCAATTTCATATTTCGAGAGAGAAGCATTTCTCAGCCAGTCGCCGCAGCTTTACAAGCAAATCCTGATGGCAACCGGGATGAATAGAGTCTTCGAGGTAGCACCTGCATTCAGAGCAGAAGAGCACAACACTACACGGCATTTAAACGAGTTCATATCAATAGATATCGAAGTAGCATTCGCAAACGATAGAGACGTCATGGAGATACTTGAGAAGGTAATACACCATCAATACGACTATGTTCACAGGCACTGCCAGAAAGAGCTGGCGGAGATAGGAGTAGAGATAAAGGTTCCTGAGCTGCCGTTCAAAAGAATGACCTACGATGAAGCAGTTGAGACGGTCAAAAAACAGGGAATAAAAATGGAGTGGGGCGAAGACTTCAGCACTGAAGCGGAGAAGGCAACTGCAGAGGGAGATGGTTTTTACTTCATAACCGATTTTCCGAGCGAGATCAAGCCATTCTACGCAATGCCAAGAGAGGACAACCCAAAGCTCAGTCACTCCTTCGATTTGCTTTACAACGGCAGGGAAATGACTTCTGGCGCGCAGCGAGTTCATAAATACGACCTTCTAAAGCAGAGGCTGATCGAGAAAGGACTCGACCCCGAGCGATTCGAGTTCTATCTCAACGCTTTCAAATTCGGCATGCCACCTCACGCAGGCTGGGCAATAGGTTTAGAGCGCCTGGCCTCGGCGATGATCGACGCAGAAAACGTTCGAGAGGCCGTGCTCTTCCCGAGAGATAGAAAACGGATAACGCCGTAGCGCTGTTCATCTGTTGCTATCTTTTCTCCATTTTTCGTATTCCAGTGGCTTAACGAGTTTTATTTCTTTGACCCGCTTGATGCAGTCGTCGTTTGAGATAAAGTACTCAGCCCCAGCTTCGATTGATGCAGCAACGTGAACAGCGTCGTAGCCACTCAGGTTATATCTCCTGGCGATCTCGGAAGCTAAATATAGAACATTGCTGCCTATTTCGAGAGCTTTCAGAGGAAGAGAGTAGATAGATGTAAGGGCCAGTTTCGCTTTAGAGGGCTCATACTTGACTGCCACGCCCAGAACTTCTACAGGAACTAGTGTTGAAATAATTCCCTCTATCTTATCTTCTTCACTCTCGCTTGATATCTGCATCTTCAGCGTAACAACAGAAATTTATAATCATGTGATTAACAAAGGACTTGAGCTTCTTTGACCAGCAATACCCTTCTGATACTTGGCGGATATGGCAACGTTGGCCTTCTTCTAGCTCGCCTGCTGCTCCAGGAGACGGATGTCCGGCTGGTGCTGGCTGGACGCAGCATTGAGAAAGCCAAAGCAGCGGCAGCCCAGCTCAACGGGCTTTTCGTGGGGAATAGAGCAGTCGGAATTTCCGCCGATGCATCGGATGCAGGAAGCCTGCGAAAGGCATTTAAAGGCGTTGATTTCGTGGTTGTGTGCTCAAGCACTGCTGAATACACCCGGGAGGTTGCCGGAGTAGCTCTGGAAGCGGGTGTTGATTATCTGGATGTCATATATTCATCGAAAAAGTACGCTGCACTGAAGGCGCTATCAGGGGAGATAGCGAAAGCCGATCGCTGCTTCATCACAGACGGAGGATTTCACCCCGGGCTACCTGCTGCTCTGGTGCGCTATGCTGCAAAGCACTTCGATCTCATTGAAATGGCTAAAGTTGGGAGCGTTATCAAAATGGACTGGGCAGGCTGGACAATTCCGGATTCTACAGTTAAGGAACTTCTGGAAGAGATAAATGAAATTGAGCCATTATTCTTCAAAGATGGTGAGTGGAAAAAAGCCAGATTGATGGGGATGATGGATTATATATCAATGGATTTCGGTAAAGAAACCGGCAGAGAATTTGGCAGGCAGTACTGTGTGCCCATGTTTATGGAAGAGATGCGCTCGATTCCGGAGACGTATCCTTCCATAAAGGAAACCGGCTTCTATATTGGAGGCTTCAACTGGTTCGTGGACTGGCTGGCTTTTCCTTTAGCATTAATTGCTTTGAAGATCTCGCCACGGAGAGCCTTAAAATCGATGGGTAAGCTGATGAACTGGGGACTGCGCACATTTTCAAAGCCACCTTACGGTACCCTGTTGAAAGTAGAGGCATCTGGTAAAAAGAACGGCAGAGCTAAAGCTGTGGATGTGACACTCTATCACAAAGATGGCTACATGTTTACCGCGATTCCAGTGGCTGCCTGCCTGCTGCAGCACCTTGACGGCACCATTAAGAAACCTGGCCTCTGGACACAGGCGAACATTGTTGAGCCGGAACGGTTGATGAAGGATATGGAGCGAATGGGAGTCGAAGTTCAAATTCAAGAAAAGAACGCCGAGGCTGTAGTCTCGGCATATCAAAGAAGTAGTGGTGCAGGGATTAGTGATAGAATTGAGGGGGAAGGCTCAGAGGCGAATAATGCATTGGCTAAAAAGCTTGGCTAGAAGGATTCTCTGGCTTGTGGCTTGTTGATTTAAAAAAAATGTTGGGGGATGTGACTTTTCTCTTGAGTTATAATGGCAGTTCACAGGTTAAGAGTGGTGTGAAAATATTGTTCTGCTTTTAATCCATTCGTGCATAGAAAGTTTTTTGAAGAAATGGAGTGAATATTAAACGGGGATGGTATGATTGAATGTGGTTTTCTTGAAATGCCCAGAATGTAATGTGAGTGTTAAATCCAAGAATTTACCTGAACACTTATTTAGAGTTCACGGAAAGGGTGAAATTCAAGCGAATCTAATAGATAAAGGGAAAAATAAATCCTCGGGCAGGGTTCTTTCATCTAGGCGTCGTGTAGGCTCAGTTCAACAGCAAATCCAACAGGATAGAGAATGGATGCTTTCCAATCTTAATTTTGACGAAGCTCTGGGAGGAAAAGTTATGGAGATGTTTGAGTTCGATTTTCAAGGGCTTCCTGTAGGTAAAGAAAACATAATTTTTTCTACGGCTATCTTTGAAATTGATAATGCAGAAATTGCATTGAAACGGCTTGAGCAGCTCGACGATGTAGAACTTATAGATGAACGTGAAAATGCTGCTCACTTTATTTGGACTAGGGCTTATCCCAAAGGACATTGGAATCCTATGAGTACTATGCCCGGGGCGAGACAGATTATAGGGGACATTCAAGTAAATTTTGATAATACACTCAAACTCGAAACAAAGACCAAGAGCTGGATGATAGCCCTGATCTATCTAATGGCGGAAATATTAGGCAGGGAAATAAGGCTTACTGCCCTCGAATTTCGAAATCCTTTGGATATGTTGTTGAAATAGCCAACCCCGCTGCAATATCGGGATCAAACCGAGAATAACTATGAAAAATAGTCGCTCAAAAAGAAGAATTAAAAGCATGAATTTTACAGGAACATGGCATATTTATAAGATGCAAATGTGGGATTTGGACTACTTCAATATGGAAGTTCAGGCGTATATCAGGATAGAATCAGACAAGCGCGGACGTTTCCAATTTGGTTTAGTTACTGGTGATATGGACGGTAAAATTGTTGATTATGCTGAGGGCAAAAGGTTTGAATTCACCTGGGAAGGAAACGATGAGTGCGACCCTGCCTCTGGTAGCGGTTGGGTTAAAATAAAAGAAAAAGACACACTGGAAGGTGAGTTCAGAATTCACAACGGAGATGACTCTACCTTTTTAGCAAAGAGAGCAAAGTGACAAATCAACCAGAAAAAGAATTGGTCAGCAGCACGCCAATTTTTATGAAGGATAATCTGAAGCATGAAAAGAAGCGCCATGAATTCCCAATGGGAAGTGGTGATAGAAGTCCGAGGGCTATAAGGAATTGACTTATGAGAAGGCACTTGAATTTGTTAGTAGTTTTTAAGAATGTTTGTCCAGATGCTGTACTTCTTCTTCAAAATAATAATGAAAGCATCGAGGCAGTTGACGATAATCAATTTTAGTTATAACATCTGAGAAATTTCTGGAGTTGTAGGTGTTCCAGAATAGAACTACCTTCTCTCTTAAATCTTCTTTTTTCGCATCATCAATAAGAGCAGCTAAAGTCTTACCCG
>CAZVYP010000081.1:0-7069 GCA_964631075.1 uncultured Methanocellales archaeon
TGCTAACATTAAAACCGAACTTCAGCATAATTGAGAAGGGAATTGAGCACTACATTGTCATGCCTGTAACCAGGAATGATTTAATCAACACAGTAGAAGGGATATTAAAAAAAGCAAAAGTTCAAGAATTAGAAGCAGCAACAGCCCTTGGCGGCTCCAGGGAATTGTTTGACACTTACGAATCAAAAGTGAAACAACTGGTTTCAAATCAGCGCCTGCTGGTTCACGTGAGACAAATATTGATGGACAGAAAAATAGAGGAAAATGAACCACAGCTCAACTTAATAAAGAGCTTCGAACGTGCAATTGAAAAAGAGATGGAAGCAGTTAAAAGGCTTCAAATCGAAATATATAACCAAACTTTTTTTATCAAGTAACGCGAGCATCATAGGGGGTTTCAAAATCTCGATATCAAGAGAATTTTATTTAACGGATCCCGCATTAGCTGCTAAAAATCTGCTGGGAAAAAATCTGGTCAGAGTATTGGACGGGAAATATCTCTCTGGCATGATAGTAGAAACAGAAGCATACTATGGAGAAAACGATCCAGCGTCCAGAGCATATAGAGGACAAAAAAACTTTAACAGACCAATGTTCGAAGATGTCGGATGCGCATTTATCTACATGGTGCATGCAAACTGGCTTCTAAACATAGTTGCACACCCTGAAAAAAAAGTTGGTGCAGTATTAATCAGAGCCATAGAGCCAATCGAGGGAATCGAAGAAATGAAGAAAAATAGAAAGACAGGCAAACTGATAGAGCTCACAAACGGTCCCGGAAAGCTCACCAGAGCAATGAAGATCACAAAGGCACTCAACAGAGCCAATCTAACAAATCAAAAAAGCGAGATTTTTATCAGCAATAATGAAAGCAAAAACGACTTTAAAATCCTCACTAGCCACAGAATAGGCGTTACAAAAGATCTGAGCAAGAAGCTCAGATTTTACATTGAGAACAATCCCTTTGTTTCAAGAGCAAAATCAAGTGGACCGGTCGGGATTTGAACCCGAGGCCTCCACCATGCCAAGATGGCGATCTACCAACTGATCTACCGGCCCAGCAGAAATAGAAATAGCTCTCCAGTTACTTTAACTTTTTGTCACATCAAAAACAATTTATACCCTTGGCTACTATATCTCAAGGCGCGGGCCCGTAGCTTAGCCTGGTGGAGCGCACGGCTGATAACCGTGAGGTCCGGAGTCCGAATCTCCGCGGGCCCATTGCCCAGGGGCTATATAAACCGCACCAGCTAGGTAGTGCCAAACTAACTGCAATCGACGAGGTGATCTGCCGCAGGGCACAACCACCATGTGAAGCACCAACACGCGTGTTCCGGCTTAACAAAGAAGCTGCCGGGATTGCACCAGCAGCACTGGCATTTGAAGCACTTCTTGCAGCTTCAACAATATTTATGGCTTATTGCTTGCTGAATATCCCCTATCTTAATACCTTAACTTTAAATCTGTACACCTTCGTATCCTTATCAAGCCAGGCATCAGGCATCAATCCTGCTTTCACGCAGCACTCGCTGAGGAAGCTCTCACCATCCCACGCGTGCTCGACTGCTATTTGCGGGAGATATATTGCTCGGTGAAAGCCTCTCTCGATCAATATGCCGTCTCTCCCGATCTTGATTTGCTCAGGAATGCTTGCTCTTCGGTCTGACAAAAGTGATTCAAGATCTTCTATAATGCTCACTTCGACATCGACCTCATCGATCCTTTCCACGCCATTTGCTCGAGCGCGAATTGCAGCAGCTATTGCGGAGTCGACAACGCCTTCAACAAGTGGCTTTACTGCCAGAGGATAGCCGATGGCACTGATGCTTTTCTGCTTTCCATTTTCACCTTTTTTTTTCAGCGACACAAAAACACCAAGGCGCTGCTCAAGTAATTTTGGGATATTAACGGGAATTGCGATTTTAATACCCTCTCTCAGATACGTTTCAGCGGCTTCTCTTGCGATGCCTACAAGAATTCTGCACTCTCCTTCGTTGATAGAATTGATCTTGAAAGCCATTTTGCTCTGCGCACCAGATTTAAATAATACGAGCTTAAATAACTTGTCTCCATGAAGTACGACGTGCTGTTTCTTCATCCGCCGTCGATTTATGACTTTCGAAAAAAAGTTTTTTTCCCGGGAGCAGTGGCACGCACAGTTCCTTTTAACACCTCACAGTTCATCACAATTCCAGTTGGCTTTCTGAGCATGGCGGATTTTCTTGAGCGCAATGGCTTCAAAACAAGGATATATAACCTTGGTGAGCTGATGCTTTCAGATCGCTATTTCGAGGTTGAGGGGGTTTTTAAGAGATCTGAGGCAAAGATATTCGCGATAGATCTGCACTGGTGCGTCCACGTTCAAGGTGCCATTGAACTGGCGAGAGTGTGCAAGCAAGTTAGGCCCTTTTCAAAAGTAGTGCTCGGCGGACTTACCTCCACGTGCTTCCACAGCGAGATTCTGGAGAAGTTCGATTTCATCGACTTCGTAATTCGCGGTGAGGCCGAGAATCCATTGCTGCAGCTGGCCAGAAGGATTGATAAGAATCTTGAAGGTGTACCCAATCTAACGTATCGCACAAAAGATGGCCGGGTGAAGGTTAACCTGATGGAAAAGCCTGTTGAAGCTCTCGATGAATTTGAATTTACGCGTCTCGATCTTGTTGAGCCATGCAATTTGCTTGTCGATCGCTCGATGGGCGGTGTTACCAAGAAGTGGTGGTGCATACCATTCTGCAGAGGCTGTGCATACAACTGCGCCGGATGCGGAGCCTCGGCGTATAGCTACAGGAAAATGTTCAACCGGGAGAGACCTGCTTTTCGCAGCCCAGGGAAAATTGCCGAAGATATTCAAAAGCTCAGCGAGCAGGGGGTAAATTTGATCTCCATTTTTCAGGATCCGCGAATTGGTGGAAGAAAGTATCTTGAAGAGCTCATAGCAACGCTGCGTAGGGAAAAGACAGATGCTGACGGAATTGACATGGAGCTTTTTTCTCCAGCAAGCGAAGAATATTTGAAAAGCCTGAGCTCAATTGGCATCCCGCTGGCGCTCACAATTTCCCCGGAGTCCGGTGTGGAAACTGTGCGCCGCGTGCACGGTCGAGAGTATTCAAACGATGAAATCCTGCGCACGGTAGAGCTCTGCCAGAAATACAATATAGATATCGGTATATTTTTCCTTCTTGCTCTCGCAGAGGAAAATCAACAAACAATAAGGCAAACCTGGGATTTCTGGGAAAAACTTTACCAGCTCAACTTCGAATCACAATCAAAAGGCTCACTGGTTAAGCCCGAGTTTGGCTTCATGCTCCTGCTCGATCCAGGATCACTTGCATTCGACTACTCGGAGAAGTATGGATACAAGCTTCTTTTCAAAAACCTTGAGGACTATTACAGAGGAATGTCTATGCCTTCATGGCACTTATGGCTCGGCTACGAGACAAAATACCTTGGCAGGAAAGAACTGCTAAAGCTGATACTGCAATCGCTGGAGAAAAAAATGGAACTCGAGGAAAAATATCGCACGTTTGAGCATCCATCAGAAAATGCCAGCTATGGCTTTGAGCGCTTTAAAATAAAAGTCTGGCACGCGATTGCAGAAAAGGTAGATGAAATTCAGACCCTTTCCAGTCAGAGTGAGAGAGATTCGCGTTTGCTCGCACTCAGAGACACCCTTGAGGAATATGTTGCTCTGGATAGAACACCAGAAAAGGAAAAAGTTGATCCCTATGGCTATAAAAGAATGTTCGATGATTTAGTACATCAATCCATCGGACTTATGAGCGGTGCTTGAGAAGCAAGATGATTGGATTTAATTCAATAAACATATATAGTATGATGCAATATTGAAATTGCATAGTATTAAAGGAGGAACAACATGGCAGCAGTACCGACGCAATGCTGTGGAGCACAATTGTGGTGGGAATTTATTATTGGAAATATTTATGAATCCAAGTGCGGAACCTGTGAAACTGGTATTTTGCGCAAGGGAAATTTCTATTATGTCAAGAAGAAAGGTGAGCCTCAATATAAATGTCCAACCTGCGGCACAGAAATAATTGAAGCAAGCCTTCCACATCCCTATAGACCAAGTTATTCGGTGTTTGTGCCCTACTGTCCAAAATGCGAGCCAAAACCCGAGAAAGCATAGATACAAGCGATAAAAAAAACAGGATTTATATCCTATCAATTTTATCCTGTCAATTTTATATTCTATAAGTTATTCAAAATCAGTGCTCCTCACTTTTCCATTCTTCAATCATTTCAAACTGAAAAGTTTCAGGCAGCGGTCCCTGCATATCCTCGTTTGCGCCACACTTAGGACATTGCACGTATGGTCTTTCAGCTTTATACTCAAGCCTGCAATTAACACAGATCCACATTCGCTCCTCTATCGGCTTAACCTCCTGAATGAGATCAAAACTGCATATATAATATATTTTCTGATTTAAAAAAACGCGGCAGCTCCAATGCCAGCCACTGAGCACCACCCCGGGGGATGCCTTGCTATTTTTTGATTGCAGAGTAAATGTGGCCACATCCTCAGTTTTACTCCAGCTGTAGTCAGCTTTATCAACGCGCTTGGGCTGGGAGGGGAATTTATAAATAGCCTCATGAGATAGTAATCATCGCGATCGGGGCCTTTAAAATAAAATTATCCTGTGGATATATTCGAATTCGATGGCTCAATATTTGCACTGCCGGATTCATATCAAAAGTCGAATGTTTTCCCTGCTGGATTGAAATGATAGCAAAAATAATGGCTGCAAAAACGCGGTTTAACCGTATTAATAAAAAATTTGTTGGTGTTGCTCTTGCCCTAACAATTTCATTCATAATCAGGATATATCTTTCACAGTTAGAAGGAAATAACGGAGATATCATACTTTTTAAACTATGGAGCCGTGAGGTTTATCTTAACGGCACTCTGAATTTTTATTCCGGTGTCAGGTCAGACTACCCTCCATTTTACATCTACATTCTCTGGATAGTTGGAGCATTCTATAAATTATTTTTTTCTTTTTCCTTCGATATCGATGCACCTCTATTCACAATTTTGATAAAAGCTCCAGCTAATCTGGCGGATGTTATTATTGCGTTTTTGATATTTCTAATCATAAAAAAATATGCAGAGTTTAAAGTAGCCTATATAAGCATGATATTTTATGCATTCAACCCTGCGATTATCTACAATTCTGCGATATGGGGTCAGGTGGACTCAGTTTATACGCTCTTTATTCTGTTCGCTCTCAAGCAATTAGCCTCTGGTAAATTGGAGCTTGCGGGTGCTTTTATGGCAGTTGCAATCTTGACTAAACCCCAGAGTTTGGTGATCTTCCCTTTTATTGCAATTCTCGTTATTAAAAATCAAAGACCATCAAGGTTAGCAAAGATTTTTGTGATAACCGCATTTGTATTTATAGCGCTCTCTCTGCCTTTCAATATTGAACCTTTGCAACTAATAAAACTGTATACATCGGGTTATGGCCATTATGCATTTAATTCCGTGAATGCTTTTAATTTCTGGGCTCTATCGGGACTTTACAAACCAGACGATACTATTCTATTATTCTTCAGCTATAGAATATGGGGCTATATTTTATTTGGTTCATTATTTATTTACGTAGCATACTTAGCATACTTTACCAAGAAAAACGATGATGATAGATTAATATACTTCGCTTCAGCGGTTTTATTTTTCGGGTTTTTTATGTTCTTTACACGGGTGCATGAAAGGTATCTTTTTCCAATGTTTGCGCTTTTTGTTATTGCTGCAACTCTGAATAGACGTTTGACCTATGTCTTTTGGATCATGACACTCACTTTTTTGTTCAACCTTCATTTTGTAATGCAAAATTTAAACAATAATCAGTATATCCAGGATGGTAATCCTTTTGTACTGCTTAATTCGGGAATAAATTTGAGCATATTTGCCTGCACATTGTATTATCTCTCAAAATCGTCCGGAGTAAATACCTCTAAAATGATTGAAGTTTTGTTGAAGGATGACAAGTTGATCGTCAGCAGGATAAAAATAAAAAGAGTGTACGTTGTCGTGGTACTCATAATGTCTGTTTTGGCTGTAGCTACCTTTGGTTCTGATTTCTTCTTGACTGCGCAAAAACCTCCTCATGAAAAAGGATTACCTTCGGTCTCTATAGGATGTGACCGGGTGCTCTGGAAAGATGCTACAATCGAACTAACCGCGTCTACCCGGAATATCGATATGCCTAGATTCAACTGGAGTGTGAATGGTAAAGATGTCGGCAGAGGGCAGCGGCTCAAACAAGAATTCGATACTGGAGAACATCGAGTAGTATTGAATGTGTCTTTTGATAGCGAGACGCTGACTGTAAACCAAACGACAATCGTGATCGACTCGGTACAAGGTATATCGCTGCGCGATTTCGAAGTCTCAAATAACCAGTGGGGATTCCAGACAACTTATAAGGGTAAGGATACTGGAGTGAAAGACGTTATGATTTCCGTGGACTCATCGCCTCCATCTGAAGTAAATGATTGCGGTTTCTTTTCTACAAAATCCCTTCTGGCCGGTGATCATTTCTGGAATGCAACATATCATGGGGAGAACATAGTGTCAGGGTTTTTCGAAATAAAAGAAGTAAATGAGGTAAAGATCTCCAGAATAGACGTGGCTCCGAGCTATAACGCAGGAGACACTGTTATCAGTAGAATATTCATCAAGAACACAGGTTCTACAACAATTACGGGATTTGATATCAAAGCGCTTGTTATCAATAACAACTTTGAATGGATGGGGGATAAGGCAAAGAGAGAGTATTTCGGACATTTTCCTTCAGATTTAAAACCCGGCGATGTGTATGAGGTTCCAATAGCTGTAATGATACCGGAAGAAGTGAGCGGGATAAGACCCGCTGGAAGATATTCTATATCAGTTTCTCTCCTGTTTAATGGTCAGACCACGGATACAAAAATGATGAGTACAGAAGTAAAATAAAAGTCTATTTTGAAACCCAAAGCTATTTTCCAATCGAAATCAGCAACAAGATCCTTCGAAATTTTTGCAATTGTTATTGAATCATTTAGC
>CAZVYP010000082.1:0-7034 GCA_964631075.1 uncultured Methanocellales archaeon
GGCATTAACCAAATCTAATGGCACCTGACAGTCAATCGCAATAAACGCATTAACGCCAACATCTTCTCTCAAAAAGTCTCTCAGATCTTCCAGTTTTTTTCGCTCATCAGAAGCAACATTCAAATCATACGGCTTATATGAACCATAGATAATAACTAGAAAAAGTGGAAAAGATAGACTATCTTTAAGGCCTTTTGCGACAAGCTTGAGCTTGACTTGTTCTGATGTAAACATCAATTTAAGATTTGTTTTCGAATATATAAACTTTATCTATTTTCAAATAAATTTAACTAAATCTTAAAATTATAGAGAGCCCTTAAAAAAACCTTTATTACCTCTTGGCAATACTATTCAAAATACTCGTCAATTTGATATTCACACTTCAAAAAACAGTTAAATTCAAGAAAATTTAACTTAATTTCTAGAAAACATTTAAATAGACTTAAATACTAATTAGAAATAAATAGAAACTAATTAGAAATCAATAGAAACTAAATTTAGAAATTATGTGAGGATTGAAGATGTCCGCTATGTCAAAGACTGAAATTCAAAAGACTGGTAAGATAATCGATTTTAAAATTCTTACAAATAAAGTCTACGCAGATATTCTTAAGGCTGCAGGGCACCCGATAAGGCTCAAGGTAATCTTTCTCTTATACCAACACAAAGAAGGTTTGAATTTTAAACAAATCGAAGACCAGATTGGGGTTAGAGCCAATGCTCTTGATTTCCATCTGAATACGCTAACAGATGAAATGATAGTAATCCAAAAAATCAGGAAAACTCAGGAAAAAGGTGTCCGCTCATTCTATATACTTACTGAGATAGGTAAAACCATAATTGAACGTGGAATTATCGGATTGCTTGATCAGGAGAAAATAGCTGAGAAATTTTCGCCTTGATTGCAGGAGTCCCTCCGGTTTGCTGCTCAATCGACAAGTATTTATTATCAAACCTATTTCGATTGCATTGATGTCCAGAATTTTTAAGTCAGGCTGCATCCTCACCGCAATTATACTCTTATCCGCAATATTCTCCGGCTGTATAGCTGAAAAGAGGCAGATCAAGAATCCTGGAGTGCTTGTCGACCTTTCCATAACCGATGCAATTACGCTTGATCCCGCTAAGGCATATGACGCTTCATCCATAAATCTTGTGCAGAATATCTACGACCGGCTTGTGACGTATAACGGCTCTGACATTTCAAATGTTAAGCCGATGCTCGCTGAGTCATGGAATATCTCGGAGGATGGATTGAAGTACACCTTCAAAATTCGAAAAGGAGTCAGGTTCACAAATGGCAATCCTCTGAATGCTTCTGCTGTTAAATTTTCTCTCGATAGAGTGATAACGATGAATCAGGAGCCTGCCTGGAAACTTGTCGAGCTTATAGACGTTAACAGCACGAGGGTGATAGACGAATATACTGTTGAAATCAAACTCAAGCAGGCATATCAGGCTTTTCTAAAAGTGCTGGCATTTTCAGCAGCTTCAATAGTGGACCCTCAGGTGGTAAACGCGCATGGCGGAGTGAAAGCAAATGAGATAAACGAGTGGATGGCAGGCAATGCAACTGGCTCGGGACCGTATAAGCTGGTTTCCTGGGAGCGTGGCCAGCAAATTGTGCTTGAAGCGAATAATGATTACTTCAGGGGAAAGCCGAAAATCGAGAGATATGTCTATAAAATTGTGCCGGAAACGTCTACCCAGATAATGATTCTTGAGAAAGGGGATGCAGATCTGGCATACATCCCTCTTGCGAATTTGAATTACACGAAAAACAAGTCAGGCATAATTGTTGAATCAGGCGGGCTCTCTCTGCAGCTGGATTACATCATGTTTAACAATAACGTCAAACCGCTGGATAACAATAAGGTGAGACAGGCAATTTGCTACGCATTTGACTATAAGGCTGCAATCGATAACGTCTACTATGGCTACGCTGAAGTCGCCAGAGGCCCGATTCCAATGGGAATGTTTGGTCATGATAATTCTCAAGAATGGTACACCAGAAACATCTCAAAGGCGAAGGCACTGCTGAAAGAAGCTGGCTATGAGAATGGGTTTTCAATAGAAATAATCTATCTTGATGGCAATGATGAGTGGAGAAAAAACGCTATTTTGCTTCAAAACAATTTAAAGGAGATTGGAATAGACCTGAAAATCCAGGCCCTTGCTTACAGCGCTTATGTAACCAAAATCTCATATAAGGAATTTCAGCTTGCCTTTTATGGCTGGGCACCTGATTTTCCAGATCCGGATGTGAATGTTGCGCCGCTGCTTCACCCGGATTCATACATCAATTTTGCCTCATATAACAACTCAAAAGTAAAAGAGCTGATCGAGAAGGGATCGATCCAGCTTGATGAATCGTCGCGCCTCGAAAGCTATCGCCAGATTCAGCGAACAGTGAAGGAAGATGCTCCATATCTCTGGATAGCGCAGTATAAAATTGTTGAAGTTCATCGAGACTGGGTGAGGGGCTACTACTACAATCCTGTTACAACCGCAGGTGGAATCAGAGATGTATTCGCACTTTCAAAAGAATAAATGGTTAATGTGGAAACTCTTGAAAACGAAAATAAAATAAAATTAAAATAAAAAAAATTCAATTTTCTATGCTGCCTTTTTAATCTCAAACGCTCTGCTGTTTGAAAGACTTGTTTCTATCAGCAGTCCCTCTTTAGTCATTTCTGCCAGAATTCTTCGAATCCTCGAATCCTTTCGCTTGTTGTAGGAACCTTTGCCATAATACGCCTGAGCTATTTCTCTCACTGTCTTTGGAGCACTGCCGATTGAAAGGATCTCAATTACCTTTGTCCTCGGATCGTCAAATTCTGTGGCCGGGCTGATTGCGGGTACTGCGACATCTATCGTTGGCGGAGATGTTTCTGCTGGCGGCTGTGCTTGCTGGATCTCCGGTTCAAATACTGGCGGTGCTATTACCTCCGGAACCGCGGGTTGCTCAACTGGCTGCACAACTGGTGGCTGTTCAAGTACAGCTACTGGTGCGGTTTCCTGCGGGCTTTCGATCTGAATTTCTATAGTTGGCTCCACTGGGCTGACTGTTTCACTTGAGGATGCAGTCGGTGGTGGTTGCACATACGCTGTAAGTCTGGCTGTTTCCACTGTCTCCAGTTTGTGTTCTTGCTGGGATGGTGCGGCTATGTCTTCGCCTCCATCCGGTACCTCTTCGATTGAATCTTCTCTGCCTCGAGTTCTGGCATACAACACACTTATGAAGAGGGTTGTCAGGATTGCGGCTACTATTATTATCTCGTACATCTAATCCATACCCCCAAAAAATTAATATGAATATGTTTTATATAAATTTTTTGTATGTAATCCGAAATTTTCTTTGAGAAATATAGAAAACTACGCATCCACATCGAAGGAGCAACTACGTTTCTCCTTTCGAAACCTCTTCATTACGACGACTGAACTAACAAGGCTGCATGCGGTTTCTCCTCTTTAAAGCTCTTCCTCAAATCAAAACCAAAGGACAGTGAAGATCCTCTTCCCTTCAACTTCACTTATTAAAAACTCGATATGGCAGCCGGGCATCTTCTGGAATGCTCTTAATATATTTCCTGCGGAACTCCTGCTGGCGCATCAAGCACGACTTCGCAGCCTTTGAGTATGCACCGTGCTTCGCAAACCTGCTCCATATGGCCTTAAGCGGTTCCTCCCTCACATTGCCGAAGGAAAGCGGAGTATAAGCGCATGGCAGAACTTCGCCACCTGGTGTGATATGAATCCATTTTCTGCCGGCGAAGCAGCCGAACATCTCCGGTCCCATGAAATGCGGGAAAGCCGTAACTCTTGGTCCGGATTTGAGCCTGTTTTTCGAAATGTGAAACTCCTTCAGCTTCCCCACATCTTTTTTTGTTAAAACTTCGTGCTCGTGTGAAAGCCACCTGCCTACAGCCACTATTTCATATAGAGAAATCTCGTGAACGCCAAGATCGGAGCCAAATTTATAAAAAGCCTCAAGATCTCCGATGTTATGAGGCGAGACAACTACAAATAAATCAACCAAGAGACCTGCGTCAAGAGCATTTTTTATACCCTCCACGGCATCGGCGTAGACGCCCTTTCGCCCCCTGATGCGATCGTGCTCCTCCTCGTAAGGAGAATCAAGGCTCACTCTTACCGCGTAGAGTCCTGCTTGCTTGAGCTGCCTCGCTCTTTCCGTTGTTAATTCAAATCCACTTGTAAATGTTGTGGCGATTGCCTTTTCTTCAGCGACATGTTTTACCATTTTCTCCAGGTCTCTTCTGAACAGCGGCTCGCCTCCGTCGAATGATATCAGATATGTGCCCAGCTCAAGAGCCTGGTCAATTACGTTTTTTATCTCACCTAAACTCAGCTCGTTTCCTGCGAGCATTCCTGCAGCGCCGCAGTGGATGCAGTTGTTTGGACACCTGCTGGTAATTCCAATTGAAACCTGCTCGGGAACTCGACTTTTCATGACTGCTGAGACCTGTGCCGCAACCAGTCGATCGAATGCATTGCTGGGAACTGGCGGGATCCATGTTGAAAAAATAATTTGCTTTCCCGCTGAGATTGGCTTTTCCTCTGCGAACATTTGATTTGCGCGGAATAGCAATGGCTTTGCAGCAAGCGCAAGCATGCCGCCGGGTATAAGCTGAACTCTGCCATCTAAAATCTCTACGTTGATTTTCAACAGCGGGTTTTCGTATACGCTTTTTCCCAATGAACCCCCCCGACTACTGACCCTTGATCATGTCTACTGTCAGTATATCCACAAGCTCCGTTAGCTTCCGCCTGGCCTCGCAGTCTTTGAACCCCTTGATTTTTTTCTTGGCTCTGGTGGAATGCCGTGCAACAACTGCCATGGTTGCACTCACAACTTCACCCGGTGAACTCGCAGATTCTTTTACGAATGGTGGTAGAAACTGGGTTTTCACTTTCTCGTGGGTTTCCAAAAACTCGATTAGATCGTCAACCATTTGATAGGCCATTCCCAGTTCATTGCCGAACATCTGAAGCTTTGCAACAGCAGCATCTCTTCTACCTCTGGCTATAATACCGCCAATCGAAGCCGAAGCTGCAAATAAAGAGGCTGTTTTCTTTGAGATGCACTCATAGTACTCTCTCCTTGAGACCTTGCCCCTGCGTTTCTTCACATCAAGAATTTCGCCTTCGCTCATCAAAAGGCCTGCTCTTGCAAAATCTTGAACAATGGGCTTATCGTAATTTGAGATCAGCTCCACGGCTTTTGAAATTAAAAGATCGCCCAGCAGCAGCGCAAACCCCTGACCAAATTTCTCATGTGCACTCTGCTTCCCCCTTCTCCTTTCACCCTTATCAAGAATGTCGTCCTGAATAAGCGAGACATTATGAACAAGCTCGATGGCAAGTGCAGCGTTTATCGAGTCTCTGGCGTTGCCACCGCATATCTCTGTTGAAAGCAAAACAATTATCGGACGTGTTCTTTTACCGCCGGAGGAAAGCATGTATTCGATCATAGGCTTTATTTCAGCATCCACATCGGACTTCAGTACCCTTATTAAGCCATCGTTGACCAGTTGATATTCATCCCAGGTAGTAATCATCCTCTTGCCACGCCAGTAGAATTCCTTCTTATGCTTCAAACTATTTATCTTTATTTAAAATATAATGATCGATATTGCATTTTAAGAGAGAAAAATTTATTACGTAACATTCCAAAAAAATATATGGGCTCAGGGCTTAAAATTGTGGCATCCTTCAATCTCGTCATAATCTCGTTACTTCCCTATTCGCTCTGAGCACCTCCATTTTATGGCTATAAATTTTTTTACCTTGAACGCGATTAACATCTGGTGAACAATTATAGATGCGATTACCCATGGTCTGTTTGGTTTTGCGATTGCAAAGCTTCTAAGGCGCGGTGACGCTGAAGCCTTTGCCTGCACAATCGGCGCTGTCTGTCTGGACTTTGATGTGCTGATTGCCTGGATACCCTATCTCATCCCGCAGCTCTATGTCTTCACCCACCGCGGAGTCACACACTCGATATTCATCGGTTTCCTCGTATCAACAGCATCTCTCTATCTATTCACCCACAAGAGCATTATTGCCAGATTAAACTACAGATTCAAGCTGAGTTTGAACACAAATGCAGGATTCAACAGGCAATCCATCCTGATCGCATACCTCGGCGCCCTCAGCCATATAATGCTTGATTACTCCACCACCTATGGCATACCAGTATTTTATCCGTTTTCGATCAACAAATATTCAGGTGAGCTTTTCTTCTACATGGACTTCATAATTATGATCTCCGGCATAGCTCTAATTCTGGCGCTGTATAAAGGCAGGATAAAAAACCCGGCGCCTTTTCTCGCAGCATTTCTTTTATTGATATTAGCAATGGGTGGATTCAGACTTGTGGAAAAATATGATGCCGCATCAGCCGCATCCTCACCCTCATCACTCTATCCGACCGCGAATCCATTTGTCTGGTGGGTAATTGTGGAAGAGCGATCCAGTAACAGCATTTATGTCAGCAGATATGACAATCTGCTCAAAAACTATGAGTTCTCGACAGCTTATCCCGAATATGATGTCATCTCAACCCCTGCAAACTTCAGCTTTGAAGAAGCCCTCACTTCTGCAAAGGCTCTGCCTCAGGTTGAGCGTTTTTACTGGAACTCCCCGAAAGTCTCTATAACCGCTATTTATAACAACACATCTGACAGCTGGTTTTTACAGATAAAAGATCCGCTGAGAGAAGCTATGATAAAGAGTTCCTCGGGCTTTTCGGGTTTAAGCCTTTCAGCCAGAAGCGGGCTGAATGTTTCAGTCAGCAAGCACGAGGCTAAAGTTTTGAATTAAGAACAATTTTATATTCATATACCATAGTAATTGCATACTAACATGACCAAGAGCAGCGTTGAAGAGCACAAAAAGGGCGCTCGAAAATGCAGATTCGCTATTTTGACGATCAGTACTTCGCGATTCGAAAAATTTGCCAGCGCTAAAGATCCGGAGCAATGCGAGGATACATCAGGAGTGAGGATAAAAGA
>CAZVYP010000083.1:0-6948 GCA_964631075.1 uncultured Methanocellales archaeon
CTTGCCCTGCCTTTCGCGAGCTGGTTGAAAAGTGCCTCTGCCATCTGACTTCTCGCAGCGTTCCCGATGCAGACGAAGAGCACCTGCTTCATATCATATCTTTTCTTACTTAACGAGATTTTCGATCTCCTTTTCATTTACCACCGCAGGCGGTGACTTGGGCACGAGCGTGCCGCTGCAGATATTTGGTTGAACTCTGATGAAATAGATAAATTGCTTTTCACTGCCTCTCTGAATCACGTTTGCAAGCAGACCGATGCGCGGACATGTTGAGGGAAGCTCTTTCTTCGCCATGTTCAGGCATATGTCTCTGTAGAAGCAGCTGCGATGTTCAACCTGAATGTGCTTGTCATCTCCTGAGATAGAGTCTTTTGGGTCGCTGTATCCTGCGTTTTTGCAGTCCTCAAAATATTTTGAAGCAACTTCGAAAGGACTGCCTTTTTTTACTTCTATTCCCGACTCTTTTTTCTGAAAGGCGAGCCAGAAGTCAGCGGCTCTGGAAAGCAGATGCGCGTGGGTGCTTCGAAGCTCTCCAATTCCATAGCCAACGCCGAACATCCATGCCAGACCTACGTTTTTAAAAAGCCTGGTGGAATCAAGTTTTGATTTGGCTTTTTCTTTCTCCATTTTAACACCTTACTCAATTTTTATTCTATCCCCTGTTACCATGTAGTATATCCTGCTGCCGATGTTGCTGTTGTGATCTCCTATTCTCTCAAGATGCTGGGCTATGAAGGAAAAGTGCGAGGCCATGCGTATCAGCTTGGGATCTTCGATCATAAATGTAATTACCTCCCTTCGAATCTGATCAGTAAGACTGTCGACCAGATCTTCAAGCTCCTGAAGCTTTTTAAGATTGGAAACATCACCGGTTTTGAAAGCTTCAAGATCTATTCTCAGCATTTCCTGGCAGGCTTCGCACATTCTCGGAATGTCGATCAGCGGTTTAAAATAAACCTGGTCTGCGATTTCTATTGCAACATTTGCAATATCCTGTGAGTGATCGCTGATTCTGTCCAGCTCGCCTATCATTTTGAGGCAGGTAACTATGAATCTCAGATCACTTGCCATCGGCTGCTGAAGCGCAAGAAGGTGCATGCAGTCCTTTTCGATCGAAAGCTCCATTTCATCAACTTTCTTCCCGTCCTCGATCACCTGCGTTGCGAGCTTCACATCGTGGTTTTTAAGCGCGGTAACGCTGTTTCTGACACTCTGCCGCGCAATCTCGCCCATCTCGAGCACGTCCTTCTTCATTTGCTCAAGCTCCTGTCTGTACTGCGCCCTTGCCATTTTTTATCACCCTTTTTGCAGGCTCTCAACCGGAGAGCAGTTTGACATCTTCAATTCAAGATGTGGAAATACCGACAGCAATCGCCTGCCGATTTCAAAGTTATGATCCCCGATTCTTTCGAGATGGTTTGCAATAAACTTGAAGTGCTCGGCATTGCGAATACCCCTTGGATCTTCGATTATATTTGTAATGAGCACTCTTCGAATCTGGTCGCACAATCCATCTACCAGCTCCTCATATTCAGAAAGGGCGATCAATCCACTGGCATTCAAACTCCGGAGCGATTCCAGATTGAGCACCAGCATCTCCTGGCAGATCTGGCGCATATGCGGGATGTCCATCGGTATGTTCAGGAGTTTCCCTTCTATGAGTGACTTCGAAATTTTTGCTATATCAAGGCTTGCGCAAGCGATTTCCTTCAGCTCCGCTGCTATTTTCAAAAAGGCTACGGCAAAGCCTATCTCTTTTTTGTCCATTAACTGCGACTGAAACACTGTCTCGCATCTTCTCTCGATCTCGATTTCAAGCGCTTCAACTTTCGAGCAATCATCGAGCACTTTCGATGCGATTTTCGGCTCTCTCTCAAGAAGCACATTGATCGCGCTGCCTGTGCACCTGTGCACCAGCACACCCATCTCTATCAGCTCTTTTCTCACGACTTCAAGCTCCATATTTCTAAGTTCCATATTTGCCTCCTACCCGAATTTTCCGGTTATATAATCTTCAGTTCGCTTATCCGCGGGTTTTTCGAATATCCTCCGCGTGTCCCCGTACTCGATGAGTTCCCCCATGTACATAAAAGCGGTGCAATCCGAGACTCTCGCAGCCTGCTGCATGTTGTGCGTTACGAGCACAATCGTATAATTTTTCTTCAGCTCCCCAAGCAAGTCTTCGATCTTTGAAGTGGAAATCGGATCCAGGGCTGAGCAGGGCTCGTCTAGGAGGATTACCTCCGGATTTACCGCGAGGGCACGGGCGATGCACAGCCTCTGCTGCTGTCCTCCGGATAAGCTTGCTCCTGACTTGCTTAAATCATCTTTCACCTCATCGTAGAGCGCGGCCCTCTTCAGGCTCTTTTCCACCACTTGAGATAATTCTTCACGCTTTAAACCGCCTCCAAGCTTAAGACCTGCGGCCACATTATCGAAGATCGACATCGTGGGAAATGGATTCGGCTTTTGAAAAACCATTCCAATTCTCCTGCGAATATCAACCGGATCTATTCCTTCTCCGTAGATGTCGAGATCGTCAAGAAGAACCCTGCCTGTTACCTTTGCTCCAATTACGACTTCGTGCATGCGATTTAAACACCGTATCAGCGTGGATTTTCCGCAGCCCGAGGGACCTATGATTGCAGTTATATTGTTCTTTCTGATCTCCATATTAATATTCTTAATTGCATGCTTCTGACCGAACCACGCGTTCAAATCTATAATTTTGATTCTGATGTTATCCGTCACACACTCACCTTACTGCATATTTCTTTCTGGTCGCTATTCTAACTCCGACATTCAGCACCAGCACGATAACAAGCAGAACAAACGCTCCGCCCCATGCCTGCGCCTGCCACTCAGGGAATGGTGTGATCGCATAGGTGTAGATTTGCACCGGCATTGTTGCAACCGGCTGATCTATGCCCTGCGCCCAGAATCGATTGCTGAAGGCTGTGAATAGCAGCGGCGCGGTTTCTCCCATTATTCTTGCAACTGCGAGCATAATCCCGGTTATAATTCCGCTCCTCGCTGTGCTTATAACCACTACAAGCGTGGTGAGCCACTTCCTTATGCCAAGAGCATATGCTGCTTCTCGCAGTGTATCCGGCACCATTTTCATTGATTCTTCAGTCGTCCTAGCGATTATGGGTATCATTATAACACTGAGCGCTACTCCACCGGCGATTGCTGAGAATTGCTTGAAATACAGAACTACAAAGGTATAGCCAAAAATCCCAGCCACTATTGAAGGCACGCCGGTTAAAACATCTGCAATGAAGCGCGTGATCTGCGCAAGCCTGGAATTGCCAAACTCCGAGAGATAGACTCCGGATAGAACGCCGATGGGTACTCCAATCAGGCTTGCAATGCCCACTACAATGAAAGTGCCCTGTATAGCGTTTCCAAATCCACCTCCACTTTCACCCACAGGTTTGGGCAATTGCGTTAAAAATTCAAGGTTAACTGCAGAAGCGCCGTTTACTGTTACGAAGTAGATAATCCCGATCAGCGGAATAAGCACAATTAACACGCAGCAAAACGCAAGCGCGAGCATGGTTTTATCCACCAATCTTCTCCACTTTCTGCGCTCGATTAAACGCTCGATCATATCCTGCCCACCCCCCTTTGCATTCTCCATATGAGCAATCTTGCGAAGATGTTGATGATCAGGGTGATTATAAAGAGCACCAAACCGATCTCAATCAGCGTGGAAACATAAAGGTCGTAGGTCGCTTCCGTGAATTCGTTGGCGATAACCGCGGCCATCGTGTGTGCAGGTGCAAACAGCGATGCTGAAATCGAGAGTGAATTGCCGATGACCATGGTGATTGCCATCGTCTCTCCAACGGCGCGTCCAAATCCGAGGATTATTGCTCCAAATATGCCGGTTCTTGCATAGGGCAGCACGGCCATTGTAATCATTTCCCACTTCGTCGCGCCCAGCGCTAAAGCAGCTTCACGCTGGGTATCCGGCACAGCAAGCAGCACTTCTCTTGCAATGGCGGAAATAATTGGCACGATCATAATTGCCAGAATCACTCCTCCGGTTAGCATAGACAGACCAAATCTCGGTCCCTGGAAGAGCGGTAGAAAACCGAAACTGTTTCCGAGGAATGGCATTACAAAATCGCGCATCACCGGAGCGAGAACGAAAATTCCCCACAGACCGATTATAACGCTTGGTATGGCGGCAATGAGCTCGATTACAAAAGATATCGGATCTCTGATTTTGCCCGGAGCAAGCTCCGCAAGATAAATCGCAACGCCGAGGCTGAGAGGTACTGCAATAATCAGTGCAAGCATCGATGAAACCAGTGTGCCATAAATAAAAGGCAGTGCTCCAAAGTTTTCGAAAACAGGATCCCATGTCGAGCCGGATAAAAAGTCAAAACCGAATTTCTCTATTGAAAGCCGGGAACCGCTTAAAAGTTCGTAGAAGATCAGGACCGCTAAGACGACTATGGCGATCGCGCAGATAGCGACTACTGCGCGAAATATTGAATCAGCGGAGATTTTTATTCTCCGCTTCACACTTTTCTCACTCCGTGCCCTCATTTACTACTTGATGAAAGCTCCGCCATTGTAATTCATCTGCTTTATTGCTTCCTCATTTATTTTCACCACTTCTTGTGGGAGTGGCGGGTAGAGCAGATCGGATGAATAGCTCTGGCCTTCGTGAACTGCCCACCAGATGAACTCAGCCAAGGCTTTGCCTTTGGTCTGATCATCCTGACTTTTGTAAACCAGCAGATAGGTAAAGCTAGCAATCGGATATGAGTCACTGCCGGGTGCATTTACAATTGAAACTTTTGACCAGCTCTGATCTCCTTTTGGCAGCTTTGGAACCGCACTGGCTGCTGCTGCTTTCGTTGATTCAATAGTTGGTTCTATGAAGTTGCCAGCCTGGTTTTTCACCTTTGCATAGGTAATATTATTAATCTTTGCATAGGCAAGCTCCATATACCCAATTGTATATGGATTCTGGGTAACTATACCTGCCACTCCTTCGTTGCCCTTACCTCCAAGTCCTACAGGCCAGTTGAGAGACGTTCCTTTTCCAACTTTAGTGGCCCAATCCTGACTTAACGAGGAAAGGTAGTCTGAGAAGACAAAGGTTGTGCCGCTGCCATCGGATCTTCGAACCACAATTATATCCTTTTCAGGAAGCTGTGTTCCCGTATTGAGAGCCGTAATTTTTGGATCATTCCACTTAGTTATTTTTCCCAGATATATATCCGCAATCACATCCGCTGTTAATTTCAAACCAGCCGGAACATTTGGAATGTTATATGCGATAACAACTGCGCCTATCGTCTCGGGAATATGAAGGATTCCGGTGAGATTGGCATATTGTGAATCGCTCAGCGGGGCATCGGTAGCTCCGAAGTTAACGGTTTTCTCGGTGATCTGTCTTATACCCCCTCCGCTGCCGATACTTTGATAGTTAATCTGCACACCTGGCTTGATCTTGCCATACTCGGAACTCCACTTGGAAATTAAGGGATATGGAAAACTTGCTCCCGCACCGTTTATGGCAATTTGCGTTGCTGTTGGCGTAGGTGTAGGAGTAGAAGTCGGAGTTGTCGTTGGACCAGCGCATCCAGCAAAAATGACTACTATCAAGCTCAGCGTTAAGAAAAGAGCTATAGATTTTGACTTATTCAAATTCACTTTTTCACCTTCAATTATATTCGCGGCTGCAAAATATATGAAATTTATCTGTATAGAATATAAATCGCTATGATTTCTATATAGTAATCTATAGTCTATATACTTCAGGTCGCGGGTCTCAGGCTCATTATCCTGTTTATCGCAACCTCGGAGATGTTCTTGGAGTAGTCGGCGGATCTATCTATGCTGTCCTTTATTATGCCGATGGCAAAGAGCATGTCACTGTCGAACTCAAACATCTTTATATCCGCATCCAGCAGTGCTTTTTCAACTTTCTGCTTGTAATTAATTGCCTTATCTGCGGTTTTCAGATCCTGACCGATCAGCGAGGTGAATGCAAGGTTTAGCATCTCGCTCATTGCTGAGCTCGCTTTTTCAAGCTTCCTTAGAAAATCAGAGGGAATTTTCTTGTCATCCAGCTTCAAAACCATTCTGGAGATTCTCAGCGAGTGGTCCGCTATTCTTTCTATGTACTGCGCCGCCTCGTAGTAGCTGAAGTAGTCGAGAATTGACAGATTCGTGGTCTCCGGCACTCGAAGGCTTGCAAGCACCGAGCTGAGCTGCTTCAGAATGAGCAGGGAAAGGCGGTCGACCTCATCGTCGCGCTGCAATACGTTCCTCGCAAGATCCATGTTGTTCTCCATCAGTGCCTTGATCGCATCCCAGTGCATTGAAGTGGCGAAGAGGTGCATGCGCTTCAGGCACTTGTCAATGGTGAAGCTCTTCATGTCGAGAAAGTCCTGTATTACGATCTCTTCAGAAGTTTCTTCGATGATCTCAGGTCCGATCAGTCTGCTTACATTTTTCTTTACAACTTCGACCTGCTCAAGGGAAATCAGCTTCGCCTTCAATCGAATCACGGGAAACCCTGCGATGTACAGCGCGGTTATTTCCCTTGCGAGTCTCTCTCCGGTTATCTCATCGATAAGCATTGTTGCCTCGCGCTGCTCCTGGGCTCTATCTCCCGCCTTCAAAAGCAAATCACCGCTCGGCTGCGGGATCAATGTCACTTTTGCACCTGCTTTAAGCCCGACCGAATCCCCCCATGCTTTGGGAAGGGAGACCACAAATGTCTTGCCGCCTGTGATCTGAACCTTTCTTTCTTCCATATATCGTATATAGATCAAAATAAAAGTATATATTATTTATCAAAAATATATATTATTTAAATTAATTATATATAAATTATCCGACTGTAAGCTTCAGCGGCTTAAGCGAGCCGCTGCATACCTCTTTTCCGACTTTCATGGTGTAAGTATACACTTCCTCACT
>CAZVYP010000084.1:0-6747 GCA_964631075.1 uncultured Methanocellales archaeon
TCTGCATCGCCATCTGCTTCGCCTGCGAAGAGTGTGCCGGGATTTGAGGTTGCTTTGACTGGCGTTGCGTTGTTCGCGTTGATAGCTCGCAAAAGGGGCAGGTGAACGATCTCTCTCTGATATAACCTGAGACTAAGAACACTTTATGCTGAGAAGAAAACTCATCAAAAAAAGAAGCATCTCTCTATAAGACTTCATTCGCTTGGGGGAAATATTCCTTCAAATTGTGCTCACTTAAAAAGTTATAGAACCTTCTCAGTAATCGTCCAATGATCGAATTGTCGGGTCGAGGATGATTGAAACGTCCTGGCCTGTTAGCTTTTCTATAGTCCCTTTCAGGTGGTTGATGCCTTTCGTCCATGGAGCTTCTTCCTCTTCTTTTCGAACGGTATATAATAAGTCGTAATAGAAACCGCCGGTCCCTGACCTTATTCTCACACTCTTTATTGTTTGAACTTTTTCGGGATATTGCTTTAATTTCTGGATGTAGTATTTCTCCCAGGCCTCCAGAGTTTTCTCGTCAGTATCTTTAATATAGTTTTGATGGTTCAGATCTCCAAAGAATTGACCCAGTGTTTCAGGCTTGTTACTTTTCCTGTTAACACCGAATGGCTGAAAATTAAAAATCATGTCGAAAGCAGGATATCTCATCGTTAGCAATTTTTCCATCGTGCTCCACTTAATCTCGGTTGAAAACGGATCAACGAATAGTAAAAAGTGAGCAAATTGAATCTTTCTCAACTCATTCAGAAGTTCGTCTATATTTTGGTTACAATCTCTAAATATCTTATAGTCCCTGCAGGTTAGCTTTCCATTATTTTTCAAGATTTCCAGTCTTTTGTCAAGAGCTAATGTCAGTTCTGGCTCTGACTCGAAGAAGAAGCACTTTTTAAAAGGATAGCCGCTGCCTATTGTTGCCATCAACAGTGGAGAGCCAAGCATGAACTGTGGATTGCTGCTACAATCTCGAAAGCAAGACAATCCTGAGCCTGAGAATAAATCTACATAGCACATTGTGCTATAGTTCCTCCCAATTATTGGAGTATAGGTATGATACGCATAGCTCCATAATAAAGCGAGCTTCAGAAAAGCCCAGGATCCAGAATCGCCGTATGGCATCTCTGGAACATTCACCAGATCTATTAATTTGCTATTTTGAACTGCAGATTTATATTTATCCACCCATTCTCTGGGGCTATGCCTTGGCATCTCCACCCTCTCACATCAATGAGTGCAATTGCACTTTATTTCTTTATAGTTAAGTCCGAGCCTTTGCCACATCTCCATTGTTTCCTTGCACAGCGCAATGTGACTATAATCGTACTTATCATTGAGATAATTTATGATTGAAGAATACATCTCAAACCTAATTTCGCAATCGATCTTTCTACCCCAGTTCGATTTCTCAGAAAGATAGACCGTCCAGGATTTATCTTTTGAATTAGCTATTGTTGAAGATAGCCCTCTAAGCGAACCCAGGGTTATCCTATCAGGAGTGAAATTCGAAAATATACTATCCACCAGCTTCGTGTAATCGTCTTTCCAACCCTCTATGGGAACCATTGGATCGATTCGAACTCTGGTGGTGTAGCCCGCTTCATAAACTTTCTTGGCAGCTTTTATTCTATTCTCAACCGATGGTGCCTTTTCCCATTTCTTAGCAACGGCATCTGCATTCAAGCTGAAGCTCATCACTATCCTTTTAGTTTCTTTAAGCTTGAGCAAATTTTTGATATTTACAGATTTGGTCAGGAATAATACCCTGTGCTTTTTCTCGGGATCGTATTTGACAAATACGCCTGCGATAGATTTCGAGAAAGGAGCATCCCCCTCCTCGGTAAGTAAAGAATCGGATAGCTCACCAGCATTAAGAATCTCAGCTCGAATGCCATCGTTTACAAAGAAAGTTCTCAAATGTTTTTCAACCACTTTGAAGTCCTTGATATTTGGTTTGCCATTCTTCCAGTCTGGGTAATATCTGTAGGTTCCATTTAGATAGCACCAAGCACAGTTGAAATAGCAGCCATTGGCCCACTTCAACTCCAGAAAATGAGGACAGACCACATCAGCTGGCTGCTCAGGGGAAGATGTTTTATCAAATAGCTTTATGATCGAGCCATCTCCAACTCTATCAACAACTTTTTCCGTTTCACCCCGCAAATTAACTACTTCTTTAAAGAAAACCCGCAACTCAGAGTCCTCCGAATTAATTTTATGCCTCTGAGCATATATATTTCTACTCTCCACTGGCATACTCCATTCACCCAGAGTAAACTGCCTGCGATCCCTCTGGATTCGCCTGATTGCACTTTCGGATATCATCGAAATAGAATAACCACTGGGCTTCATATTAGGGCTTGGATAGTGCGATGTGAAAGTGTTCCATTCTTAGCAACTGCACTACGAGATGACTCTGGATGCGGTGAAGAAATATCCCTTTAATAAGAAGAAAACTCAAGCTCGTAACTATAGATCTGATATTTTGATTTAACTTGCATTCACTGGCACTCGCAATCTCTTGCTTTAATGTCCACTTTGGATGGGGGCGCAAACAGCGGTGCAACAATATTAGTATGAGAAGAAAAATCATGGAGCATTATGAAGTCGGTTAAAATCAAGCGTCTTCGTGATCTCGACAAGCTTCCTGAGGATGAATGGGTGAAGGTGAGCGGCGGGAAGCTCAACGTTAGGCTGGTCAGGAAAAAAGGAGATCTGTCAGAGAAGGACAGGGCTCTTGCGGATTTTTTTGACAGCCCTGTGAACGTGAGAGATCTTTTTGAGGATGTCACTCTGAGGGAGAGCAAAGACGAAGTTGTCATAAGAATTCCTAAAAGGCTCTTGCAGCTTGAGTCAAAGGATAAGCTCAACGTAGTTGTTGAGGATGACAAAGTGGTTATTGAAAGAGCTTGATTTTGCTGGATCACTCTGCTCTATTGCAGCTTCACGCCTAAACCTCGACTTCAATTTCCTGAAAACCAGAGAAGCGAAGCTTTTGCAGCTCTTTTTTTCCTTTTTCGCTGCTTCGATGTGGGCCTCAATTGCTTCCTTCACGTTCTTCATAAGTTCATCAAGAGTATCTCCCCACGAGTAACAGCCTTTGAGGTCGGGAACTGTTCCTGTGAACTTCCCTTCTTCATCCTGCTCTATGATAACCCTGAACTTCATCCTGGCATGTTCTTTACCAGATTTCTATTTGAGCTTTTTAGAGTGCTTCCTTTTCTCCACCAGGGATTCTCTTCTATAAGCTCTACAGGAAGCGAATTAACAGACAGCTCATTTATAGATAACTTGTCAATGCACTGACAAGCATTTTATAAATAACTTGTCAATACACTTCACTCTGCTTTCGAAATTCTCGAAGGTGTAGCACTGTATCGGTCACTATTGGCTAAAAGTGACCGATAGACTTGTAAATCTTGCAGCATGGTGGATTGCTGGATGCGATGAATGAGTTCAAGCTCGGCGAGGGAACGATAATAACCGATGACCACGAAGCCAGTGGAAAACACAGCAGAAAAACCGTTAAATTCCAGCATCTCTGGAAGTGGCTGCTCGAAATTCAAGTTTGAAACTCAGCAGGGATCTATGATTTCGATGAAATCAATGCGCTTGAAGGCTTTATCGTGAGTTATGAGTTGCTTTACGTTTTTTGCATTCATTGACGCGAGAATTGTTGCGTCTCTGCCGCCTATGCCGGTGTGGGAGTACCTTGCAAGCATCTCAATCGATTTCTTTGCAGAGCCATAGTCAAAATCCACTATCTCCATGGGGTATGAGAGAAATAGCTCCATTTTTCGCTTCCCCTCTATGGGCCCGAGATTTTTTATCAGGTAATGTGCAACTTCCATCAGGACCACTGTGTTTATTACAACTCGCTTCCTCAGAGCTTCTTCAACCTGATTCGAAACCGCTTCATGCTCTCTTGCCGATCTGTCGAAGTAGTAGCACCAGATATTCGAATCTATAAAGATCATTTCCATATCTTCTTGACCTCGAGGGGATGAATTCTGGATTTGCTGACGCATCCTTTCAGCTCCTTCGAAAACTTCTCCAGATCGGTTAGAGGCTTGATGATCACTTTTCCATTCTCAACCTCTATCTCGACTTCCTCCCCCTGCCTGAAACCCGCTTTATCCCGGATCTCCTTGGGGATCAGCACTCTTCCCCGATCCTCAATCTTAGCTCTGCCCACTTAAATCACCATGGGAATTTAATTCCCCAAAATATATAAGATTAACCCATTGAGCAACCGGCAAATTACAATCAAAAAATGCCAGACAGCGTCTGGTAAATTCAGGGAGACGTTGAGAGTTAAAAAACTGGAAAAATGCAGACACCGTCTGCAAAATTCGAAAGGGATGCTTTTCCAGACTATTGAAAATGTGCGAAAGCACCGATAGTGATTCTCAGCGGCTTCTTGCTCTCAGCTCTTTTGCTACGTCGCATAGATAGCTGTCTATTGCTTTTATAAGTTCTTTTAATGTGGTTTTGTTCAGCTTTTTGATTTCATCCGGGATCTGGCTCTCCTCCATGTCTTCTTCCCAAGGGATGGTGCGCACTTTTATGTATAGCTGGTAGAGGGCTTCGAAGTTTTGGTAGTATTTTTTGAAGTCTTCTTCAAGTGGCTCTTTGCCGTTGAAGAGCTTTTTAACCGCATGTGCCTGTCTCAGGCGTATGAAGGCGAGGTGCAGTATCCTTCTTTTTTCCTCGCTGTCGAGGTCGTACCTCAGCCTCCTTTTGAGATACTTTAGCTCCATTTTGCAGTGTTTGAGCTCTTTCTGCAATGCGCTGTTGTCCACAAATTTTTCCAGGAGCTCTTCTCTCAGCTCTCCTCCAACTATGGGTATTCCTTCTCTGAGTGCTGTTATTAGGAACGAAGGAGAACTCTTGAGCTGCTGCCCGACTTGCTCTCTGGTGTAATTCACGAGCT
Source organism: uncultured Methanocellales archaeon (assembly GCA_964631075.1). Taxonomy (GTDB): domain Archaea; phylum Halobacteriota; class JAWCLZ01; order JAWCLZ01; family JAWCLZ01; genus CAZVYP01. Next base: position 4,931 of record CAZVYP010000084.1, read on the forward strand.
CGATGTTGTACGGCTTCAACTTATTTTTCAGGTCGCTTTTTATCTCACTATTGGTGATGAGCAGCACGTCGTAATCGGAGTCTTCCCGACAGGGTCCTCTGACCCGGCTGCCATGCAGATACAGCCCCGCCACTTTTTCCCGGTGAGGCTTGAGAGCAGTCTTTAATTGCTCCAGCGCCGGATATCTCCTTAAAATCTCGTCTGCAACTGGCTGGAAGTACAGGCAGCCCTCGCAGTATAAGCCGGCTTTGCGCCAGGCACTGCGCTCTTTTGCGTAAATCGCGCGGAGGTAATATCCATCGCACTTCGGGCAGACAGATCTCAACCTGGTTCCTCTACCCTGCTGCTTTCTCTTTCCAACCCGCATAGAACTCTGTTTGCAGTCCGAGCTTAAATAGTTGTGCAATAATTATACTCATTGCACAGATATTGGTTCTACTTCATTCGGGCTGCTTACTCTTCCCAAAAGCTGGCTACTAATCATTTCGGTGATAGATAGCTATCTCAAGATTCTTCCACGCCCAAGCCGACTATGACAAAGCATGGCAAAAGGATTATTTCACAGAACCCCGATTACTAAATGAGATTAAACCTCAAGCTTAAGTCGAGGAAGAAAAAAATGGCAGCGAGAAAGAAAACCATTCGAGCGGCAAAGAACCTGAGTGAAGTCAGAGATAGAATAGAAGCGCGAAAGGAGCACCTGCGAGAACGATTTAAGGTAAAATCTATAGCAGTGTTTGGCTCATTTACGCAGGGAAAGCAGAAAAGAGGCAGCGATATCGACTTACTCGTGGAGTTCGAAGAAGTCCCGGGGCTTGATTTCTTCGCACTCTGGGACTACCTCGAGGGAGTGCTGAGGAAGAAAATCGATTTAACCACAGCCTCTGCACTCAGAAAAGAACTTGCAGAGAAAGTCTTGAAAGAGGCAGTTTATTTATGAGAGACATCTCCTTTTATGTAAAAGACATTTTAGAGTGCATAGAAAGAATCCAAGAATACGTCGGTAACAGGAGCTACGAGGAGTTCACACAGGATGTCAAAGTAACCGATGCGGTTATAAGGCGGCTGGAGATAATTGGAGAAGCAAGCAAATACATCCCGAAAGACATCAGAGCAAAACACAGCGAAATCCCATGGAGAAAAATAATCGGCATGAGAAACAGAATAACCCACGCATACTTCAGCGTAGACTACAGAATAACCTGGAGAATCATCAAAGAAGAACTACCAGAGCTAAAACCCCAGATCCAGAGAATTCTAAAAGAAATACAGGAAGTAAAAAAGTAAAAAAAAGATTATGCTTCTATACTCACTCCTTCAAGCCCTGATCGCCTTCAAAATCCTCTTTCAGAAAGTAGTCAATGAGAGCAATCAGCAAGTGCACCTGCTGGTCGTCAAAATCAAACGCTGAATGTTGCTTCTCTTTGTGAATCCGGTTGCTTTATCTGCATATGCAAATCCCTATCTCCATCTCATAGCAGGCCGCCTGGCCCGGACAGGTTTTCACTCAAGCATGTTGCTTGTCTCCCTGGGTGTGATGCTATCCGGGCCATTTGCGGCCCTCTAATACTGGCCAGCATTAGCGCTATCGAATGTATTTTTCAAGCCCTACACCCACAATTTATTTGTTATGTGACAAATTATTTTGTTTTGTTTCTACTTATAGCTTTTTATTATGTTATCTGGAAATATATTTATATTATAACGAAAAATATTGTTATGGATGGTTAGAAGTGCGGGTGTGCATATTATCCCTGCGGGATTTGAGTACGACCGCATAGTCATACCCATGCTCCGCGAGTACATGGTGCTCAAAG
>CAZVYP010000085.1:0-4376 GCA_964631075.1 uncultured Methanocellales archaeon
TGGGGCCGATAGGAATGGTCAGGTTCATCCAGAGTTTTGATTTAGGAAAAGGGGATTACACAAAGGAACGCCATCGATGGCTGGATCAGAGCATGGATGAAATTGTCAAAGAGATCGAGGAAAAGAGAACCGGGAAGAAATGAAAACTCGAGTAGCAGAAATCCCTGGCAGCTTGCTCATACGGCCACCAACAAGGTCTCGAAACGTTCTTCAGGCACAGGCAGCCCGTCTTCTTTCAGAGCTGCAATGTATCCCTTGATTGCTTCTTTGATGCTGGTGATTGCTTCCTCTCTCATCTTCCCCTGGCTGATGCAACCAGTCGGCATTCAGCCGCAATCGATAAATTTATATAGCACAAAATATCACATTGTGTTACGAGAATATGGATGTGCATATTTCAGGCAGGATAACCAGAGCTCAATTTAAAATACTGGACAAAATAGCTGAACTGGAGAGAGCGGATAGATCAGCCGTGCTGAGAAAAATAATTGACCTCGGCTCAAAAGAGTACTTCAAGAAAAGAGCGGTGGAATGCTATCGAAGAGGAGAGATATCGATAGGTAAGGCCGCAGAAATGACAGGAGTATCTATCTGGGAAATGCATGAAATCCTGGATAGAGAGGGAATAACTATCAAAATCGACAGAAAGGCTATTGAAGAAAGATTCGCAGAAGACTTCGGGGCATAAAAACTTGCAGATAGTTGCGGATACCAGCGCCCTTATATACCCCGCGAAAAACCCGGAATTTATCCGAATTCTGAAAAAAATATTCAAAACCATTTACATCCCGCCTGCCGTGCATCAGGAAAGCATCGAAAGAGGCAAAGAGCTGGGGAAGCAAGATGCCCTTCTCTTAGAAAAACTGGTAGAAGAAGGATTCTTAATCATCAAGCCTCTGGATGCTGCCGGAGTAAAGATAAAAGAAAAGCTTTCCCGGAACAGGGCACTGGGCAGGGGTGAAATCGAGGTAATCTCTCTTGCAAAGCAAATGAGCTTTGACAGAGTTCTAATCGACGACAAACTCGCTTCAGAAGCAGCAAGAGCTTTAGAATTAAAAGCGGTTCCCATCACATATGTTCTCATCCTGTCGATTGGAAGGGAGATAATCAGCTACACGGAGGGCCTGAAAATACTTCATCAAATAATCAGCGAAGGCTACCGCCTGAGTGCCGAGGATTACATTGCTATTAAAAATAAAATGGAGAGAGCTGATCTCTGAATTGATCCACTGGGAGTCGATTATCAGGCTGTAGTCGGTGGAAAGATCAGCATAGATGTTTTATATATGCGGTGAATTAAATTATAATATATCCGGGAAGAAGTGGAGAAAAATGGCAATAAAAATAAAACTTCCAGAAGAAATCGGGCTGAAGATAAAGAGTGATAAGGACCTTGAAGGAGTTGTGAAGAGGAAGATAGAGAGAAAAATCTCTCAAGAAATAAAAGAAGATATATTCCTCCTGATGCTCTTTGACAAACTCCTTGAAAAAAGTGAATTAACAGAGAGAGATATCGATATAGTCGATCACAGGGTGAAGAAAGGCATCATGGAGACTCTCGGCACAGGCAGTCCGTCTTCATGATTAGCTTTCTTTAAGCACTTTTAAAAAAAGGTTTTTAGTGATCCAGAAGTCAGCGGATTTTAGCTTTTTATAGATTTCTTCAGGGCTTTCTTTAATCGCTTTTTTCTTAAGCATAGTGCGTACATTATTTTAGTAGTTCACAGAACTGCTCAACACTTAGTTCAGCGTCCCTTAACAGCTTTCTTAACAGTCCTTTCCCCAGTACTTTGTGCCTGGGGATAGTAAGCGGCTTTTTGCTTTTGTCAGATGTGTGCCACATGCGAATATGACTGCCTTTTTGCCTCACCGCTGCATAGCCCAGTTTCTCAAAACATTTGACTGCCTTTTCCCCCGAGATAACAGGTAATTTGCTCATATTTCCACTGACACGATGTGATAACTGAACTCTCGAATTGTATCAAGGTGTTCTATAATTTCTTCCTTTTGTTCCTCAAGACATAGTTCAATTACTTCGTGTATGTTTTTTAACGCCTCGTCCAGTGTTTTCCCCTGTGTATAGCATCCTTGAAGAAGTGGACATTCCACCACAAAAAATCCCTCTTCATCTTTTTCCACCAGAACTGGAAGATGAATTTTTTTAGCCACTTTCATTTTAGCTCTCCTGTAAAATAATATTATTCTATGCTTACTTAAATATCTTTATTAAAATTTAGTGTTGAATGTAATATAACCTGCCCTGGAAAGGAGAAGTATTGGAAACTGCAATCATTAAAATCCCTAAAGGTCATCTGATGCCTCTTCCTCGGTAAATATGAATATTCAAGTCCCATAAGTCTAAGAACCTTAGACAGCTCATCCCGGGATATTTCAAGAAGTTCAGCTGCCTTGGCAAGCGTTATCTGCCTTGTAAAAAGTAATCCAACTGTCGTGAAGAATTTTTCTTTCTTCTTATAGCTCTCAAACAATGGAAATTTTCCTATTATTGCAGATTCCATTTTTCACACCTGAATAAATATCAGCCAATAACTACTTAAATATCCACAGTGGTAAGGCGCAGAGGCAATCAAGCCGTGCAAACAGCTCAACGCCGGGCATCTCATCGTCGATGACAGAGAAGCCAGAAGAACCTCCAGGATAATGAACATCAAGCCCACTGGCACCTGCAGCGTCATAGTTCAAGCATGCAGAAAAGAATCGATTACAGACAGAGAAGCACTCCAGATACTGGACGAGCTGGTGAGAGCAGGATTAAGAATAGATCTAACATTATACCGCCGAATATTAAACGAGCTGAAACAATAATCCACTGAGCAGTAAAGTGGCAGAAGAAAATGATTCGTAGAAGCTATATCCGATAGCCAGTTGCATGCATACTTCTAATCTCTGAATTGATCCACTGAGGAATCGAACGGGAGTGCAGTGAATGGCACCATCGGGAGTCACAGCAATTTAACAAATTCATCTACACTTAGACCAGCCTGTCGGATGATGGCTCGCAGCGTGCCTCTGTCCAGTTCTTTATGATCGGGCACGACGACCTGAGTAAAAGGATTATCTCGACGTACAACCATATGGCTTCCCTCCCTTCGCTTTAGGTAGAAACCGGCTCTCGCTAATGCTTTGAAGCACTCTTGGCCAGAAATCCCTGGCAGCTTGCTCATACGGCCACCAACAAGGTCTCGAAACGTTCTTCAGGCACAGGCAGCCCGTCTTCTTTCAGAGCTGCAATGTATCCCTTGATTGCTTCTTTGATGTTGGTGATTGCTTCCTCTCTCGTCTTCCCCTGGCTGATGCAACCGGGCAGACTCGGGCACTCAGCTACCCAGTAGCCGTCCTCGCCGGGGTAGATAATTACCTGCCTCATCATCTCACCTTAAAAATTTTCTCTCCACAAATCTATTCGGTCTTCGCGGTATATATCGCTTTACCATTGGCTTGAATCTTCGAAATATCAGCAAAGCGATGGCCTCTGCCTTCCAACTGCTTTTATGCCTGCACTACAGCTAACGGTGGACATGCTACGGTCGGTCGCAAAGGATTTATAAATCAATTACCTAATACATCTACGGTGTATGGCATGGTAAAAACAACCGTAATTTTGAGGGACGATTTATATGATTTGATCGTAAAAAAGCATGGGAGAAGAAAGATTTCAGAAGTAGTAAACGAGGCCTTAGAAAAAAGGCTGCTTAAACCGAAAAAAAGCATGTTCGGGCTCGACCCTTGGCTCACTACAAAAAACCTCAGGGATGAGGAAGAACATGAAGGTCTTTGATTCATACGCTTGGGTCGAATACTTTGCAGGAACCGAGCGCGGAACAAAAGTAAAGAAAATAGTGGACAATTCAGAGATAATATATACGCCAGCAATTTGTTTAACCGAGATAAAATCTAAATACCTGCGAGAAGACAGAGATCCAAGCGAAAGACTGGACTTCATTGAAAGCAGAAGCTTAATTCTAGCGATAGATAAAGAAGTAGCGCTTAAAGCAGGACAGATGAAAGTTAACCACAGGCTGCATACAACAGACGCACTGATCTATTCATGCGCCCTTATCAAGAAGTGCGAAGTTGTTACCGGCGATCCGCATTTTAAAGAGCTCGTCGGAGTGATGATGATTTAATCATCCCGCATATAGAGATGAATACAATACCAATATCCTCCCTCAATCGCTTCTCCCGCCAAGAGACAGGAGATAATTTACTCGCCACTGCCATCTCCGTGGGCTCTTCTATAACCTTGTCATCGATAGGAGGGATAGGAAGTCCCTTCTTAATTCTAATAATTATCCAGCCTTCAATTACCTCAGCCAGATTTTTTCTGCACTCCTCGAGGGTTTTGCCAGTTGCCC
>CAZVYP010000085.1:4476-6701 GCA_964631075.1 uncultured Methanocellales archaeon
TCAATTACCTCAGCCAGATTTTTTCTGCACTCCTCGAGGGTTTTGCCAGTTGCCCCCACTCCTTCAAGCTCAGGGACTTCACCATAGAAAGGCTCATCATCCTCAATGATTTCATACTTCGCCTTCGCAAGCGCAGCGTTAAGATATTCAACAATCATTTCAACACTATATCATAAATCTCATTCAAAAACTTTCCGCCTTCGAACTTAGCCTCAGGCGTAAGGACAGCTGACCTCCGTACAGCTCCGCCTGATCGTGAAAAAGCGGAAGCACTTGAGATCTCCGATGACACCAGTGAGTGGCAGAAGAAGACACCGTTAAAAGCCAATTGCAACTCTGAATTGATCTGCCGGGAGTCGATTATCGATAGCTTCCCATCCCAGGAAAGGAAAGATTTAAAACCTGTTAAACAAATATAAAAATGCGAATGGTGAAAAAATGGTCGAAGTTGTTGTAAAGCTCCCGAAAGATTTTGACTGGATCTTAAAAAATGAAGAAAGCTTGAAATGGGTTGAAGCAGCCATCATTAATAAACTCACTGAGATAAAACTGGGGGATTTACTTGCCGCGAAGAGCAAGCTGAAAGAGAAAGACATCGATGAACTTGATCACATCATAAAGCAATCTCTTTATAAAAAAATAAAGGCTGATCAATGAAATTAGTTCTGGACTCCAACATCCTGTTTTCCGCGTTGATTAAAAAATCGACTGCGAGGAACATAATACTCAGCGATATTTTTGATCTTTATGCTCCTGAATATATTTTCAGCGAACTCGCGAAACACAGAGAACTTATAATTAAAAAATCCAGATTGAATGAAGGAGATTTTAACGCTCTTTTAATCCTTTTGCAGAAACACGTTCACCTCGTTTCAAAAGAAAAATATAGAGAAATGCTCACACCGGCCGAGGAAACCTTAAGAGATATCGATATCACAGATTCCCCGTTTCTGGCTCTGGCGTTAGCATTGAAATGCTCGATATGGAGCAATGATATGCACTTCAAAAAGCAAAACAAAGTAAGAGCCTACACAACCCAAGAGCTAATAAAGCAAATCCGTTAGCGCCTGACTCTGAATTGATCCACTGAAGAGGAATCGGCAAATTTAGAAAAGAACTTAAATATGTAGACAATGTTATATATTGTATACAAAGCATATGAAAGCCTCAAAAGTCATATCGGCCCGCCTCTCCAGGGAACGAATAAAACTCGTAGAGGAGATAGCAAGGGAGGAGAAAGTGGATAAATCAACGATTTTAGACAGGGCACTCGCTCACTACACGCAGGAGTGGAAGCTACGCAAGGCCTTAGAATCGTATAGAGAGGGATCAGTCACGCTTTCAAGAGCAGCGGAGATCGCGGGAGTATCAATCTGGGAGATAATTGACATACTGGAGAAGAGGAAGATACCAGCTCAATACGACCTCGAGGATTTTGAAGAAGACTTGAAGGCACTCGAGCATGAATAAACTGGCTGTCTCAGATTCAACTCCGCTTATCTACTTAGCCAGAATCGGTAGATTAAGCGTCATAAGAGATGTTTTCGAAAAAGTCTTCATTCCCGAAGCAGTCTATTATGAAACGGTGACCCAGGGCAAGGCTCTCAACCTGAGTGATGCCTCAATTATAGAGAAAGCAACAGGAAGCTGGATCATCAAAGAGCAAATAAGACCTGAAGTGAGCAATGAGTACCGATTCCTCGATAACAACACGAAGCTGGGCTCCGGGGAGAAAGAGGCGCTCAAGCTGTGCAAACAGCTCAACGCCGGGTATCTCATCGTCGATGACAGGGAAGCCAGAAGAGCTTCCAGGATAATGAATATCAAGCCAGTTGGCACCTGCAGCGTCATAGTTCAAGCATGCAGAAAAGAATCGATTACAGAACGAGAAGCACTTCAAATACTGGATGAGCTGGTGAGATCAGGATTCAGAATAGATCTATCATTATACCGCCGGATAACTAACGAGCTGAGACAATAAACCGGGATATTCAAGTTTCATGTTCATCCGGAGAAAATGCATTTACGCAATCGAAATATTTAAGTTGTTCAACGCCATATAAAAAGTGGAAATGGTAGTGTGGATGGTATGATAATTGCTGCTTTGTCAGCCCATAATGATGAGATTAACTCATTCCCGCATTTTACATATCATGCAAAAAAACCGACATCCTTAAATTTGTCAACTACATTCAAAAACCTGAAATCACTCAGGATGATTGTGA
>CAZVYP010000086.1:0-6488 GCA_964631075.1 uncultured Methanocellales archaeon
AGTAGAGGGCTGGGCAAGATCGAGTCATTCCTGCTTGGCAGCATCGCATCAAAGATTGTACAGCACGCCAGAGTCTCGGTATGGGTGGTAAGGTGATGTCGCTGAATTTTAAAGTACCTGTTAAGGGGAATGAAAAGCTTTCAAAGCTGCTGGAAATAATTAATAAAGAGAACCGCATTGCCACGCTCTTAAGAGCTTCCAATATAAATGCTATTGATCGCCTCGGGCTCTCAGACCACGGTCCCACTCATGTTAAAATCATGGCAAATGTTGCTCTGAAGATACTGCGCCTTTTGAATGAGCAGGGTGTCCACCCAAGCGCTGTGAAAAATTATGGCTTGGGGATGGAGGACGCCGAGGTGATAGTGATTCTGGCTTCGCTGCTGCACGATGTTGGGCTTGCAATACATCGCGAGGGGCATGAGGAATACAGCATTATGATTGCACTTGAAGTTCTTCGAGCTATTCTTCTTCAGATCTACGATGAAGAAAAGGCGGAGATCATAAAGTCTGAGGTGCTCCACGCAATGGTGAGCCATCATAAAAAGCCCTATACAATTGAAGGAGGAGCGGTGAGAGTTGCAGATGGGCTGGATATGGCAAAGGGCAGAGCTAGAATACCTTTCACTGTTGGAAAGGTCAACATCCACTCCGTATCAGCGCTGGCTATAGAAAGCATAAGCATTGGTAGAGGAGAAGAGGTTCCTATTGATATTAAAATTAGGATGACAAATTCAGCCGGGATATTCCAGGTGGATGAACTTTTGAAAGAAAAAATCAAGGACTCCGGACTGGAGGAATACATTCTGGTTGAAGCTGAGATTATCGGTGAGGAGAAAAAGATCGTCGAGAGAATAAAACTATAGAAACCTATATATGTCTAAGGCAAAGGGAATTTATGAAATTTGAATATATATATTCATGCGTGTGGCGTCACAACGGCTCTGGATCTATTTAGCCAAGGTGAAAGCTTGACCTTTGATAACTCTACCTGGCTCGTAATCATCTCCTCAGCAGTTGTGGCGCTATTCATGGCATGGGGAATTGGTGCCAACGATCTTGCTAATGCGATGGGCACCTCGGTGGGAAGCCGCGCTTTAACTGTGAGAAAAGCTGTAATCTACGCGGCAATTTTAAATTTCCTCGGAGCTATTTTAGTCGGCATAAATGTTACCGAGACCATTCAAAAAGGAATAGTGGACCCCGGGTTCTTCACGCTCACGCCTGAGCTTTTAATCTACGGAATGCTTGCTGCAATGCTGGGCTCCGCGATCTGGGTAGCAGTTGCAACATACTATGGCCTACCTATCTCCACGACGCACGCGATCGTCGGTGCTGTCGCGGGCTTTGGTGCAATTACGATGGGCTTTTCCAACATCAAGTGGAGTGTGATGACCAGAATCGTTGCAAGCTGGGTGATATCTCCTGTTTTAGGAGCAATCATTGCCTTTCTCATTTTTCATCTGATTAAGAAGCTAATTTTAAGCAAAGAGAAGCCGAATAAGGCGGCGCTGAAGCTCGCTCCATTTCTGGTTTTCTCGGTATTTTCCGTAATCGCATTATCGATTTTCTACGAGGGCTTGAAGGGCTTGCGGCTGGAGTTTGAGATCGCGGTGCTGGCATCGATTTTGATCGGAATATTGGCTGCAATGATCAGCTATTTCCTTATAAGGCGTTATTCCCATAGAAAAGAGTTTATGTATGTTGAGAAAATCTTTGCACCCCTTCAGGTGTTAACGGCATGTGACGTTGCTTTTGCTCACGGCGCGAATGATGTGGCGAATGCAATCGGTCCGTTTGCAGCCATAATGAATATTGTTATGACCGGAGAGGTCTCTATGAAGGTTGGCGTGGAGTGGTGGATGCTCGCGCTTGGCGGCACAGGCATTGCCCTCGGCTGCTTCGTAGGCGGAATGAAGGTTATGGAGACAATTGGGCATAAGATCACCGAGATCACTTCGACAAATGGTTTCTGCGCGGAGTTTGGCACGGCAACAACTGTACTGTTCTTCTCCAAGCTCGGCATGCCGATTTCTACTTCGCACACCATAGTCGGTGCAGTTGTCGGCGTAGGAATTGCGCGGGGTGTGAAAGCGTTGAGCCTGCGGGTTGTCAGGGACATCATTATCTCGTGGATCCTCACAATTCCGATTGCCGCAGCACTGTCAATCGGTATATACTATGGAATTCTGGCGTTTTAGGGAATCTTTATAAAAGTTATAGACAAACTTCAGCTCAGGTATTGCCATGGGTTTTAAAAATATTCTGGTGGAGAAAGAAGCTGGCATCGCGATCATAGAGATAAATCGCCCTGAAGAGCGTAACGCCCTCAACCTTGAGACGATAGCTGAGCTTGAAAAGGCACTTGACGCAGCATCTGCAGATTCGGAAGTGAGGGTAGTGATCTTAACCGGGGCGGGTGAAAAGGCATTTGCCTCAGGCGGAGATCTCAGGGAGCTGAAGGAGATGACTGCTATAGAGGGCAGGAAGTTCGCGGAGCTTGGTCATCGCATTACCAGGAAAATTGAGGAGATGGAAAAGCCAGTCATTGCCGCGGTGAACGGCTACGCGCTGGGCGGCGGCTGCGAAGTCGCAATCGCGTGCGATATTATAATTGCATCTGAAAATGCGAAGTTCGGTCACCCTGAGGTGAGCATCGGCATAAGCCCTGGATGGGGCACAACGCAGCGTCTTCCGCGGTGGGTTGGCGTGGCCAGAGCCAAGGAAATCATCTTCACCAGCGATATGATAGATGCAGCGGAGGCTCGGAGAATGGGGCTCATAAACCGTGTAGTTCCAAAGGGCGAGCTGATGAAATACGCCCGGGAAATGGCGAATAAAATCGCTTCCAAAGCACCTGTCGCGATAAAATACTCAAAAGCAGCGATACATGAGGGAATTATTGAGGAGAGCCTCAAAGGACTCGCCTATGAAATTGTGCTCTTCAGCAGATGCTTCGAAACCGAGGACCAGAAGGAAGGAATGCGGGCATTTCTGGAGAAAAGAAAGCCGGAGTTTAAAGGAAAATAAAATTAATCGTCTTGAGGGCAGGGAAATGCTATTACTCTCTGGTGGCACTGGAACGCCGAAGCTATTGAGAGGGCTTAAGGAGGTTATGCACCCTGAAAAAATCACTGTGATAGTTAATACTGCTGAGGATCGATGGGTCAGCGGCAATCTGGTGTGCCCTGATATAGACACGGTAATCTACACGTTCGCGGAGCTGATTGATGATTCAAAGTGGTGGGGAATCAAAGGTGATACTTTTTACACCCATAGCAGGCTCAAAGCACAGGGTGTTAAAGAAGTAATGATGATAGGAGATAAGGACAGGGCGACGCACGTGCTTCGTTCGGATTTGCTGAGATCGGGCGAAAGCCTGACAGCAGCGACAAGAAAGCTCTGCGAACACTGCGGCGTAAAAGCAAGGGTACTGCCGATGAGCGATGATAAAGTTGAGACGTTTATTCATACCGTGGGAAAAGGAGTTATGCACTTTCAGGATTTCTGGATCTCGCATAAGGGTGCGCCATCTGTAAAAAAAGTGGAGCTGAGGGGAATAGATAAAGCCGAACCCGGTGCTGAGGTAATTGAAGCGCTTGAGAGCGAAGAAGTCGTAATAATCGGTCCGAGCAATCCTGTAACAAGCATAGGTCCAATTATCAGCTTAAAGGGAATTAAAAAGCTGCTGAGAAAAAAATATGTAATCGCAATCAGCCCGTTTATCGGCAATCGGGTGATAAGCGGTCCGGCAGCCAAATTTATGAATGCACTGCATCTTGATGCCTCATCGAGAGGAGTTGCAGCATATTATAAAGAGTTTCTGGATGAATTCGTGGTTGATATTGAAGATGATCTGAAGGTGAAAGATCTTAAGATTGTGAAAGCAAATACATTGATGGGAGATAGAACGAGGAGCATTGCACTGGCAAGCTTCATAAAAAAAATCACCGGGGAAAGGGAAAAAATAAAATGAAGATCGCTCTAATTGGAGACGTGCACTCCAATCTACCTGCGCTTGAGAGCATATTAGAAGCCATCGAGGGAGCAGATGTACACCGGGTTTTCTGCGCGGGGGATGTCGTGGGCTACTACACATATCCAAATGAAGTTGTTCGACTGCTGAGAAGACACAGGATAAAGTCGGTGCTGGGCAATCACGATTGCGCAGTGGTAACCGGTGATATCTCAAGCTTCAATCCCTATGCGGCCAGGGCGATAGAGTGGACCACACAGAATATCTTTCCCAAGAGCCTTGAATATCTGAGAGGGCTGCCGCCGTATTTGAAGGTAAAAGACGTTTACATAGCCCATGGCAGTGTGAGGAGCTTTAATGACTATATTTATCCGGAGACGCCCAGGTGGATGCTGTCAAAAATGCTGGCAGAGGTGAAAGCAAAATCCCTGGTTCTGGGGCACACGCATATTCAGTGGTCACAGCCTCTGAAAGAGGGAATAATATTAAATCCAGGCTCGGTTGGTCAGCCGAGAGATCGGAATCCCCTCGCGGCTTTCGCGGTTTTAGACACAAAGACAAAGGAAGTAGAATTCCACCGAGTGAAATATGACGTGCACAGCGTGGTAGAGGCAACAATAAACGCGGGATTACCGGAGTTTCTGGCGTACAGGCTGCTGGATGGAGTTTAATTTAAAAATGCGCGAAAGTGCAAGTATAAATAAATAAACACAAAACTTTAAATGGCGAGGTAAACTTTAAACATTTAGTCGAAGCAATTAATTAAAAGACATATTTAACCGCAGGTTTTGGCGTTGGAAAGAGGTGTTGAGTTGTCAAAAAAAGAGTGCGAGGTTAGACAGGCGATGAAGCTGATGCTCGCAAAGCTCAATGCGGCAACCAATAATGTCAGCGACAGGCAGGTTGAGAGATTACTGGAAGTAATCCCTCAGGCAAAGAAAATATTCATAATGGGCGCCGGCAGATCAGGCCTTGTAGCCAGGGCGTTTGCAATGAGACTGATGCACCTCGGCTTCAACGTATATGTCGTAGGCGAAACCGTTACGCCTTCGCTTGATCCGGCAGATCTGGTAATAGCGGTCACAGGCTCCGGAAGCACGAAGTCAGTCGCCGAGTGGGGAGAGACATCGAAGAAAATGAAAGCAACGCTGGCCACGATAACTGCGAATCCTGACTCAAGAATCGGCAGGATTTCTGATGTAATTGTTGTGCTGCCTGTAAAAACCAAGGGAGATGAAATCGCGGGATACGAAGAGCGACAGCTGGTCGGAGCCCATAAATCGCTCACCCCCCTTGGCACCATGTTCGAGCTCACTGCGATGCTATTTCTCGACAGCGTGATAGCTGAGCTCATGGTAATGATGGAGAAAAGCGAAGACGACTTAAAAGTACGGCATACGACTCTGGAGTGATCTCTGTGAAAAAATTCTCAAAACGCGTGCAAGAAATAGACATCTCGGGCATACGCAAGATCTTCGAAGCAGCGGGAAGCGATGCAATAAACCTTGGCCTTGGGCAGCCTGATTTCGATACACCAGCACATATCAAAAAAGCGGCTGTAAAGGCAATCGAAGAAGGCTTCACCGGCTATACCAGAGGCAACGGGATACCAGAGCTGCGCGAGGCGCTAGCGCAGAAGTTCAAGCGGGAGAATAAATTTACGGTCACTCCGAACGAAATAATCGTTACCTCTGCAGCAAGCGAGGGATTGAATATCGCAATATCATCGCTGGTAGAGGAAGGAGACGAAGTGCTTGTGGCGGATCCTGGCTTTGTTTCATACGCAGCCCTTACGAAAATTGCTGGCGGGAAACCTGTACCAGTACCGTTAAGCCAAGAGCTCCGTCTCTCACCGGAAGAAGTTAAGGCCAGGATAACAAAGAGGACAAAAGCACTGATCATAAACTCCCCCTCAAATCCGACCGGTACTGTGCAGAAAAAAGCGGAGATAAAGGCGCTTGCAGAGATAGCAACCGACCACAAAATAACAATCATCTCTGACGAAGTTTACGAGCACTTCATCTACGAAGGAGAGCATGTCAGTCCCGCCTGCTACAGCGATAACGTAATCACGGTAAACGCTGTCTCCAAGACTTATGCCATGACAGGCTGGCGCCTGGGCTACGTAGCAGCACAGCAGGAGTACATAGAGCAGATGATCAAAGTGCATCAATACGTGCAGGCATGCGCTTGCTCAATCTCGCAGAAAGCGGCACTCGCAGCGATCACAGGCCCGCAGGACTGCGTGGCTAAAATGAGGGACGAGTTCAAGCACAGAAGAGACTATTTAATAAAGCGCCTTGGCGAAATGGGGTTAAAATGCACAAAGCCCACTGGAGCCTTCTACGCCTTCCCAGAAGTAGGCGATGACTGGGCGGTTTCGAAAAAGCTGGTAGAGAACAAAGTGGTAACCGTGCCGGGCTCGGAGTTTGGCAAACGTGGAAAAGGATTTTTAAGAATCACCTACGCGAATTCAATGCAAAACATAGAAAAGGCAATGGATATAATGGAG
>CAZVYP010000087.1:0-6357 GCA_964631075.1 uncultured Methanocellales archaeon
GATTTGTAATCTCGCTTATAATGTAAAAATATATTATTTATTTATTAAATATTGAAACTAATAAAGAAATTTTTGTTAAAAAATTTTAAATTTAGTTTAAATTATTTTATTATCAAGTATGATTATCAGTGATGATAATATGGTGATGAGATACCGGGAGCGAGAGATAAATCAAGCTCAGATGAACAAATTTATTTTTGAGTCCTTTGCATCGTTGAGGTAAGTACCTACACCGCCAATTTCGTCAACCTCCGGTATCAGGTCTTCCTGCTTGATATCCATCACGCCCATCGTCATCTCGCAGGCGATAAATTTTACCCCCAATTCTTTGGCATCTTTCAGCAGTTGACTTAGCGGGGCAACATTTCTAGCTTTCATCTTGTTCTGCATTATCATCTTGCCTAGGCCTGACATGTTCATCTTCGAAAGAGGCGCAGCGTCAAGCCCGCCTTTTTTCAGCAGGTTGAGTCCCCAGAATGTGAAAAACATCGATACTTCCATCCCCATCGCTGCCGCGCCATTGGCTATAATTAGCGCTGCATATGCCTTGTCCATGTCTCCACTGAAGCAAATTATGGTTGCCTTCTCAGTCATCTCAGCTCACCTTCTTTATCAGTATGCGCCAAGATCCATCTGGTTTATCCTCGACTAACAGCACCTCTTCTCCGGTTTGCTGCATTGCCATCGGTATCTCTTTCTTCGAAACACCGTGGTCTCCTGTAACCTCGAGCACTTCTCCCTTCTGCATCTTGCGGAGCTTCTTGCGCGTCTCCACAAGCGGCTGGGGACAGTTCAATCCTCTGGTATCTATACTTACATTTACTCCGGTCATTTTTTCACCTCAACTTCAAAATGTTGTGGTAACATTCGTTTCCTTGATGCTCCTTAACATTTCTTTGCTGTCTACTAGTTCCACTCCTTCAACCATTTCTTCCTGCTTTACACCTCGAATAGCCGCTGATTCTTTATCCACAAGAACTCTACCTCCGAGGTCTATTATATCCTTTATCTGCGGCTCGGTTGAAGGCAGGTGGATCATATTCAGTGTGTCTCCATGTCCCTTAATTACATTATACACGCCGTCACCCTGCAGTAATACGGTGACATCCATTCCTTTTGACAGCGATGCTGTTCCGACGTAGAGTCCTGCGAATGCATCCTCGCAGCCATAGGGAGCATGGGTAATTATTAATCCGATTTTTTTCATTGTCATCACCCTGAAAACGTCAGCACTTTGTCTGATTTAGAGAGGAAATCGATGAAGCCATATAAACCATAGATCTTAACCCCATCGACGATCTTCGAGCTTGGATAGCTATCTTTCTCAGCATCAAATTCTCCCTCGAGGTAGCCTCTTGCCCCGCTGCACCTCTGGCAGCTTTTTATCATGACTCCTTTCTTTGCAAGCTTCGTCAGGTACTCTCCTATGTTCAGGAAAACTTTTGGAGCCTGTCCTTTCATCGCTGCATGTACTCCATCGCCGTAGAGGAACATGTTTACGTTATAGCCCATATCAACGGCTTTCTCAGCCACTCTGCATGCGTAATCTGCATGCTGTGAAGCATACGGTCCTTTAAACAGCAGTATAGTAAGAGTCTTTTTTTGTTCTGTCACTTCAACCACCTCAGAAGCTCAGCGAACTATCAGCTCGCTCCATTACATCTTCCACGAGTAGTGCAATCAGATCCTGTGGAAGATCCACGCCAGATATTATGCCACTTTCACTAATCCCGCGAGACAGCAGTTCCGCTCTGCTTGCGCGAACTTTTGCCCCCAGATTAACGGCTTCCTTCATTCCATCACCAATTTCACCCAGGAGCCCTTGCTTAGCACAGAGGACTGCGTCTGAAATCAGGTAGATGCTGATGGTATCTCCGTTTTTAAGACTTTCAATTGCCAAGTTAAGAGCTTCCCGGGTCTCGCTTTTTCCGTATGGTGTTTTTGTAAGCATGAAAACAATCTTCGCCATCATTTCCTCCAGATTTTATAGACTGCATGTAAGTTTACTACCTACAGGTATTTAACGGTTTTGGCAAAACCAAACATTAATCAAGGTACAGTTAAACAAAGAAATAAAAACAAATAAAATCAGAACTTAACACCAACGAAATTCAAAACCTTTTCACACAGATCGCCAGAATCTGTCTTAAAGCCCCAGATCGTTGTCAGGCGCGCATCATCGTCAAACTCACCGCACACGCCTCCAAACTCCTGATCAGGACCGCGCTGCGGTTTGCCCAGCAGCTCAATAAAGCTACCCGCAAGATCAAAGCCAGGACCTGGGGGAGAGATCTCAAGAGTAATCTCGTTTAAACCAATAGTGAGGAGATAGCGCGTTTTACTCTCTCCATCGATTTCGTATGCTATGCCCTCGACGATCGTTTTCATGTCCTGCTTTTCTTTTCTGATCGTTATGAAATCCCACTTCATCGATAATCTCTTTGTCATAAAGATTTTTATAGATTTGGTAACAAAAAAATCAGGATACAGTGGGGGCGTTAAGAATGAAAATTACTACTATAAAACAGAAATTGGTTGTTCCGGCATCGCCTGAAGAAGTTTACGAAGCATTCATGGACGCTGAAAAGCATTCCGCGTTTACAGGCAGCCAGGCTACTTGCGATCCCAGGATCCTGGGTAAGTTCACAGCGTGGGACGATATATCTCCGGTAAAAATCTGGAATTGGAACAAGGGAAGAAAATAGTTCAAGAATGGGTAACAATGGAATGGCCGGAGGTCAAATGTTCCAGAAGAGCAGGCTGCTGATTATAAAAAAGGATGGAACGACTTCTACTGGAAACCGTTGAAAGGTATTTCAAGAAATGATTTTTTGCCGTTCAACTATCAACCGCTTTTCTCCATTTTTGCTGTGAATAAAAAGTAAAGGCAGTAAGCCATCAAACCAAGGCCGATTATCCCCAGAATAATCGCCAGTAGAGGATATCTGCCCTCGAATTCCCAGCCAAGGATTCCAAGGACAGCTCCAAGTATGCCGATTGCGAGTCTGAAGATGAACTCTCGCCAGGTGAACTTCATGCCTCTCACCATCCTACGGCGTCGGTGTTGGAACAGGCAGAGGAATAATCGGCAGCGCTCCACCGCTTGGGATTATCATGGTCGTAATCTTCTGCTCTTTCAGCATGTCTATATATCTTAACTGCAATACTTCTGGGTTTTCACGCACGGCTTTGCCCGTAAGCTCAAGCGCCTTCGCATTTGCCTCAGCCTCAATAATAACTCGCTGCGCCTCCAGCTTCTGTCTGTCAACCTCATACTGCTTCTTCTGAACCAGCTGCTCCATTGCCTTCTTCTCCTCAATAGCATCGCTCACGCTCTTCGGAATATCCACCCTGCTGATCACAAAGTTATCCATGATAAGCCATTTCTTCTGAAACTCAGCCCTGATCCTCTCGGCGATCTGCGATTCAATTTGAGAGCGATTCATCACATTAATTTGCTCCGCTGTGTATTGAGAAAGCACATCTCGACTTACACCGCGCACTATCGGTGCTATAACCACGCCCTCGTAGTCTATCCCGATGTACTTATAGAGCTGCCACGCATTCGCCGGATCAACATGGTAGATAACATACTGATCGACAACAACGTCTAACAGGTCTTTCGAACGCACATCAATCGCCATGTTAATTCCCTTTACCTCTCCCCTGACAGTTTTGAACGTCTGCTGTCTTACGTTGATCTCAGTGACATACCACCACGGTGGAATAATATGCGTGCCCTCTCCAAGCTGCATCTCCTTCACGCCACCAATCAGATCATAGATCACACCAACGTGTCCAGCCGGAATATTTACTGTGCTCATAAATGCAATTACAATAAGGAAAATAACTACAAATGCAATGCCAATTAACCTCGGCAGCCTGATTCTTTCGGTGAAATTTTGAGACTTAGGCGGCCTGAAAGGCTTATTCGCATTATCAGGCGATAAATCATCAAATTTTTTATCCATCTAATAACCACCATTTTTAATCATATTTTTACTGTAGAGTCATTTAACCATGCATTTAACTTTTTTGAATGTGATCTACTTCGAACTCCGGAATATTTTAATATATATCTTTACCCACAATTTCCCATCATGGTAAATCCGAGCAGCGCAAGACTTGATTTCATAGGAATAATTGAAAAAACTTCCAAGCAGCAATCCCAAATACGAATAAACGAAAAGTTCATTCCAGGGCTTAAAGGAATCGAAACCTTTTCTCATCTTATAGTTCTCTACTGGTTCCACCAGCGCAATAACGAAGAGCACCGCAGCACCCTGCTTGTAACACCCAGAAGACACAAAGGCGCACCTGAGATGGGTGTATTCGGAACACGGAGTCCCAGCAGACCAAATCCCATTGGATTATGCATTGTGGAGTTAATTAAAGTGCAAAACTGCATCCTGAAGGTCAGAGGACTCGATGCAGATCAGGGCTCACCTGTAGTCGACATAAAGCCATATTTACCCAGGGCGGATTCCATACCTGCAGCAAAAGCGCCTGAGTGGACAAAGCACGGACCGGTAACTTAAAAAACGAGAGAAAGAACAGTGCAGCGAATTAGTTACTCAACTGCAGCCAGAATGCAAATCCTGATCGGACAGTACCGCAACCCAACTTTATAGATAGAGCAGATCTTGCCGTTGACATAGCGATCACTGCATTTCAGGCAGTTAACCAGCTTTTTCTTGCTTAGGCATTTAATTATCCTGCAATCTTTTGCTATCTGATTGACAATCGAGCAGCCAGAGCAAGTTCCATCACGAAGTAAAATACACTCACCGCAGACAAATCCACAACCGCTCAACTGCACCTGATCCGTTTTCATTCACTCTAACGATATATAATCTCTGATATAAACCTTTCACATACAGCGCTAACAAGGACACAAGCTTTATATCTGAGGTTTTGTGCTCTATTTTATCAAATGAGTTCCCCACTTTCAATGCTCGGTGCTCTGTGGCGGTTAGAAGTAGAGAGAAAACCGCTCATACTATCGCACACCATAAATGCAGAGTGCAATCTACACTGTAGCTTCTGTCCATTCCACAGAAGAAAGGGACGGGAGATGAAAAAAGCAGAAATATTTAACATGCTAGACCAGGCAAAATCTCTAGGAGTAATGATATATAACGTCTGGGCAACAGAGCCACTGCTCCGTAAAGATCTGCCTGAGTGCCTGGAATATGCACGCTCTAGGGGTCTAATAACGTCTATAATAACCAATGGAATACTCCTCGAGGAAAGAGTGGACGAGCTCTCCAGCTTAGACATGCTCTCAGTTTCTTTTGACGGCATCAAAACGTATAAAGAAATTCGAGGCGGTGATGCAGAACTGGTAATAAGGGGAATAAAAAAGGCGAGAGAGAAAAGACTCAGTGTAATGTTAAACTGCGTTCTAAGCGAGAGGAATACTGGAGAAGTTGAAGACCTGATAAAACTTGCCAGAGAACTTGGAACCTCGATTTCATTTGAACCGCTGCAGAGATATGAAGAGGTCCCGGATTTAGTATGGGATGAAATGATGATTAAAAACAGAGATAGCTACATTAAAGCAATCGACAGCATCATTGAAATGAAAAGAAAAGGATTCCCTGTGGTAAACTCCTATACATACCTTAGAATGATAAAAAAACCAGAACAGCGGTTCAAATGCCGCGCAAATGATGTTATAATACATGTCTCTCTCGATGGGAAGATAGAGAACTGCAGAGATCGCGAGATATGCTTGGGCAGGGTTGATGAAGGTCTTGACAAGGTCTGGAGGTCTTCGAGGTATTTGAGGAGAAAGCTTGCGGCTGAGTGTAAAGGCTGTCTTGCATTTGGATATGTAGAGGGCAGTCTTGCATGCAGTTTAAAACTCGATGTGCTGTTCAATTATGGCAAACACTTTGCGGGGACAGTTAAATTTAGAAGGGTGAAGCAAAAAAGATAAAGCACTTTCGCATCCCACCCCCCCCTCCAAGGATTTTTTCTGCATTTTTGTTATGCTTTTAAATTATTCTTTTAAAACTAGAGTTGTTATTTTTTAAACAAATATATTTTAATAAAAACCTAAGATTATAAAAATTAACTAATACTTTTAAAAATTAATTTTTGCAATAATTTTTTTTTATAATTTGAAATAAAAAGTTAATAGCATTAATTAAAACAAAACAAATAATAAATTTAGAATATTTTTAAAATATAAAGTAAATATTTGTTTATTTTAATAAATTAATCAATTTTAAGACGAGTAATTTTATTTTGATATGAAATATAGTATTATTCAATGAAATATTAGGAGATTGAAGCTCTATGGAGAATGTTTATGTGTTGGCTGTGTTGTGTGGGTTGGTGTTTGGTGCTTTT
>CAZVYP010000088.1:0-6329 GCA_964631075.1 uncultured Methanocellales archaeon
AAAAGAAATAATAGAAATTTAAATCAATAATTATTTATTTTAAAATTATTATTTTATATAACATAGACTCTTGTAACCAATAAAACGTACAAAAGTGAGAATTCAAATTATTAAATAAAGCGAAATCCATTGGAATTGGGTAAAAAAACATATTTATACTACTCGCAGATACAATATAATATCCAAATAAGGCGTGGTTCCATATCGGTGATTTGAAATGACGGATGCGCTTGAAATAATGAAGCTACTTGCAGATGAATATAATATAAAAATTCTATCCGCATCCCTTAAGGAGCCAAAATCTGCCCAGGATCTTAGCGTTGAACTGGGTATACCCGTGGCAAGCTGTTATAGAAAGATACGTGATTTAGAAGATACAAATCTTTTGGAGGTTGCAGACAGCGTTCTAACCCCAGATGGGAAGAGAATCAAACTTTATAGATCGAATATTACCCGGTTTTTTGTCAGCTTCGAAGGAGAGCGCTTAAAGGTTGAAATAAATATAAGGAGAGCGGCAAGTGAAAAGATCGTTAAAATGTGGGATGTTTTGAAGGAAGCCCGTGTCAGGAGGTATATTTGATGGAAACCTGGTTTATATTACGGGTTCTTTTTGGCCTTACATTCGCTATTTCAGGTTTATTTGTGGTTTCAGTTGTGGCTAAGGCGTATTTTATGACTTATCGCAGGGACATGCTTCTACTTTTGATTGGCTTCATGCTTTTAATCGCTAGCATTATTTCTACTACAGCCTTTACCGATATTTTGCATCTTACCGGAGCAGTGTTTCTTGACCAGATGCTAGCAATTGCTTATCTTCTTGGAACCATAGGGTTTTTCCTGATAAATTATTCTTTCTTTATGCAGTAGTGAGCGGAAGCTTTAAAAGGACCTGTTACCTATATAGTGAGAACACTTTGAATCAAGCATTTCCCTTGATCAATGAATGATGAAAGATCGATGGTCTTGAAGGAGAGATGAAAATGGGAAAATCTCCATACGTAAAATTTGATGTACCGAGTGAGGTTCAGAATAAAGCGCTTGAAGCACTTGAGCTGGCTAGAGATACAGGTAAGATCAGAAAGGGCACAAATGAGGCGACAAAAGCTATTGAGAGAAACATCGCGAAGCTTGTGTTCATAGGTGAGGATGTAACTCCACCCGAGATTGTTGCTCATCTACCACCGCTGTGCGATGAGAAAAATACACCTTATGTATATATCTCGAAGCAAAGCGAGCTGGGCGCTGCTTCAGGTCTTGACGTTGGTTCTGCTGCTGCGGCAATTGTTGATGCAGGCAAAGGCAGGGAACTGATGGAGGATGTGATTCAGAAGGTTCGAGCATTGAAGAAATAATTTCAGGTGGTATTAGTGGCTGAAGAAACCTGTGTTCCTGCAGAAGTTATTGAAGTAATTGGCCGAACCGGAATGCATGGAGAGGCGATTCAGGTGAAGGTTCGCGTTCTGGAGGGATTAAATAAAGGCAGGATTATCACCAGGAATTGCATTGGTCCTGTTCGCTTGGGCGATGTTTTAATCCTTATGGAAACTGCCAGAGAGGCTAAGAAACTCACATCAAGGTGATTCATAGGTGATCTAATATGGTTGAAAAAAGAGTGTGCTCATTCTGTAATAATGAGATTGAACCTGGTTCTGGCAAGATGTTTGTTAAAAAAGATGGCACGATTTTCTATTTATGCTCCTCGAAATGCGAAAATAATTTGTCGCTTGGGAGAGTTCCCCGAAAAATGAAGTGGATAAGCAAGGCCAGGTAAACCGGAGCATGCATATATGGAGCGCACCTTTTTGATGGTAAAGCCGGATGGCGTGCAGCGAGGGCTGGTTGGCAGGATTATTCATCGCTTCGAAGAACGCGGATTTAAGATAGTTGGCATGAAATTGTTGCAGCTGGATGAAGAAATGGCAAAAAAGCATTATGCTGAGCACGTTAACAAGCCTTTTTTTAACGGGCTGAAGGCATTTATAACATCTGGGCCTGTTGTGGCGATGGTTATTGAGGGGAAGAACGCAGTTGCTGCAACCCGAAGTATGATAGGAACCACTGATCCTCAGAAAGCGAGCACTGGCACAATTAGAGGCGACTATTGTCTTGAAACCGGCAGGAATATTGTCCACGCCTCTGATTCACCCGACTCCGCGAAGCGCGAGATTGCGCTTTATTTTAACGAAGAAGAGCTTATTTCTTACAGGCGCATCGATGAGGACTGGATCTACGAGCGCTGACCCATTTTTCTTATATATTTAGAGCCCACATGTAGTCTAGAAGCGTGATTAATGTGAGCGGGGAAAGGGCGTTGCGAACGCCAATTGTTTGTGTTATGGGGCACGTGGATCATGGCAAAACTACTCTGCTTGATCGGATCCGAGGCTCCAGTATTGCTGAGAAAGAAGCTGGCCTTATAACGCAGCATATAGGTGCAACCGAAGTGCCACTTGATGTTATCAAAAAGCTATGTGGTGAGCTGATGAAGGGCAATTTCAAAGTCCCGGGTCTACTCTTTATCGACACTCCCGGACACCATGCATTCACCACGCTTCGAAGCCGGGGTGGCGCTCTTTCAGATCTCGCGGTGCTTGTGGTTGACGTAATGGAAGGTTTTAAGCCGCAAACTATTGAGGCAATAAATATCCTAAAACGATTTAAAACTCCCTTTGTAGTTGTAGCCAATAAGATCGATCGCATTCCAAGCTGGCGCTCAAACTATAATGAGCCATTTGTTATTAGCTATCCCAAACAGCCTGAGCGGGTTAGGCTGGCGCTGGATGATAAGATCTATTTCCTGATTTCACAGCTGCTGGATGCTGGTTTCAGCTCAGATCGCTATGACCGTGTTAGAGACTTTCAAAAAAATATAGGAATCATACCTGTGAGTGCAAAAACAGGGGAAGGAATAGCGGATTTATTGCTCGTACTGGTTGGTCTTGCTCAACGTTTCCTTGAGAGTGATTTGAAGGTGGATGCTACTTCTGCCGGAGTGGGCACAGTCCTAGAGGTAAAAGAGGAGGTTGGGCTTGGTGTAACTCTTGATGTGATTCTATATGACGGAGAGATTAAGGCCGGGGATACGATAGCTGTGCTTGGCGTAAAAGATCCTATTGTTACAAAAGTTCGCGCGCTTCTCAAACCAAGACCTCTAACTGAGATGAGAGCTGAAGAAAAATTTTCAAGGGTATCTAAAGTGACTGCAGCTTCTGGAATCAAAATTGCAGCTCCAAATATTGAAAATGCATTAGCAGGATCGCCGCTCAGGGTTATTACTAGAGCGGACATGCTTGATGATGTAATCAGAGAGATGAAATCTGAAATCATTGATGTGAGAATTGAGAGGGAACAAAGCGGGGTAATTATTAAGGCAGATACACTCGGCAGTTTAGAGGCAATGGTGAATGAACTAAAGGCAGCGAAGATCTCGATTCGCAGAGCCAATATTGGAGATATTTCAAGGCGCGATGTAGTGGATGCTGCTATGGAGAAGGACCCGCTGCATGCAGTTATACTAGGGTTCGATGTGGACATTTTGCCTGATGCTAGAGAAGAATTATCAAGCTCAAAAATTCACTTTTTCCGGAACGATGTGATCTACAAGCTCATAGAAGACTATGAAGCCTGGATGAAAAAGCAGAAGGCAGATATGGAAAGAAAACGCCTTGAAGCAATAATTCGTCCCGGTAGAATAAGAATAATGCCTGATTGTGTATTCCGTGCAAGCAAGCCTGCTATAGTCGGAGTCGAGGTTCTGGGTGGAAAAATAAGACCTGGTGTAAATCTCGTAAAAGAAGACGGCTCAAAGGTGGGCAATATAAAAGGAATCCAGGATAAAGGAGAGAGTATTCCGGAAGCGATTTACATGCAGGAAATTGCAGTATCGATCGAAGGACCAACGGTAGGAAGGCAGATACACGAAGGCGATGTTCTGCTTGTTGATTTACCGGAAACGCATGCGAAGATACTTGAGCAAGAACTATATGATATCCTTCCGGCTGACGAGCTTGAAACACTTCAGACCTTTCTGGCTATGAAGCGGAAGACAAATCCATTCTGGGGTAAATAAAATAGGCGCGTCTGGAGCTCCCTATTTAATCCTCTGCTTGATGACTTTTAAGATATAATTGCAGGCCGGGACCGGGATTTGAACCCAGGTCTTGGGATATCTGCAGCCTCCAACTTCCACAGTCCCAAAGGATAGCCACTACCCCATCCCGGCCACTAGATTGAGCTTATAGATATTGATACCACTATAAATAAATATTATGCTTCAAGCACTGGGAACATTTTTCAAATCAAAGTATTATCTCTATATCAAGTTCTTCTGCCAGCTCTTTGTATCGATTGCGAATGGTGACTTCAGTCACACCTGCTATTTCTGCCACCTCTCGCTGAGTTCTCCGCTCCCCGCAGAGAATAGTTGAAATATAGATTGCAGCCGCTGCTAAACCTGTCGGCCCTCTGCCACTGGTCAGCTCCTTCTCTGCGGCCTGTCTTATAATCTCAAATGCCTTTGATTGCACATCACCTCTTAGATTCAAGCCTGAGCAAAATCTCGGAATGTAATCTATAGGAGAAGTCGGCATGAGCATAAGTACAAGTTCTCTTGAGATGAATCGATATGTTCTGCCTATTTCCTTTCGGTTAACTCTCGATACCTGTGCTATTTCATCCAGGGTTCTGGGCACATTGATCTGTCTGCAAGCGGCGTATAAAGCACCAGCTCCAACTCCTTCGATGCTTCTGCCTCTGATGAGGTTTTTGTCGACTGCCTTGCGATAAATGACAGCCGCGATCTCCCGTATATTTCTTGGTAAGCCTAGTGCAGAGGCCATTCTATCCATCTCGGATAAGGCAAAAGCAAGATTCCGATCAGTGGCATTGCTCACCCTGATTCTCCTCTGCCACTTCCTCAAGCGGTATAGCTGGGCTCGGTTTTTGGAGGAAATCGGCTTGCCAAATGCATCCCGGTTTCTCCAGTCAATCATAGTGGAGAGTCCTTTATCGTGAATGGTATAGGTCATGGGCGCACCCACTCTCGAGCGCTTCATCCTCTGATCGTGATCAAAGGCACGCCACTCCGGCCCCATGTCAATAAAATCCTCATCAATAACCAGACCGCAGCCAGCGCAAACGAGTTCAGCCCTCTCGTAATCATGAACAAGCTGTCTACTCCCGCATTCAGTGCATTTGACCTTTGCCTTTTCTTCCTCTCCCCTTTTTACTTCTCTGGTAAACTCTTTGCCTTTTACCGGGATCTCTTTTTCTTTTACTCTTTCGATTTCCCTGACCACGATTTCACCACCATATTAAATAAAAATAAGAGAATAAAAAACAAATAATTGATAACTTTCTCAGAATCCTATTCAGAATCTTCTGGGCTTTTTATGCTTCTGGTAGCATTCTCTGCAGTACACGGGCCTTGTGCCATCAGGTTTGAAGGGAACTTCAGTTTCCACATGGCAGTCTGCACATGTAACCTTATGCATCTCTCTGGGACCTGAAAAACTCTTAAATGCCATTATTTCACCTTTTTTTAGTTAGTTATACAAAAGATTCTGAAACTTATTAAAAATAAGTTGAAATCCGATGTATACCAACTGCTGTAGTATGATTATTATAATATTTAAACCTATGCTCCAATCAGTGTGTGGGACATAATTATTCGGTGTAGAGGTTGAGTATGTTGTGCCATAGGTTGGAGCAGGTTATGGCAGTGTTGATTCGATCTTCTCTTTTTTGTCCCACTTTCCATCCGAACCATCTTTTGTCCGCGGATATTCCGGATTCGGAATTGTTTCTCAGGTAATATTCCTCGAGATATGCAAGGGTTTCGTGTACGAATCTCTTCATGGTTTCCTTCCACTTCTTGGAGCCCTTTAAAGTGGCATTCTTCCGTGGTATTATGTAGACCTTGGTCTTTCCAAATCGATCAACGTAGGAGGGAAAGCTGTAGTATCGATCCAAACGCACGCTTTCCATTTCTACATCGATTTCTCTTAGCAACTTCATGGCTCGTTCGAAAGCTTGTTTTTCGCTTTTAAAACTCACTCCATACGCCAGGTACATCTTGGAGTCGAGGTCGAGCATTTGAAAAGAGTAAACAAAGGCCTTCTTTTCTTTCTTATTTGCTTTCTTAACGCGTTGTTTTCTTTTCTCGGTTTCCGAAGCATAGTGCTTCCTGATCATTAAAGAGTAACCAGTGCCATCTCCACAGGCATTAACTCGTTTGACTCCCTTTTGCTTTAAAATCAGCACGTGCATGTTGTGAATGGTCATTTCAACTTCAGGATCTGAGTACAATCTCTCAACGGATTTATATCCCG
>CAZVYP010000089.1:0-6072 GCA_964631075.1 uncultured Methanocellales archaeon
AAATCTTTTATTTTATAAACGCTCAATAACTATAAATAACTTGTTTTGTAATATCATTATGGTGAGTGGGTTGATAGATATAATATATGCTCAAACTGTTCTAACAAAGAACGATCTTGTTCAGCTTAAAAAGAAATGCGGTGTTTACAACACGAGGGGTGCTCTACAAAAAGCTGTTGAGCATTATATAAAATGTATCCATGACGAGAGCGAGACAACATCATAATGCATTATTATTAGGTACTTCCCATTTTAAATACTTTGAAGTTGGAATTGATAGCGGGGTCAAAGTGAACTTGGGAGAAATAAGCTTCTATATCTTTGCCGCTATAATGCAGATCTATAGGTTAAAAAAGAAAAAATGAGATGGTTAGCCCAGGATTTGCTCCATCTCCTCCTGCTCAATGTATTCTAAAAGTGGAATCCCCGTAACACGTGTTGCGCGATCTGACAGCGAAGCTAAATCTCCACGTTCAAGCAGCTCTAACTTGAATTTCCTGCTACCTGCCATCAGCTGCTTTAAGCCTGTGCCAATTCTATCGACAAAGTAGCTGTAGAGTCCAATTGCACCTGGAGAAATTTTTTCGTAATCCTTGCCATAGATGTGCTTTAGATCTGTCGAGCAAACGAAGAACTGATCAGGATTGGAGCCATATGTTTCTTTGAAGTCACCGGGTAATTTACCTTTCTGCGCCTGCTCAACAAAGTGCGTAGCTTTCATAACAGCAGTTATCGGCGCTCTTGCTGTGGCAATTGCTTTTACGTAGGGACTCTTACTGAAGTTGCTCAATGCAATTGCTTTGAAAATCTGCGTTTCATTGACAAAGCCGCCAGCAATGACTATATCAGGTACATACCGGCGCTTCTTACGAAGAATTTCACAGCACTTCAAAACCTGTGCTTCCAGGAAAACGGTCGGCGTGCTGCACTCCTGCATCATTGGTACGGGACTCATCCCTGTACCGCCACCCGCACCGTCAAACGTAAGCTGGTCAATTTTTGCCTCACTGGCGAGCTTCAAAGTCCACGCAACAGCAGCAGGCTTATAAGCACCCGTCTTCAAGAACACCATTTTTGCCCCCTGATCGCGAAGCCACTCGATGTCTTCGACAAATCCTTTTTCATTTGGCATTCCAACACGACTGTGCCTCTCAAAGGTTGTGAATACT
The DNA here is from genome assembly GCA_964631075.1 of uncultured Methanocellales archaeon. Taxonomy (GTDB): domain Archaea; phylum Halobacteriota; class JAWCLZ01; order JAWCLZ01; family JAWCLZ01; genus CAZVYP01. The sequence goes on from CAZVYP010000089.1 coordinate 1,170, forward strand.
TTTTTCTTGAATGCTTCCTGCACCTCTTTATCCTCTGGATCCGGAATTACAACGTATCCCCGGCGTTTTAACTCCAGGGCTTTATCCAGATCGAAAATTCTAACTTCTCCACCTATAGCCTTAGCACCCTGTCCCCATTTACGCTCGATGATGTTAACCTCGAGCTTGGACAGCGCGTATACATCAGCGCCGAGTCTCTGATCCTCGACATTTGTTTGCACTACAATGTCGCCGTATTTACCATCCCAGAACTCGCGATAGGTATCAACGCGGAATTTCAAATCCTTTGAATAAGTCACCTTTCCTTTGGCGAATTTCGCATCCATATCCATTCCGCATACGTTTTCTCCAATCGTCATGATTGTACCGCAGATTGCTGCACCCTGCGCCAGACCGCTCCAGTTGTTCTTTGCAACAGCGGTCGACCCCAAACCAGCAATAAGCACCGGCACTTTTAGCTTTACTCCGCCTGTCTTTGTCTCGATATCCACATTTGGAAAAATAGCAACATCTGAGTCCGCTGCAATTCCGGCTGCACCCCAGAGGCCTGTCTGGATCTGAAAGTGCGACCAGTCAAGCACATAGTCCTTATTGGATGCGGCAGTGCTCTTACCGAATTGCTCCGGCACGGGATAGAGCACTTCCCTCCCGCGAATCGATGATTTTCCTACTTCACACAGCACATTGCACTCTTTTATGCAGATGGGACACATCCCGCTCATTGGATTTGGATCCCTGACTCTCAGGTGGGTCCCAGTTGTAGATCTTGCATTTGGATAACTTTCCGGCAATTTATTACCTCCTTGATCAAGCTTCCAGATCCGCCTATCCTAACCCATAATATCTAATACGGATCATTTTTTAAGTAGGAAGTTGGAAGCTTATTTCCTACTGCTGAAGAATGTAATAATAATCTGGATTAATATAAGTTTAACCACGGAAATGGAACCTTAATATAAACTTATCCAAATTTGACGGTAGCGCGGAAAAGCATTATATCCTAATTATGCGATAATAGCATAGAACTTGGAGAATGAATATGAAAGTCAAACAGCCCACAAAGAGCGATGTCCTCAAAAAAGTCCAGGAGCTGGATGTTGCATTCATAAGGCTGCAGTTCACCGATATCTTCGGAATGATAAAAAACGTAGCTATACCAGTCGATCAACTCGAAAAAGCACTGGACGGAGAAATAATGTTCGATGGATCGTCCATAGAAGGATTCGTGCGCATAGAAGAAAGCGACATGTACCTTCGACCGGATCTATCAACTTTCCAGATCTTCCCCTGGAAACCAAAGGATATGGCAACAGCAAGGCTAATATGCGACGTTTACAATCCAGATGGCACTCCATTTGCGGGCTGCCCGCGAAGCAACCTGAAGCGGGTAATCGAGGAGGCAAAAAAGCTGGGCTTCACGATGAATGTCGGCCCGGAAATGGAGTTCTTTATGTTCCTCAAAACCCCCGAAGGTGCCCCGACCACAATCACGCACGACAAAGGCAGCTACTTCGACCTCGCACCTCTCGACAAAGGCGAAGAAGCAAGAAGGGAGATCGTTCTTGCACTCAAAGCAATGGGATTCGAAGTAGAAGCAAGCCATCACGAAGTAGCAAGCGGACAGCACGAAATAGACTTCAAATACGGCGACGCGCTTTCAATCGCGGACAAAATCGTCACGATAAGATTCGTCATCAAAACGATAGCGAACAACATGGGCTTGCATGCAACATTCATGCCAAAGCCTGTCTACGGTATCTGTGGCTCAGGAATGCACGTACACCAGTCACTCTTCAAAAACGGCAAAAACGCCTTCTACGATCCAGATGGAGAGTACCAGCTAAGCGACACCGCAATGCACTACATGGGTGGACTTTTGAAGCACTCCCGAGGTTTTACCGCAATCACCAACCCCCTCGTTAACTCCTACAAACGTCTCGTTCCAGACTTCGAAGCACCGGTTTACATAGCATGGTCAGAGAGAAACAGAAGCCCGCTCGTAAGAGTACCGGCAAGAAGAGGCACAGGAACAAGGTTAGAGTACAGAAGCCCTGATCCAACCTGCAACCCCTATCTCGCAATATCAGTCATGCTGAAAGCCGGACTCGACGGAATAAAGAACAAAACAGACCCCGGCAAGCCAATCTACAAAAACATCTACCAGCTCAGCCCTGAAGAAAGAAAAAAAATGGGAATAGAAAGCCTGCCCGGTACACTCATAGAAGCCATACACGAGCTGGAAAAAGACGAAGCAGTCAAAGCGGGATTAACCGAGCACATCTACAACTACTACGTCCGTGCGAAGAAAATCGAGTGGGACGAATACCGCACAAGGGTGCACCAGTGGGAGCTCGATGAGTATCTGAACAGATATTGAAGGGCAAACGGAATCTCGGGCAGCAAAGACAAACTTGAGAATGCGACAGATTGACAGCAGTGGCTTCTAAACTGGCACGCGTTTAGCAAGAGCCCTGGTAAACCATCCCAAGATTTTACTGGCAGATGAGCCCACGGGAAATCTGGATACCGAGACTTCTGAAAAAATCATAGAGCTGCTGAGGAGATTGAACCAAGAACAGAATCAAACCATCGTAATGGTCACCCATGAAAGACATCTGGGTGAGAAAGCCGATAGAATAATCTGGCTAAAAGATGGACTTGTGATGGCTTAGAAAATTGGAGACATTTTGCCCTGGCTAAAACAAGCACAGGAACAGCCACGCTGGAATATATGCGATCTCTCTGCTGCCGATTTTTTCTTTCTTCAATAAATTCTTTGTTACCACCAAGCCACGGTCGACTTTGAACCTATCCATAAAACTCGTGAGACCTTTCAAATCCCGAGCATCCAAATTATCGCTGTATTTCACTTCAACAGGAAGTATTTTATTCTCATATTCGACTACAAAGTCCACCTCGTACACCGAGCGCCAGTAGTACACGTAGTTTGCAAACTCAGTTGAGAACCTGTTTATCAGATGATTCGCAACGAGTCCTTCTACAATCCTGGAGACTTCTTCCTCGCTGCCGAGAACTTCCTCCCTCATGCCAAGAATGGCATTTCTCAGACCGGAGTCGGAAACATATATCTTTTTTTCTGCGCGGATGTTCTGCTTGATGCTTTTTGAATAAAAATTTACTATCTGAATTACATTTACAGCTTCAAGATAGTGGAGATATTGCTTAACAGTCTCTATTCTTGTGTTCAGCGAGTTTGCTATCGCCGAGTAGTTAATCCTCTGAGCGTGGGCATTTGCCGCAAAAAAGAAAAGCTCCTCAAGGCTCTTCACATCTCTTACCTCAAAAATCTTTAGAAGATCGCGGTAAAACACCAGCCCGAGGTAATCGCTTCTCATCCACTTCTGAGCAGCTTTCAATTCCCAGCCAAAGACCTCTGGCAAGCCACCGCAGAGAAGATATTTGTTAAACAGAGAAGCAATACGTGGACGATAAAACTCAAGCCTCACTTTGCTATCCAAAAGTGCGTCTATGCCAAAGTTTTTTGCTTTCATCTCCTTCAGAACTTCAACGAGATCTTTTTCATGGTAAATGCAGAACTCGTAGAGTGAAAAGGGATGCAACCTGTAAAAAGAAATTCTCCCGGCAAGGCTTTCAGAGGTGTCTTTATAAATCAGCGTTCCAGATGAGCCAGAGACCACGAACTTAATATTCTCTTTTCTATCGTAGTAGCTCTTTAGCCAGCGGCTCCACTCATTAACGTATTGAATTTCATCGAAGAAAACATACACTTTCTCCTTAGAGGGATACATCTCTCTGAAAGTGTCAAGGATCTTAGGTATGATCTCTCTATCGGCAACCAGAATCGGGTTGTCAAACGTGAACATCAAAATCCTATTCGGCTCCACTTTTCTCGCTAAAAGATGCTCAATGACCTGAAACATTAGAGTCGTTTTTCCTGTTCTCCGCGCCCCGATAATGCCAGTAATAAGCTTCTCTTCAAGTTGCCCGACAATCTCACCAAAAACTTCCCGGCGAAAAGGCTGAATATCCCGCTCATCGAGCACACCGCGCTCCCACCAATAATTGGTTCTCACAAGCTCGCGAATGATCTCTTCTTTCGTCGCCACAATGATAGATATAAGCTATGAGTATTTAAATATTACGTTATAATAGTAAAAAAATAATGTTTTATTACTATTATAATAGTAAAAAATACCACTTGCTCGAGCCATCGACATCCTCGTCAGAAGAGGAAAACGCAAGTACAGCCCGCAAAAATACTATGAAAGTTGCGGTGTGTATTTGCAAGTATATAAATGAGACCAACATTAGTCAGCGAAAGAATCCATCCTCTTCAAGAGCTGCGATGTATCCATTAACTGCCTCTTTGATGCTGGCAATAGCCTCGGCTTTTGTCTTCCCCTGACTGATGCAACCCGGCAGACTTGGACACTCAGCCACCCAGTAACCGTCCTCGCCGGGGTAGACAATCACCTGTCTCACTTTTATTACCTCCAGCAATTCAGCTTGCTCTATGATAGTTAATAGCGATAATGAAATAAAATGTATGGTGACGCAGAGGTTCCGGAGGAAGAAATCATCGCACAGCTCAGGATTTAACTGCTTCCAGTAAACCAAACCTCTCTCTAAGCTCATATAATGCCAGCAACGGACCCTGCTCAAGAGGCTCCCAGGAAACTCCTCCTTCAAGAAATGATAATAAACCCAGAAGGTACGACTATTCTTGTAAGCCAAAGTCTTCAATGTTTATTGTCTTTTCTTCCAAGATATTAATTTCGTTCTTGTCTTGAGTAAATATCTCAAAGACATTATATCTAGCTTTTTGGGCATTGGTCTTATTAGATTTTGTTTGAGCATTTACATAATAAATTTTCGGCAATGTCCTAAGATAAGATAGTTTATTATATTTGATCGATGTATA
>CAZVYP010000090.1:0-6039 GCA_964631075.1 uncultured Methanocellales archaeon
ATTATGTACAATTAATTCAGGAGGAATAATTTGAAGTGTATTATTTGCGGTAAAGTAATATCAAACATGGACGAGGCTGTAAGAACTGGCTGCTGCTCATCGATATATGTTCACAAGAACTGCAGGGATGAAAGAAAAAGCTGTAAGAAATGTTAAAGGAGGTATGAAGATGAATGAAGAGCACCCTACTCTGGAATTAACAGACGCAAATTTTTCAGCTACTCTGGAAAAATATCCCTTTGTAATCGTTGATTTCTGGGCATCGTGGTGTATGCCATGCAAAAAACTCTCACCCACGGTTGAGGCGCTAGCGAAGGATTATCGTGGTAAAGTAGTGTTCGGCAAGCTGAATACCGATCAAAGCGTAAATACGGCAATAAGCTTCGGGATCACCAGCATACCAACACTTATATTCTTCAAAAACGGAAAGCCCGTGGATAAAGTAATCGGAGCTGTGCCCAGAGAGATGATTGAAGCCAGAATCAAGAAACATCTCTAGCACTTTGCACGGTAATACTCAACTGCTCCAATCGCGTTCACAATCTGGGGTTCTTCTGGGACAAACGTGGCCACCTTCAGAACTCTTTCGAGGGCATCCACTACGCCTCGATTTTTAACGGTGCCGCCAATCAGAGCAATTTTCTTCGCATCACAGGGGATAAGCTGTGCAATTCTATTTGCGAATGCAAAGTGGACGCCCCTGATAACTTCCTCTCTCGAGCTACCTTCAACCAGTCTGGAAACCACCTCTGAAAGCGCGAATACCGAGCAGGTGCTGTTTATCTCAACAATTTTTTTTGCCCTGAAATGATATTTTTCAAGGTCTTCAACTCTCAAGTCGAAATACTTTGCAATCAGCTCCAGAAATGCACCTGTGCCCGAGGAGCACTTGTCATTCATTCTGAAGTCATTGGTGCGAAGATCGATCACCTTGGTATCTTGGCCGCCGATATCGGCGATGACCTCAACTTCATTTTTTATTAAATGCCCGATGCCATATACAGCGGAGGTTATCTCCGTAACGCTCTCATCGCACGGTATCTTTTTTCTGAAATAGCCAGTTGCAACTACAACATCCCCCTTTTTTCTGCCCTTGAGCAGGTCCCTCCAGTCATGCGTATCAACAACCTTCCATGTGTATTTGCCATCGGAATGATATGCTGCCTTTGCACTTATACTCCCGATGTCAATGCCGATGAGCAATTTACCACCGCCCCCTGAGTCGCTCTGCGAATGCATCAAGTCTTAGCTTTACCTGCTCAGGCGTCTTACCGGGGAGATCAGCCTCAACAGTGATATAAGGAATACCCAGCTTTTTATTGAAGTGCTGCCTCAAAATCGGGTCCTCAAGCTTATGGTGGCAGGCAAACTGCTGAAAATGAATTATTGCCTCTGCTTCTCGACGCTTTAACTCGTTTTCAATGAATTCGATTCTGAATTTTATATTCCTCGCAAAGGTATAATTTCTGTAATTGGTAGCAATTTCCTCGAGATTTTTACCCCCCAGGCGGATGAACTCATAGGGCATTTCATCATAGACAACATGCAAACCTGTGCCCTGAAGGTACTCATGAAAGTCAGGATAAATCGGAGGTGTGCCTAGCAGGGCAACCCGGTGTTTGAAGTCAACCTCGCGCTCGACCACTGCTTTAATCGCCGCCTCATATTTGCTCAAATCGCTCATGAGATCGCTACCGCATACTTCTACCTGGAAGACCTCGTTGGCGGGTGCCCTGCCCTCTACGCGCAGCTCATCAAGCCTCAGTGCCTGCTTCTTAATCCTCAGAGTCTCCCTGAAAATTCCTCGATCCTTAATACCGCCAAGGAACTCGAGCATTCTGTCGATCTGCATCCGCATAAGTCTCTTCGAGCCGTCGAAGGGATACATCAGATAGAGAGTTTTAATCCCTGATAGCTCAATCTTCTCTCCATCCACAATTGCATTGTTGCAGTCACCGCCAGCGATAACAATCAGAGAGTCGATTTTTACTTTTCCGGTGAGAATTAGGTCTCGCCAGATCGCTGTCCATGCACAGATTTTGTCCCCTGGTTTTATATCCGAATGCGGCACGAAGTTGTTGAGATCCAGAGAGCACTCACCGCAAGCATATATGACCTCGGGTGGAACCAGCGCTGTGATACCGATCATTATTTCACTCTTGAAATCTCTATAAAAGGTCAGATATATTAAGATATGTCCAGATGTCCTGGTGAACTAAGAAGCTGGAAAAAGAATCATAAGGAATACACCCTGCTTAGCCTCCGCCACTAATTGTTAACCCTTCTTTTTTTCGAGTCGAAGAAAGAGCAGGAATGCTACCACCGAAAGATATTGCCATTTTTATCGACAATTTTGCATTTATAACTAAATGGTGCGATTTATTAAGAATGTGCATTTAATTCTCTCTCCCGAATAGAAACACAATTTTTTTATAACATCTGCGCTCTAAGAAATTGGTTGAGGTTAATCCCTTTAATCTTTAGAAAATGGATGGAATTTTTTCAGCCTCTAAGATCCGAAAATGAAAATACATGAAAAAACCGTTATTGCATTAGAAGCTACGTGTGTAATCTTCATTTATAGCTTATTAATTTATATCCTTCTAAAATTATTGCATATAATTTCGTACACTATTGAAACATACGGGGAGAGATTCGGTGACAGATTTGTAATTGCAACGATAATATTAATTTTGATAACATTAACGTTACTTGCTAATATGTATATTATATTAAATATGACAGAACGCTTAGAAGGTTTTTTCAAATCTAGTCGATCGTAGTGTTGATTTACTTTAAGCTATCGATTGCGCTACTTATTAATTCCAGTTAAGTTATAGATTTGCGAAGGACTTCAATTCGCAAATTTGTGAACAGCATACTTGGGAGAATTTAGTTTGCAGGCCAAGTGACTTGGCTAGAGCTATGGCTTCCTTGCTAGGGAAGGCAATACCATTAATCCCGGCCATTACAGCGAAAACATCTGTTTTAACCCTGTGCGCTCCTAAAGGTCTCATACATCCCAGAGCTAGCGGAGTTACAGGAAGGGCAAGCCTTGCTAAAATGAGCATTCTGGCTATGTCCTCAGGTGTGGGAGGTTTTACCTTTTCCATGGGGGTACCTTTTAAGGGCATCAGTGCTATGAGGACAACGGCAGCAGGATCGTATCTCGAAATCATTTCTAAGGCTTTAATCTCGCCTTTGAGCCGACCGAACTGGAGGCCGACGATTATGTGAGGAACTAGGGCAAGGCCAGCTTTGTTGATGTTTTCCAGAGATCTGCGGTAGTCTTCAACAGTAACGTCTAGCTGCATGACTTCTCTTATTGTCTGGTTAGAGCCAATTACGTCGAAGAGCGCCACTTCCACGCCCGCTTTTTTTAGTTTTCTAGCAGTTTCAAAGCTGATCAGCCCGGTGTGCACGACTATTAGTTTATTAAACTCCTTTTTGATCCGTGCTATAACGTCAATATATCTGTCAAATGGAATCGAGCCGTTAGCGAGGCAGCCTCCGCTGATCAAACAGCCAGCACAGCTTTCTTTCTTGAGCGTCTCACAAAGCGTTAAAAGTTCATCAGGCGTTTTCACGGGGATCATTGTTTTCAAAATCTTACCGCTGCAATGCTTGCATTTCATCGCACAAAAATCGCCTGTTAAAGATATAGAAGGGAAGATTGTCAAGCGGTTGCTATAATATGGATTATTATAATGAATAAAGCTTGGCACGTAGAAATAAATCCTCTTTCCAAAGTTTTTCCAGCTCAATTCTCTGGAAGCTTCCATTTCATTGAGAAAGCTTTCTATATCTTTAAAACTTAACATTTCCTCTTGGAAATCTTCAGCTTTCATCTTAATCATCTCAAGCGTGGTTATAACCCCGTGACGCTTAATTAATATTGGACTCTATAGATAAAGAATTGTTTGGAGTTGAGAAGAGGTGGTAAGTTTAGTCCGCGTGTCTATTGGAACCGCAATTAGCTTGGGATTGGATAGCGGTTATCTGAGTGATAAACCGACAACTGCATACATATTAACTTATTACCAAGGTAGATGCACTGCCAATTGCGCCTTTTGTACACAGGCTCGTATGAGTTCCTCGAAAATTGCGCTGCTTTCAAGGTTGGAGTGGCACCCCTTTGCCATTGAAAAGATTATTGAAGGTCTATTTCAAGCTAGAAACATAAAGCGAATTTGCATTCAGGCCTTGAATTATCCAGGGGTAGAGGTTGACTTGATGAAAATAATAGAGAACTTTAGATCTGCAGTCACTATTCCTATCTCGCTCTCCTGTCCTCCTTTACCAAGGGAAAAATTAGAGCAGCTGGTTGATATAGGGGTGGATAGAATGGGGATTTCTCTGGACACAGCCACGGAAGAAGTTTTTAATAAAATCAAGGGCAAGTGTGTTGGAGGTCCGCATACCTGGAAAGACTACTTCGACGCTCTTAATTCCGCCTGCAGATATTTTAAGCTTAATAGCGTGGTTGCACACCTGATCGTGGGACTGGGTGAAACTGAAATGGAGATGCTGAGGCTTATACAGAGTTTGCACCTTATGAGTGTTAACCCTGCTTTATTTGCCCTCACTCCGATTCCGGGAACGTTAATTGAGCGATACCCGAGACCGTCGATCGCAAGTTACAGACGTATCCAGCTAGCCCGCTATTTGATAGTTGAGGGATATACTCAATTTGAGGAAATGACGTTTGATACTGAGGGAAGGATTTCAGACTTCGGAGTTGCCTTTGGGGTCTTGAGAGGTATAGTTTTAACGGGTAAACCATTTGTAACAACAGGATGTCCTGACTGCAACAGACCATACTATAATGAAAGCCCCAGCGGCCCGATCTATAACTATCCCCGTCCATTACGCAGTGAGGAGATTAAAAAAGTTGGGGGTCAACTGGGTAATGAGTTTAATGTGTGGTAGATATCTAACGCAACACCAAATGATAATGTATATGCTACTTCTTTAAAAAACAGAAATGTGGAGCAGAACGTGATGGTAGATCATTGGAGGATAATTGAGGATGTAGACTTGGATGCAAGCACGAATATGGCATTTGATGAAGCAATCTTGCTGGCCAGATCTCAAAAACTTGTCCCGAACACTGTTCGTCTTTATACGTGGAGCCCCTCCGCTGTTTCTATCGGATACTTCCAGAGTATGGAAGAAGAAGTCGATGTTGAGGAGTGCAAAAAACTGGGTGTGGACCAGGTGAGACGAATCACTGGAGGCGGCGCCGTATTTCACGCTCGTGGTGGAGAAGTCACGTACAGTATCATAGTAGATCAAATGGATAAAAGAATCCCTGAGTCCTTCTCGGAGTCTTTTAAAGTTCTCTCTAACGGGCTGATTCTTGGCATTAGAAAAATTGGGTTGGAGGTCAGCTTTCAACCGGTAAATGACTTGGCCGTACTTGGGAGAAAGATCTCTGGAAGTGCCCAGACTAGGAGAAAAGGAGTAATCTTGCAGCATGGAACCGTATTGATAAAATCCGATATAAAAACAATGTTTAAGGTGCTCAGGGTTTCGAATGAAAAAATCAGCGACAAAGCTATTAAAGCTGTTGAAGAAAGAGTTACTACAATCCAGCGTGAGACAGGAAGGGAAATAGGGCTGCAAGAAGTCAGAGAGGCGCTCCGGGAAGGCTTCGAAGAATCATTAAACGTTAAGCTGATTGATGGCGATCTCAAATCCTTTGAGAAACAAAAAGCCGAGGAACTGAGAAAGAAATATAGCAGCGACGTCTGGAAATTCCGCAGGTGATATTGTGATATTAACATCAGAATATAAAGTGCCCGGTGGAAAGCTGATCAGAATAAGAATGGAATTGGAAGACGAGGTTATCAAAAGGATAAAGATAACAGGAGATTTTTTTATCTACCCCGAGGAGACTATTGAGCGCTTAGAAGAAGAACTCACAGGTCAACGAATAATTTCCACAGATTTTGTTGAGCTTATTTCCCATTTAATAACCAGGATGAACGCAGAGATCGCAGGATAGTCTTCTTCGCCCGCTTCGATTCCCTCGCCCAC
>CAZVYP010000091.1:0-5927 GCA_964631075.1 uncultured Methanocellales archaeon
CAAAAACGACTTTAGACTTATTTCAACTTCATATTGAAAAGACTTTCGGTGTTAGTTAGTGAGCGAGCAGGTGATTAGATAGAAGCACTGTCGATTTTTTAAATGTAATCAATTCCTGAGTATCGCTTGAAAAGGATCGAATTCAGCTCCTGCGTGAGCTTTCTATCCAGCAATTTTTGTTTATCGGAAACATAGCTGAGCGGCTTCAAAGATAACGGGTCACCATGGATCGCCACAGGTCCATGTACAAATCCGGGTGCACCTTCAATTCTGGATGTAGGCACGGGCTCGGCTCTCAGTATTTCCTCCAGGATCAGGCTCAGGTCTTCACCGCGTTGAATATCAATTAACTGCCTTTCAGAAATTGGTCTGAAGCCATAGAAAGGCACTGTGGTATGCTGTTTTCTATCCAGCTTATCGTCTTCAATTCTGGCTCCAATTCCAACTGGAGATGGCTTATAAAGTGTGTCAAGCTTTATCTGCCAGACACTGGAGCCCTGTGAAATGATTATATCATAATATCTGTTATCACGGCTTCTACCCAGCGTTACCTTCCAGTTTTTCGGCCTGGAATCATATTCTCTGAGTATTTCCTGCAGAATTTCCTCATATGACTGCGATTGAGACACAGGTAGCATATATAATGAATATCTTATTAAAGCCTAAAAAGTTTATGTAATATGTCGATCAATTTTAAATTATGATTGAAATCGGCGTTCTGGTAATTGTTATTCTAGCGGTCGTTGCAATATACATACTGTTCAAGGCCCTTAAACATTTGATCATAAATTCCATTCTGGGCATCCTGGTACTTTTCCTGGCGAACCTGGTTTTTCAATTCAACATAGCATATAGCTGGCTGGTTATCGCGATATGTGCAATAGGAGGCTTGCTGGGAGCGGGACTGGTAATAGCACTGCATATTGCAGGCATTGCATTTTAGGCTTGGCTATATCTATATCTACCCTGATGCTAATACAAAAATTTGAATGGTAAACGTTTTCAAGCTGATAGGCTCATTTTACGATTGCAATGCCTACCTGATTAAATCAAATGAAGCAATGCTAATTGATGCCGGCACTGATGCCCGCGCGGTGCTCAACCAGATACGGAGGCTAACCGGTAGTTTGAAATACATCGTGCTCACCCACTTCCACCATGACCATTCCATAGCAGCAGGGGAAGTTGCGCGTGCCATGAACGCCAAAATTCTCATCCATGAGGACGACTCTGAGCTGCTGCAGGATACTGCTATGACAATGGCACCATTGGTTGAACACACGGAAGCTGAGATAAAAACAAAACCTGATATCCTGTTAAAGGGCGGGGAAAGTCTCAGCCTGGGGGACTATTCGGTTAAAGTGATCCATACTCCCGGTCACAGTCCCGGCAGTATATGCCTCTATGACTCGATGCGTCTTTTTTCAGGCGATACCGTTTTTTCGCAGGGCAACTTTGGAAGTGTGACTATGATAGGTGCCGATACTAACGCTTTAATGAAATCGATAGAGCTCCTTTCAGAGCTTAAAGTAGAAATTCTCTATCCAGGGCACGGTGATGTTGCGGAGAGAGATGTCGGGCAGCAGATCAAAAACTCATTAAAACTTGCAAGACTGATGTTTTCGAGGTAAATGCGATGGAGCTTGTGGAAGGTCTCTATATTTTAAAAGAGGGAAAGGTAATCCGCAGCCAGTGCGGGGATGTCCTCTACGCCTCTTCCTCAAGCGTGCTTATTATCGACGAGTATCCGGTGATCGTTGACACCGCAATGCCGGAAGACTGGCAGGTAATTAAAAAATCATTGAAAACCGCGGGTGTTCTGAAGGAAGAAGTTAAGGCAGTGATTAACACCCATCTCCACGGCGATCATACTGGCTGCAACAATAAGTTCATCTGTAAAAAATATGCTCATCAAAAAGAAATAGCACGCGAGGGGATGGAAGGAGTGCTGCCTTACCGGGCAATTTCCAATCGCATAAAGATCATCGAAACCCCGGGTCATACTGACGGGCATGTTTCGGTGGTTTTCGGGTCAAATGAAATTGCGGTAATAGCAGGCGATGCGATTCCAACACGTGATAATTACATTAAGAGAGTGCCGCCGCGCATAAATATTAACGCCGCGCTTGCGATGCAGAGCTTTGAGAGAATAGAAAAAATTGCAGACATAATTATACCAGGGCATGATAAGCCTTTTCGAGTGGAAAAAAAGTGACAGGCGGAACATACACATTAATTCTCAGATTGACGAGAAAAGTCAGGTTAGACGTCGGCAAACTAGGACCTCTGATGCTCAAAAAAGGGTACTATGCCTACACCGGCTCGGCACTCGGTAAAGCCGGGTTCAAGCGCGTTTCTCGCTACTTCGAAATTGCTTCATGCACGAGAAAAGTGAAAAAGTGGCACATCGACTATCTCCTGCCTTTTTCAGAAATACTGGAGGTAATCAGAGTAGAAGACCCGAGAAAATTGGAATGCAGAATAGCAAGTGAGATTAAAAAAGAATTCAAAGCAATTAAGGGTTTCGGCTCGACTGACTGCAAATGCGAGGCTCACCTGCATTATTCTCCAGACAGGAACTCACTCGTGCGGTTTGTGGCAGGCAGATATATTAATATCACTTCAGGGTTAAATCACGATTTGGATGCTGCAGAAAATAAAAGTCAGGGATTATATGACCCACGATGTAGTCACGGTAAGAGTAGATGACAGTGTTAAGGAGGTTGTAGGTCTTATACGCAGAACCGGTCACGACGGCTTTCCGGTGGTCAAAAATGGCAAACTTGAAGGTTACGTCTCCTCGATGGACCTGCTGCTCAAGGATTCCAAGGCGATGATCCGCGAGGTAATGGCCACCAATCTGATTGTCGTCCAACCGGACACCGATTTGATCGATGCCGCGAGGGTTATGTTCAGAAGCGGAATATCCAAGCTGCCGGTTATTAACGAAACAGGTCGCCTGGTTGGCATTATTACCAACAGCGATGTGATTCGCTCCCAGATAGAGCGGGCTGATCCCCAAAAAGTCTGGAAGCTCAAGAAAACCCTTGAAATGCTACACGATGTTGAGCTTACCGTGAAGCGGGACAAGGTGAAGGTCAGCGATCTTCAGCCAACTCAATCGAAGATATACGCGGATGAGCTTGAAGGAAGGATCTACGAGCTCAAGAAGAAGCTCGCCGAGCCCATAATTGTGATTCAAAAGCCCAAAAAGCTCTTGCTGGTAGACGGCCACCACCGTGCGATAGCTGCCAGAAAGCTCGGCATCGAATACATGGATGCATACATAATTGTCTTAAATAAAGAAATCACCTTAGGGCTGGAGAAAACAGCAAGAGAGGCTGGGCTGCACAGCCTTGATGACATCGAGATTCTGGATTACGCCAAGCATCCCCTGATAGAAGTTACCACTCAGTTGATGGGAAAATAGATGATTTTTATGAACGCGGAGATAATCACCATCGGAGATGAGATTCTCGCAGGGGATATATTAAACACAAATGCTCACTGGCTTGCGAAACAGCTCAATGGCAGAGGGGTCAGAGTCGAGAGAATCGCTGCCATAGGGGATGATATTGATAAGATCGCTCTGGAGATAAAATCTTCAAAAGCGGACTGGATCATAGTTACCGGGGGATTAGGTCCAACCCACGACGATGTCACACGCGAGGGCATAGCAAAAGCACTTGAGAAAAAGCTTGTGCGAAACGAAAAAGCAGTTGAAATGATCCGGCAGAAGGATACCAATCGACTTCAGCTTGTAATGGCAGATCTGCCAGAAGACGCTATTCCCGTTGAAAATCCCTGTGGACTTGCACCCGGTTTCATCTCGGGCAACATAATTGTGCTGCCGGGGGTACCGCGCGAGCTTGAAGCAATGTTCCCCCTCGTAGTGCAGAGATTCAAAAGCACAGGACTCTTTGTTGAATGGGTTCAAACCGCTAAAAAAGAAGTGGAAATCCTGGAGCTGCTGAACGATGCGGTGAAGCAGTTCAAAAGGGTAAAGATCGGCTCTTACCCCTCAAAAGGCTCTGTTAAAATCAAGCTGACTTCAGGGAACAAAAACGCAGTAAAAGCTGCAAGAATATGGCTTGAGAAGCGCATTAAATAAAAAATAAAATAAGTTAAAAAAATGCAAAAATCTGCATTCATTATTGCATTTTAAATAAGATTAAAGCCGTAAATGTCCAAAAATCACAAAATTTATATACGATGATATCAGATTTAATTATGCGAGGGGATGGTTTATGAGATGCATATGGTGCGGTACAAAATATTCCAAAGAATTTGAAGAGATAAGCGCAGGTTTCTGCAGCCACTCCTGTGTGAAGAAATGGGAAGGCTCTTTCGAGGTGCTATGCAAGCACCTCTCAGTGGATGAAAAGATCACTCTGGACACACCCGATTTAAAATACGTAGCTGGCTGAGCCACTGAGTTATTCATTTTTTTATTTTCTCCAAAACTCAATATTTCTTCTTTTTGAACAATTGCAGTCAAATATTTAATGAGCGATGGTAAAAGATATAAGATATAACTGCAGTAGTTACTTACCTGCTCCGGTAGTGTAGACCGGCCAATCATGAGGGACTCTCACTCCCTCGACTGGGGTTCAAATCCCCACCGGAGCATAAATCTCCCGGTTAAATGCCCTATTTTTCAAAACAAGCTCTTAAAATAACTATAACAGCATTTTGAGCTTAATCTATATCAATCTTTTGGTGCTGAATGAAATTTTGGCGGGCCCTTTTTTTGTGATGCATGGATCAAATTTCTTTGCTTTAAGTTAAAATTCTGGTTTTTCGCGTTATGTGAATTTGGTATCAAAAGTTATCAATCAACATTTTTATTTAAATTCAATATATTAATTGATTGTTCTGCTATCACGAATCTTAGAAATATTGTGTATCTTGAAGAGGCTGAAAGTCCCGTTAGTTATCTAACGATTGATTCCGTTTCAAAACCGTTTGAAAACCGTTTAACTACCAGTTTAAAGGGAGTACATGTTTAAGTACATGGGTGAGTACATGTGCGAGCTTAAGGGCGAGTTTGAAGGTATATTATCAAAGCCAGCTAATTGAATATATTTAAAAATTATTATTAATCTTTTTATTTCAGCTTATTAGAGTCAAATCTGCCAATTTATATAGCGAGGATGCTTTGGATTTTGCTCTGCTGGATGCGGAGGAAATCAAGAAAGAAATGAATATCAATAATTCAATGCCAGTTGATCAAGCATATCAGGGCCTTTTTCCCGCCCTACTTCTTTATAGATCTCCAGAACTTCTTCATAGGTTCCAACTCCACCTGCTAGGTCCCAGAACTCTTTTCCGATTAATACCTGGCTTTGCATGTCCATGTATCGTGTGGAAAAACTGTGATTGTAATCAGCTTTGTTGAGCCCGTAGGGATTATATGCCATCGCGTAAAACGTTCTAACCCTCGGAGGAGCAAGTCTCTTTATCGCGTGGATTTGAAGGAGCCTGTCGGTCGCCTCCAGACACTGTCCTTTATTTGGCTTAGGGCTTTTCAATTCAAAAAAGAACTCATTGCCTTTTGTATCCTGCAAATAGAGATCGGCGATCCTCTGCCTTATCTGACCTTTACCGCGGGAAACTTTGACCACTTCTTTGATAAGGCTGAGATAGCTTTGTTGCGCTCCTCTACTGCCAATTGCATTTACAATGCTCTCGATTTTCTTAATTGCTTTTAAAGAGACCTCTCCCTCTATCAGGTATCCTCTCTCCGCAGCTTGATAGGTATCTTTGCCGATCAATCTCGCTACTTCCTCGAAAGTGGTGCCCAGCTTGGTCGAAAAAGAGCGCTCAAATTCATTGATTCTTAAAATCCCCTCCGGGAGCAGTGCTTCGTGAAATGGCTTGATGTCTCCCTCCTTTGAAAATGCTCTGCCGGGTCTGGGTTCATAGGG
>CAZVYP010000092.1:0-5818 GCA_964631075.1 uncultured Methanocellales archaeon
ATTGCACTTAGCGGGCCTCCAGGGAGTGGGAAGTCAACTGTCGGACTTGAGGTTTCGAAGCGCCTTAAGATTCCATTCATCTCGGCTGGTGAATTATTCAGAAAAATGGCTGGTGATAGAGGCATTTCTGTCCAGGATCTCAGCAAACTTGCAGAAGTGGACTACGAAATTGACAGGCTTATCGATAGCAGGCAGCTTGAGCTCGCACTGAGTCATAAAAACGCAATAGTGGAGAGCCGTCTCTGCACTTATAAAATTCCAGCCGATCTTAAGATTTTACTCACTGCACCTGTTGAAGCAAGAGCCAGAAGGATCGCGATTAGAGAGCAAAAGCCATTTGAGCAGGCTTTGAGGGAGACATTGGATAGGGAGAAAAGCGAGAAAAAGCGCTACATGAAGATCTACAATATAGACCTGAGTGACCGCTCGGTCTATGACCTGATAGTTAATACGGAGAAATTTGACCAGATGGGTGTGGCTGAGATCGTGCTTGCCAGCGTAAATTCTCTGGGGGGCTTGAAATGAGGCTTCCCTATGAGGTGGAGAGAGAGCTGCTATTGAAGAGTGCAGCGAGAACCGATCCCAGGTATGGCGTTGCTCCTGATAAACGCCAGATACGTGATTACATCAATATGGGCGTTGTTAACATCGATAAGCCTTCTGGACCCACGAGCCATGAAGTTGTTGCATGGGTAAAAAAAATATTGAATTTGAGAATAGCGGGTCACAGCGGCACTCTCGATCCTAGAGTGTCCGGCGTGCTGCCCGTAATGCTTGGTGACGCCACAAAGGCGGTTGGGGCTCTTCTTGAGGCTGGCAAGGAGTATGTCTGCGCTTTGAGGCTGCATGGGCAGGTGCCTGAGAAGAAAGTGCGCGAAACGTTCAGGGAATTCACCACCACAATTTACCAGAGACCTCCACTTAAGAGCGCGGTGAAAAGGGATATCCGTCCCAGAAAAATATACTACATGGATATCCTAGAGATTAAGGGTAAAGATATCCTGTTCAGAGTCGGCTGCGAAGCTGGAACGTATATTAGAAAGCTATGCCATGATATCGGCGAGGCAATCGGCTCAGGCGGGAATATGGCAGATCTCAGGCGAACGCGCAGTGGACCATTTGGGGAGGATCAGACTCTCGTTCGCATGCACGAGCTTAAAGATGCATTTGTGATCTGGAAGGAGGGGGGTGGTGAGTCTCTCCTGCGTAAGGTAATACGGCCAATGGAATACGGTATTTCGCATCTCCCGAAGATATACGTGCGCGATACTGCGGTTGATGCCATTTGCCACGGTGCCGATCTTGCGATGCCCGGGATTGTTTCTCTGGAGTCGAAGATGGAGCAGGGGGATCTTGCAGGGATTTACACTCTCAAGGGAGAGGCAGTTGCTCTCGGTATCGCGAAGCTCTCAACGGATAAGATATTGAACGCGAAGGATGGCATAGCTGCTGATACAAAACGTGTTTTGATGCCACCGGGAGTTTATCCAAAAGGGTGGATTTCGAAGGAGAAATAAAAGGGGATGTAAGCGCCAGTTGGGGTAGAATATAAAAATGTCACTGGCGCTTGAAAGCGACGGGAATGGAGGGTGTGAGTAATAGATCAGTCGCTTTCAAACAATATATTTAATATTATTTGCTTTAATTCTTTTTCCAGAATTCCGCCAGAATCTCTACCAAAAGTAGGTAAGCGCCAGTCTTGGGTAAGAGAGGGAATATGAAGGGGTTTCGGGTTTACTGGCGCTAAACTACAATCTTGTGACACGGAGACTTAACATTTTTCCAGAATCAGACCTGAAATCATTCCAGATCTCTTCCAGATCGGTAATCGGATATAATCAATCCTGGTTCAACCCGGCGAGCTTCTTAATTATCCCCAGACTGGAAACAGTCACAACATCCGTTCTTGACCCTCCCCCGAGCACCACCTCAAGCCTGCCACCGCAAACCTTTTCCGCGATACTCTTAACCACTTCTGCAATCTCAAAATAGCACTCAACCGTAAGCCCGATCTCCCCATAGTCCCCCGAATGAGTATCATGCCCGAAGTACCAGAAAATCAATTCAGGCTTGAACTTCTCAACACGAGGAACAAACTCACGCTTCACAAGCCCCAGATACTCCCTGTTAGATACTCCATAGTCTACCCCCGCATCCACTTTAGTGCCGTCAAATGAAACCCTGCTCTGGCCGCAGAGGCAGACGTGAAGCACATCTCTATCATTCTGCAAAAGCTCCCGGGTACCATCACCATGATGCGCATCCGTGTCGAGAATAGCAAATCTCCTGACTCCAAATTTCTCCCTCAAATTCACAATCGAGATCACAACATCGTTAAAGCAACAATATCCCCAGAAATTGTCCCTCCCAGCGTGGTGACCACCAGCACCGATGTACACAAAAGCATTATCGACTTCGCCAGTCCAGATCTTCTCGGCAGCCTCCACCACGCCACCTGCTGAGTGCCAGGCAGTCGAGCAAAGAGAGTGATGCTTAACCATCTCTATCATCTCCCTGCTATGAACCTTCAGCACCAGCTCCTCATCGATCTTCTTCGACTCAAAAAACAACACATTCGGAGCCTTAACATTAGAAAAAGCATCAGGAAAATCACTCAACCTCGCCCCAATAGTGAGATAACTGCGCCTGCTGAAAGAAGGATGATAGAACACAGCGGTTTTACTCAACGTAAATCCTCCATAGTGCTAGGTAGATTAACCTCAAAGGTAATAATCTTTTATTTTATACCCCCACGAATTCCTTCAGCCTGCGTATCGCCCTGAGCTTCTCTTCCCTGCCAATTTTTGCCTCCTCTACTCCTGCTTTTATTATCACGGTGGTTTCATCCATTACCTTTCTATCCACAGGGTAGGGCACGCCGTCTTTACCGCCGACTGTGAACGAATATTTAACAGGATCTCTCCAGCTCGGCCTCTCGCCATAGATCAGCTCCGAGACAAGTGCCAGAGCTCTGACTGTTTTGGGTCCGATGCCCTGAATTGCGAGCAGCTCTTCATAGTTTCTCGGCTGAAACTCATAGGCGCGCCTAAGTGCTTTCCAGTCAACGCTCACAGGCAGTCGCATTATCGCAGGCGCTGAATTGCTATGTTCACTTTCAATCCACCTTGTCAGGTTTTCCTGATAGCTCACACCTGGGATTGATCTCAGCATATTTGCCAGCTTGTTCGGTGGCTCCCTGGCGATATCGACGGATATATCACGTGTTTTTTTACTCTGCTCTGCAGTCATGTCCAGCACTTCGTTCAACGTGCTTCCCAGTATGGCTTCGTGCGGCTCGATGACAAAGCTCTTCACTTTCTCACCAAGCCAGTGATACCTTCTCGCATATTTTAAATCAGCATTCATCCCCTGCTGCACCACCGCCCAGTTGCCCTTTTCGCTTACGAAGAAAGAGTGGTGATACAGGCTATGTCCGCTTTGAATCGCAGTGCTATCAACTTTGGCAGCCATCCTGCTCGCATACTTCAGCGTCTCGCCGGAAACGTCGAATACCGTCTCAAGCTTGATTGCCTCATCCGGCACAGCCCTTGAAGCGCTTCCTTTGCCTCCCAGCACCGCCAGGCCATGGAGTTCGGGCTTTATAGCGCTTTTGAGAGCACCGCAGGTAACAGTTGTGGTGCCGCTCGAGTGCCAGTCAAAGCCGAGCACGCAGGAAAGCGCCTGAAACCAGAAAGGATCAGAAATGCGGCGAAGCACTTCTTCAGGGCCAAAATCGTGCGCCAATGCGCCTATGATTCCCTCTGATAGTCTGACCATTCGCGCGAAAAGCCAGCGAGGTGCGCTACCGCCATGCAGAGGAAGCTCAGCTATACCAGTTCTGCGCATCAATAAAACGTTTTTTTTGTGGATAATAAACATATCCTGAGCGAACTAAAAATATTCCGAGCAAAAATTTATATTACTTGGGTTGGTTCTTCTTAAACAAGAATAAAGCCGAGGTAGTCTAGAGGCAAGGCGCAAGCCTGGAGTTCTCAGCGCGAATTACAGCCAGCTTGTGGGGCGAAAGTCCCTCAGGAGTTCAAATCTCCTCCTCGGCGTAAATCCGCAGGTTTAACGCCTCTTTTTTTAAATAAGCCTATTATAATAGTTATAATAGCTTTTTAGGCTCAATCTATATTAATCTTTTTCTGTTGAATAATGCTTCGAAGGGGTTTTCTCTTAGTTCTGTGTAAATACACGTTAATTTTAGTATTCAAATTTACCCTTTTTCTAGTTAATTTTTAGAATCAGAGCAATATATCCAGTATACTCAGTATACTGGATATAAAACATACTCAATATACCAATCGGGAGCTAACGAAAGCCTTATTTAGCCAAAAAACCAATAATTTGTCATATTATTTCCATATTGAGGAGGGATTACATATGAAGGAAAAATCGCTGCAAACAGTAGTTGAGCCAGAGATCGATAAGCTCGTGAAAAAACTCGCCAGCATAAAAGGAGTAACAGTCTCCGAGTACATCAGGACCCTGATAATCTCAGACCTGGACAGCAAAAAGATCTTCACCAAACTTGTCAAGCAAGAGCTCGACATGAAAGAAGGGGTGAGGAATAATGGCTGATGACGTCCTGGAGTTCTACCAGCGAAATAAACAATGGGTAGACGAACTAGCAGTCCACAGCGACACACTGATCAGAGCAATGGCACTCGCAGTCAAAAAAGCCGCAGGCGAAAAAGTTGAGGAAAAATAATGGTTGGAAAGAATAGCTGAAGGGTTGGGCAAATGGGGGGTGGAACACCTATGGAAGAAAAAACAACTCCTGAAAAAAAGAAAATCCAAAAAGAGACATTGAAAATACCGCCCAGGCGAATCATAGCAATCTTCCCACCCTATCTAATCAGATGCAAAAACCTCCTCCTAAAAAACACATGGGGAGCAGCCGAAACCCAAAACAAACTCGCCGCCCTCGCAGCCGAAGAATTCGACAAAGACCAATCAATAAAAGAAATAGCCAAATACCGCGAAGCACTCGAACTACTAAACGACACCTACGGCTTCCCAGACGAACTAATACTAATACCACTCGAAGAAATAACACAAAAAACAATAACTCAAAAACCCAAATGGAAAAGAACCTCCTTCTGGATCAACCAACGAGTAGGAAACGAATTCCTAAAACTACAAATCACAACAGGCTTCACATACCGAAGCATATTACTCAGAGGCTTCCTAAAACTCTGCAGCAGCAACGAACTACCAAACGCCTACAAAAAAAGAGCAGAAACAGAATACAACCAATACAAAACAGAAGACAACAAAATAAAAGAAGAACTACAAAAGATCGCCACCAACATATCCACACAAATAACCAAAAACCTCTGCAACATCACATCACAATACATAAACAACCAACTATTAAAAGAAAAAGATCACAAAAATCCCGCAAACGAAGCATATAAAGGGACTGATCCACTGATCCAAAGATCCACTGATCCACCAGGATCAGTATACAATATAGAGGGGGGTATGGGGGGAGATACAAAAGAAAACCACCGACTAAAACAAGCACTAAAAATACTACACACAGTCGACCCACAATCCACAAAACAAATAGAACACGCAATAAAACAAACAAAAGAACTAACCCAAAAACTACAAGAAACAACCCAGCTATTCGAACTAGAAAAACAGCTACCAACCCAGAGCCTGAGCGAAGAAACAGTGAGAGCAGAGTATCGCTTCTTCAACCACCATCCCCAAATACACAGAGATACGCGCCATAAACACGGGTCAGGGCAAGAATAAGGTTATCCAATTCGTGAGCAATGAAGATGACTTCCTGGAGTATGTGAAG
>CAZVYP010000093.1:0-5402 GCA_964631075.1 uncultured Methanocellales archaeon
TTAAGCCCCGGGCGAGGTTTGAACTCGCGACCTGCTGATTTCTTGCCATTTGCCGTGACGGCAGAGGGGTGTTAAGCCCTCTGGCGTTAGTCCTACCGCAGGTAGGACACGGGTTTCGAAAGGGCGGTAAGCCCTTCGTTACAAGTCAGCCGCTCTGCCAGGCTGAGCCACCGAGGCATTTGGTTCTTATTATCTTCAGCTATATTTTACTTAAAGATTGCTGTCTTTATCAATCTTATCAGATTTTGACAGGCGGGCCACTATTTTCTCGATATTTCGCTTCACGCTTTCCGGTTTTTTCAACCAGTTGAGGTATGTTAGGACCTCTTTTTGACGTGATGAAGTTAGCTTTTCAAAAGCTGCTTTTGCGTCTTTACTGGTCGAAAGTGCTGTGGCTAATTCTTCAGGCATTTTAATTTTCCGCGGAGTAATATCAATTTCCAGTTCAACGTGAATTCGATCCCCGGCATCGACATTAGCTTTTTTCCGCATCTCTCCGTTGATATAAAGCCGGTGTCGCCCTTTTCCGATGGGCACGAGCGTTGCTCTAATGGGTGTGTTATTGATTTTTCCTGCTACTGGCACGTATCCTCGCTCGCCAAAGGCTTCGCTTACTCTCTTCGGCACATCAACGCTTGGATTGATTCCAGCTCTATATATTCTGGCTGAAAATTCTTTCGTTTCCCCATGATCATCTGTCTTTTCTTGTCGCAGAACGATGCCAGCGTGGTCCCGCTGGTGTGTCCTCAAGTGTTATTCCCAGCTCTTTCAATCTGTCTCTGATCATATCCGCGGTTTTATAGTCTTTTCTGTCTCTGGCTTGCTCCCGGATTTCTATTAAAAGCTGGATCAAGCCCGCAGTATTGATTGTTTCTTCAGGCAGTTTATCTCCGCTGATATCTATGTTGAACAGGTTCAATATCCCCCCCAGCTCTTTGTATGTCGCTGTTATTTCGCCAGCCAGCCTCTTGTTTATTTTGTTATGTCGTGACAGGAATCGGTTTATCTCGTTCGATAGTTTGAACAGGCTTGCGAGTGCGTTAACCGTGTCGAAGTCGCTGTCCATGCGGGCTGTGAACTCCTCTCTCGCGCTTCTGGTTTCGAGTTGGAGTTTGAGTTCTGCTTCGCTGAGATCTCTTTCACCTGTCGCCTGCGAGGCAACGCGTTCAAGTGTGCTGTAGATTTTTTCCAGGCTGGCTTTTGCCTGCTCGAGCTTTGTATACTCGAAGTCAATCGGACTTCTGTAGTGCGATGATGCGAAGAACAGCCTTATTACCTCGGCATCGTATTTCTGGAGGAGGTCTCTCAGCAGGATGAAGTTGCCCAGCGACTTTGACATTTTTCTGCCTTCGACTAGCAGGAAGCCCGTGTGAATCCAGAACTTGACGAATTGCTTTCCGAGCAGTGCTTCGGACTGGGCTATTTCGTTCTCGTGGTGGGGGAAGATCAGATCCAGTGCTCCGCCGTGGATGTCTATTTCACCGCCCAGAAACTTACTTGACATCACCGAGCACTCGATGTGCCAGCCCGGTCTGCCTCTGCCCCAGGGACTTGGGAATGCGAAATTTTCCGCTCGCTTCCACAGGGCGAAATCTGTGAAGTGGCGTTTTTTCTCGTCATTCTCCACTCTTGTGCCGGCTTTCATCTGATCCGTGGATAGTTTTGAGAGCTTTCCGTAGGTCTTGAACTTTGAAACGTCGAAGTATACATTGCCTTCCACTTCGTAGGCATATCCTTTTTCGATTAAAAGTTGAACTGCTCTTATTATATCGGGAACGTTCTCTGTTACCTTGGGATAGAGATCTGCTCTGCCAGTTCCGACTCTATCGAGATCTTTCAGTCCCTCCTCGGTGAATTGCATGGTCAATTGCTGTGGAGGTATGCCTAGCTCTCCGGCACGATTGATGATCTTATCGTCTACATCTGTTATATTCTGTACATAGAAGACCTTGAATCCTTTGAACTTGAGGTAGCGTCTGATAATGTCGAATGCAAGATATGTCCTCGCGTGTCCTATATGAACGTGGTCGTAGACTGTGAGACCGCAGACGTACATCCTGACTTCTGCTTTCGCGCTGAATTCTTCGAGGCAGTTTGTCAGTGTATTGAAAATTTTGAGAGTCATCTCTATCTCTTATCGGTGTTCTTTTAACTTATCTCTTAGCCCTGCTGTGCTTTGCTTTCTTTAAAAGCGATATATAGCAATGGTAGGATCAAAATTGAGATTGTAATCGGAAGTAGCGCGGTAAAGGGGATTAGATGGCTTATTGTGAGATTGTAGAATATCAAATCACTTTCGATGATGAGCCAGATGATAAAAATGAGGGCATATACTTTTGAAATATACTTTAGAGCTGCCTTACCTGGGAATGAAATCAAGATTGGGCTGAGGACGATTGCACCAAATATCAAATTAAATGCTGCGAATCCGAGGAGGGGCATTGGTAGTTCTGGAATGACATTTAAATCAAATTGAACAAAAAAGATTGCAGCGCGCGATAGCCTGGGGTAATAATAAATAATTGCCCCTATTGATATCAGGTATATGGCAAATGGTAAAAAAAGGTGTCTGATTTTAGTAGCCCTATCCGTTTCCGCATTCCAGAATTCATCAGAGGTGTTGAGCGCGAGAAAGCGCTCAAATCGAAATCTCAGATATGCAATGTAGACTGCTATTATGATCGCCCCGATCACCATCGATGCATATCCGATCCAGAAATCAAGCATAAAAACCTGTATTAATATTCTGATTTAATATATGCATCTATTTTTTATGAAGATGGCTGTTAACCCTTTTGTTTATTAGAATGACAAACTGATACATTTTTTAGATATGCTTCGAATTAGTATCAGACAATTCATCACAATAGCTCAACCCGATCGTAATCAGATATTTTCCAAAGAGCTTCCCCTGTACGCTTCTTTAACTTCCTTTTTATACTCCGGGAACTCGCCGTTTAAAATCGCTTTTCTTGCATTTGAAAGTAGCTCCTGCAGAAAGAATAAATTGTGGACTGTTACCAAGCGCATGCCGAGCATCTCGTTCACTTTCAAAAGATGGTGAATATAAGCACGGGTGTAGTTTTTACATGCCGAGCAGTTGCAGTCTTCATCTATCGGAGAAAAATCACCAGCGTATCTCCCTCTTCTGAGGCTAAATTTTCCTCTGTGGGTATAAGCAAGGCTGTGTCTCGCATTCCTTGTTGGATACACGCTGTCGAACAGATCTATGCCCTTTGAAATTGAGTCAAGCAGGTCAAGGGGTGCGCCGACTCCCATGAGGTATCGAATCTTGTCCTCAGGTATCAAAGGCACCGTGTAGTCGAGCACCTCATACATGAGATTTTTTGGCTCGCCGATGCAGAGACCTCCGATGGCATAGCCCTCAAAATCCATGGCCACAAGCGCTTCTGCGCTTCGCCTTCGAAGATCCGGAAAGATGCCACCCTGAATTATGCAGAACAATGCCTGATCTTCCTTTCGATGCGCTTCCATTGCGATTCTTGCCCACTCACCCGTGCGCTGGGTAGAGAGCTTCACCTGCTCGTAGTCACGTGTGTACGGGGGGCAGTCATCAAGCACCATTGCTACATCAGAGCCAAGCTCCATCTGAACTTCTATGCACTTCTCCGGCGTAAACCTGTGCTTTGTGCTGTCAAACGGACTTTGAAAAACAGCTCCTTTTTTGCTGACCTGAATAAGTAACTTATCATTCAGCATCTGGAATCCACCGCTATCGGTGAAAATGGCTCCATTGAAATTCATAAATCTATGAAGCCCCCCCGCCATTTTTACGATCTCAACGCCAGGTCTGAGGTAGAGTATGAAGGCATTGGAAATAATCGCCTGAGTACCCAGATTTATTAGCTCTCCAGAGCTCAGCGTTTTTACGCTTGCTTTAGTAGCGACAGGCATAAACGCAGGGGCATCAACGATCCCGTGCGCCGTATGCAGCTTTCCCACCCGCGCGCCTGTTTCCTCATCTTTGCAGATCAACTCGAACATCCTGCACCTCACTTCAAAATCAGCATAGCATCACCAAAGCTGTAGAAGCGATATTTCTGCTTTATGGCTTCCCCGTATGCCCTTAAAATTCTTTCTCTCCCCGCAAATGCGCTTACAAGCATCAGCAGGGTGGAGCGCGGCAGGTGGAAGTTAGTCAGCACCGCGTTGATCTTTGCTCTGAACTCGTAACCTGGACGTATGAACAGATCAGTGGAGCCATCGAAAGGCTGAATTTTGCCATTCAAACAGGCACTTTCAAGTGCTCTTACAACAGTGGTGCCAACCGCAATTATCCTTCCATTTGAACCATTCACAGTTCCCGCAGCCTCCTCGTCGATGCACAGGTACTCTCCTTCCATTTTATACCTGTTAAGATCGATCTCTTCAGGTACGGGCATGAAGGTGCTGATTCCAACGTGCAGCGTGATGAAGGCAACGTTTACGCCTCTTTTCTTCAGCTCCTCCAGCAGCTCACCTGTGAAGTGCAATCCGGCTGTGGTTGAAGCGAGGGAGCCATCTTTCCTGGAATATACTGTTTGATACCGATGCTGCTCTTTAAGCTCGCCCTTGATGTATGGAGGAAGTGGCATTGAGCCAATTCGGGGGATCAGTGCTTGGATATCCTCGCGGTTAAATTCAACGATGAACCTTCCACGCCTGCCAGCGTTAACAATGGTACCCTCCATTTCCCGGAAAATCAATTTCGTGCCATTGCGCAGCCTTCGCCCCTTAATCAGGCACTCCCATCCGCCATCAACCTGGTTTACAAGTAGCAGCTCCACTTTGCCACCCGTAGTTTTTCTGCCGGTGATTTTTGCAGGTACTACTCGAGAGTCATTCAGCACAAGCACATCTCCTCTTTCTAGATAGTCAATGATGTCAACGAACCTGCGATGCGCGATTTCATCGCTCCTGCAATCAAGCACCATCAATCTCGAAGCACTTCTGGGTTCCACTGGCACTTGACCGATCAGATGCTTCGGCAGGGAATAATCAAAATTCTCCGGATTCATGCTTTATGCTTAAAATATGCGCATATCTTAATATATAGTTTAAAGATTTCGGGTATCCCTTTTTTACTATTTTAATTTCCTTGGCCAAGTATTCAATATCTTCTACGATGGAAAGTAACACCTTAGAGATTGGAAAAAAAGAATTCTCCCAATCTCCAAGTGAATGATAGGGGGAGACCCAAATAATTTATCAGCCAATACTATTTAAAAATTGCTCTTTTTTTCTGGAGTGAAGATTAAATGCACATTCTTAATAAATCGCACCATTTAGTTATAAATGCAAAATTGTTGATAAAAATGGTAAAATTTTTCGGTGGTAGCATTATTGCGAGTTTCACGACTCTAAAGCATCGCCAGCTTTATCTGCGAATAATCAAATTACCT
>CAZVYP010000094.1:0-5374 GCA_964631075.1 uncultured Methanocellales archaeon
TTGAGAAGCCAAAATTAATTTAAAAAAGTATTTATCACCCTTTTAGCCAATTCAGTTCTTATCCCCATATATTGAGGAGGAAGTGAAAAAATGGCTGATTGTGATATATGCCTGGTAGCAATTCCTACCTGCATTCCGGTCAAAGTGGAAACCCCTTTAATGGCATATCCCAGGGGAGTCTGGAGGGGGATGTGCAAGAGCTGTCTCACAAGCGCCCACGAGGCCTACAAAGAATTTAGCACGCTCAAAAAGCTGGACACAGGCAAATGCGACCTATGCGGCTCAATGCTAACAGTGTACTTAGTTCAGTTCCCGATACCGGAGATTCCAAAACCGGTTAACCACGAGAAGAAGATCTGCGAGAAATGCTTGAAGGCAAGCGAAGAAGCCTATCATCACCCGCCCTATATGGCAGCCCACTGATTCTCTTCTAATTTTATCTTATGAAACGTATCTTAATTTTTGAGTATGCAAGCAGTGGCATAGCCAATGCCAGCTCCATTCTCACAGAGGGCTTCGCGATGCTCAACTTCGCCATCGAAGAAGCCAGGAAAGCAGATTTTGAGGCAGTAACACTACTTGATCCAAGAATTGCAAGGCTTGATCTCATAGAAGACATTGAAGTTCTCCCGTATTCAGAGGATTTAGAGAGTTTTAAAGCAGCCTTGAAAGAAGTGGATGCTGCCCTGATAATCGCGCCCGAAACAGATCTTTTACTATATAAACTGGCGAAAATGGTTGAGAAAGCAAAAATTCCACTGCTTGGCTGCACATCTACAGGAATAAAGGCTGCAACAGATAAGGCGAAGACGAATATGCTGCTGAGGAAAGCGCGGATAAACGTTCCTGAGTCGCAGAAGGTTGCTTTTAAATATACGGAAAAAAAATTGAAGGGGATTAAATATCCTGCTGTTTTTAAACCCCTGGACGGCGTGGGCTCTGCAGGCATAAGCATAGTGAAAGAAGAGGAAGAGGTAAACGCAGCGATATCGAAGGTGAGAAGTGAAACCAATCTGGAGCACTTTCTCGCAGAGGATTACATCGAGGGCAAGCACGCGAGTGCTGGTGTATTGTGCACTTCCAATGGCACAGCTCCGGTTACGCTGAATGCCCAGAAAATCATGTTCGGAGAGAGCGGATTGCGGTATATGGGCAACTCAACGCCATTGCATCACGATCTCGAGCAGGAAGCAAAGCAGGCGGCAGAAAAGGCTGTTTTGAGTATAAGGGGCTTAAGGGGGTATGCAGGCGTTGACATGGTTCTGACTCAAGAAAAGGCATACGTAATCGAGATAAATCCCCGGCTTACAACTTCTTGCTTGATCGCTGGCAAAGTAGCGGGGATAAATATCGTCAGAGCAATCTGCGATGCAGGGCTGGAGCAAAAATTACCGCCGAAAATCTGGGAAAAAGGCTTTGCCGCAATAGAGCGTGTTACCTCACCAGGTAAAATGTTTGTAAGCGAGGAACTAGCAATGGCGATCTGGAGAATTGAAGGCGTCGCAAGCCCGCCCCTAGCAATCAACGAACATATTAAAGAAGGAGAGACCCTCGCGTTTATAAGCAAATACGGAGAGAGCGAGAGCAGCGTGAGCGGTGCAATGGCATCGATTAAGCAGAAAATATATGGCTTGCTGGAGTCAGGGAAATGCTGAGAATACTTGGCTGGGACATCGGCGGGGCGAACACCAAAGTCTCGCTTGTGGAGTATGAAAAAAGAGCGGTTAAAGTAAAAAACACTTCAGCATACTTCCCGCTATGGAAAAAGCGCGATGAATTGCCAGACAAAATCAGGCAGCTTACTAGGAAATTCAGAGGTAAAAAAATCGATGCAGTTGGAGTGACCACCACTGCTGAGCTGAGCGACGCTTATGCCACGAAGCAAGAGGGAATCGAGCATGTTTTAAGCAGCGTGGAAGAAGTATTCCCCCCCACCCAAATTTACGTTCTAGACCTGAACGGCAGACTGCTCTCACCTCTAAGAGCAAAACGAGAGCCCCTGCTCATAGGAGGTGCAAACTGGGTGGCAACAGCTTATATCCTGGGAAAGAAGATGCCTGACTGCATTCTTGTGGACACAGGTACCACTACGACCGATATAATCCCGATCGTTAAAGGTGAGATTAAATCGAAGGGTAGAACAGATCTTGAGCGCCTGATATCCAGCGAGCTCGTCTACACAGGGGCACTGCGCACCAACGTGGCGGCAATAGTGAAGAGAATTCCGGTTAAAGATGCTCTTGCATCGATTTCCTCGGAGTACTTCTCCATAAGCGGAGACGTCAATCTAATTCTCGGGAAAATCAGCGCTAGAGAATACAGCTGTGAAACACCTGACGGAAGAGGCAAAACCACTGGCGAGGCAATGGCGCGCCTTGCGAGAGTGGTCTGCGCCGATACAGAAATGCTCTCCAGAGCTGAGGTTAAAGCGATTGCAGAGTTTGTTTATAAAGAGCAGGTCTGGCAGGTTGCCAATGCACTGGAGCGGGTTCGAAAGTGCTTCAAAAAAATGCCGGTGGTTATAACAGGGCTCGGGAAGTTCTTGGCTCGCGATGCAGCATATCTCATTAAAATCGAAAGCATAATCGACATGGACGATCTGATGGGCATCGAACTTGCGAATGCAGCGCCATCAGCTGCACTCGGCATTATGGTTGCCGAGCAAATAGAGCGTGGAAAATGAAAGCGATCAGCGTTATCAAAATCGGCGGAAGCCTGATGAGCTACCCTAAGGAGCTTAAGCAGCTTTGCGCGGAAATCGAGCGCCTTTCGAACAGCTACTCGATGATGATCATACCAGGCGGCGGGCACTTCGCTGACCAGATCCGGAAGATTGATCGCGGATATCACTTTAAACCATCCACTTCACATAAAATGGCAATTTTAGCCAT
The DNA here is from genome assembly GCA_964631075.1 of uncultured Methanocellales archaeon. Classification (GTDB taxonomy): domain Archaea; phylum Halobacteriota; class JAWCLZ01; order JAWCLZ01; family JAWCLZ01; genus CAZVYP01. The sequence continues at coordinate 2,892 of CAZVYP010000094.1, forward strand.
GGATCAATACGGCTTATATCTGAGCGAGCTGCTTCCAACAGCTAAAAAAGTTCAAAGCCTCAGTGCTGCGAAAAAAGCCGGATATGCAATTCTACTTCCATCGCAGCTGCTATTCAAAGTCAGCGAGAAAGAGCTGCCCCACTCATGGGACGTGACCTCTGACTCAATCGCTTGCTACATAGCTGCGAAGCTAAAAGCAGAAAAGCTAATACTGATAAAAACTGTGGATGGCATCCTCGATAAAGGAAGATTGCAGAGAAAATTGAACGCGAGAGAACTGGTAGATAAAAAAAGAGAAACATGCGTGGATAAAACACTGCCAGAGCTGCTGATCAAATATAAGATAAACTGCTGTATATTAAACGGAAGATACCCTGAGAGGCTGCGTGGAGCTCTCGATGGCAAGCAGGTGATCTGCACCCGGATAAACAATTGAATTCTTATGCACCCATCCTGCTTGATTGCACGTGCATGGCAATGCTTATTTATCCCCACACATATTTTCTATCTCAAAACTGGATAGTGTTATAAATGCAGATCTTATTCATTCACGCGGATTTCATAGAATTTGAAATTAAAAAAAGCACTCCTCTGGCCGAAAAGCTTGATCCAAAATTCAAGGGCGACAGAATGGAGGATGTGCTAGTGGTGTTCTTGGCGGTTGAAAAAGCCGATGAGGCATCTCCGCAGGCTGTTCTGGAGCAGGGCATAGCGAATATTCTCGATGTCGCAGGCAAGGTCAATGCCAGCAGGATAATGCTATATCCTTATGCTCACCTGAGTTCGAGTCTCTCAAAGCCGGATACTGCTGTTGAGGTGCTGAAGGGACTGGAAGCAGCACTCAGGGCTTTAAATAGATTTGAGGTGAAGCGCGCACCCTTCGGCTGGTATAAAGCGTTTAACATCTCCTGCAAGGGGCATCCACTATCCGAGCTATCGCGATCTATTCGTGTGAGCGAAGCAGAAGCAGTCAGGGAAACGGAAAAGCCGAAAGAAATTGTTTCCAAGGCAATAAAAGCAGAGGAAAAGGCAAAGTCGTACTGGCATATCCTGACACCAATGGGCGAGCTTGTTGATGTGGATAAATTTAATTTTTCCGGGCATGAAAAGCTAAAGAAATTTGCCAGCTATGAAATTGCAAAAACACGGGCAGTGGACAGAACCCCTCCTCACGTCGAGCTGATGCGAAGACTGGAAATCGCGGACTACGAATCCGGCTCGGATCCCGGGAACATGCGCTACTATCCCAAAGGGCGGTTAATCAAAAGCCTGCTCGAGAGCTATGTTCTGAACCGTGCCACCGGATATGGTGCCATGGAAGTGGAGACACCTTTGATGTATGACATGGAACATCCCACGCTGAAGGACTACCTCGATCGGTTCCCTGCACGGCAGTATTCCATAGAGTCAGATAAGAGGCATATGTTTTTAAGATTCGCTGCCTGCTTCGGCCAGTTTCTGATGAACCACGACATGACTATCTCGTACAGAAACATGCCGCTGAAGATGATCGAGCTAACCAGATACAGCTTCCGGAGGGAGCAGAGTGGCGAGCTTGTCGGGCTGCGCAGGCTTCGCGCATTTACAATGCCTGATATGCACACACTATGCAGGGATATAAACGAGGCAATGACTGAGTTCAAGCAGCAATATCAGTTCTGCATGGACGTGCTCGGAGAGATCGGTCTCAAACCAGAGAACTATGAAGTTGCGATCAGGTATACAAAAGACTTCTACCGCGAGCATAAAGAGTTCATCCTTTCGCTGGTGCAAATCATCAACAAGCCTGTTTTAATTGAAATGTGGGACGATCGCTTCTTTTATTTCGTGCTTAAATTTGAGTTCAACTTCGTCGACGCACTCGACAAAGCCAGCGCGCTTTCAACTGTGCAGATAGACGTGGAAAATGCAGAGCGCTACGGAATAAAGTACATCGATGCCAGCAATGCGGAGAAAAGGCCGATCATATTGCACTGCTCCCCCAGCGGTGCGATCGAGCGCTGCATCTACGCACTGCTTGAGAAAGCCAGCATGCAGAAGACCGGAAAGCCCATGCTACCCTTGTGGCTATCACCAATTCAGGTAAGGCTGATTCCGGTTGGGCTGGAGCACGAAAAATTCTGCGAGGAATTGCTTAATAAAATGCAGAGCGCGAACATAAGAGCTGATCTCGATGACAGCGAGGAAACCGTTAGCAAGAAAATACGCAACGCAGAGCGCGAATGGATACCGTACATAGCAGTGATCGGTGAGAAAGAGCGCGGCGGAAAGCTCACCATTCGAAGCAGAGAAAGCGGTGCACAGGAAGAAATCGCAGTAGAGGCGCTTGTAGAGAGTGTGCAGAAGCAGTGCGTAGGGAAACCGCTCAAGCCGCTGCCGCTGCCGGCGAGGATCTCGAAGAGACCGAGGTTCGTGGGATAGCAGCTATACGTGACTAAGCTTGTTCGGGTAGGCATGGTTAATCGTTTAGTTTTATCTGATTT
>CAZVYP010000095.1:0-5306 GCA_964631075.1 uncultured Methanocellales archaeon
CTCGAGGAATGCGCTCAGGAAGAATAACTACTGCTATAAACCAGTGAGCTAGTGTACCTTCTGCCTCTTCAGGTATTGCCTGTAGAGCATAAAAGCGAGTACCGCTGATGTAACTGAAGTCATTCCTGTTGCAGCTACAAGAAGACTGTCCATTTGAATTTACCTCGAGCTACCGCGCGTGATCTTGGATTTTACCGCCTGTATCTGTGCATTTTGATTCATAAATACGCTTACTATGTGCTCTTCGTGCTTGAAAGTTAATATCTTGTAATTGCTGCCTATAATCAGGATTTGCTGGGTTTTGCCCATGTCATATGCTGCCGCTACTTCGCCCAGAGTGGTTTCTGCAAAAAGGGCCTGTGCTCCGTCGCTTTCCGCCACTCCTTCTAAAGCAATAGGTGTGCCGTCTATATTCATTATTGCAACACCTACTACGCCAGCGGTGCTCTTCAAATCCTTAATAAGCTTTTCAAAGGCCATTGTAATGTTAATTTGCTGGCTAACTATAAATATTTACAATCGGTCAAGCCAATTTTTGTCTATTTCGCAGCGCTCAATCGCTTCTCAATCTCAGCAGTAGCTTTCTCTGCGGTGTCTCGCTCCCAGAGGTATCGTACCTTAATGTTCTTGAGCAGCTTGCGGATGGTTTCAAAGCTTTGCTTTGTTCTCCCTCTTAGTTTGCCTTTCTCCAGCACTTTTATTTCCTCTATTTCCTCAGGTGCTTTTACTTCTTCTTCAACCTTCGGTTTCTCCTCTGCCCTTGTCTCTATTATCCTCGAGATTGCTACCTCGCGTGGTTTGCCCTGAATTGTCTCGATTGCATTCTGCCACTCACCCCTCCAGGGAGCTTCAATAAGCGGTGTGGTATGTGCTTTGCTTCGCTTCACTTCAATAATCCTGTGAGGACAGGCATTTGAGCAGGCGTTGCAGTAGATACACAGCTTATCCTCAACATCTATTTTCTTATCCTTAGGGACATACCATGCTTTTGAGGGGCAGATGTTGAAGCAAGCGTGGCACCCGATCGGGTCGCACTTCGGCAGATTTCTCTCCACCAGCTTTATATCTCCCTCAAACGGCTTTATCAGATCCATGGCGTCGTAGGGGCATACCAGCTTGCACCAGCCTGCCCGTGTGCACTTTTGCTGGTCAACCTCGATGGTCCCGAATTTTTCTGGGATTGGTACAATTTTTTCTTTGCCCGCGATGAGCTTTACTTCGATAGCGTTTTCCGGGCAGAGTTCAACGCACATCCGGCAGTAATCACATAAGCTCTCGTCAACAAGCAGGCTTTCAAAGGGCATTAGCGATTCTGGCTTGAATTCTTTTTCGATTAAGATGAATGCCTGGCACATTTCTGCGCACACGCCGCAGAGGGTGCACTTCTCAGGGTCCACTCTTATCATGCCCTTTGCCCCCTCTTTTTTGAGTGGTGCTATATCCTGTTTTTTGGGCACAGAGATCTGTACTTTAACTGCCTGGTTGGGGCATACCTTTTCGCATATCCTGCAGGGGAGGCATTTTTCATTCGGCTCTGTCTTTAAAATCAGCTGAGGATACTTCGTGTCTCCCAGGATTTCCTTATCATCGACATACATTCTTGTAGCCCTTATCGGGCAGAATACCGCGCACATACCGCAGAAGTTGCACTTGCTCAGATCCATTATCACAGCTGGTGCATCCAGACCCGTCGCTATCTCTTTTACAGGTCCAAGGGTGAGTGCTTTTGTAGGGCAGATGTCCACGCATATTCTGCATCCGTTGCAGAGCTTGTAGTCATACTCCAGTTTCTTCTTTATCTTTTTCTTCTCCCCGGTTGCTTCCTGAACGTAGATGAACTTTGGATGCTGGAAATCCTGGGCAGTAGTAACCTCCATGCTACATCATCTCCGTTCCGACTGGTCCCAGCTTCTTCAGCTCCTCGGTGAATTCCTCGACGACTTTCCCAACCTTATCTCCCTCGCTCGCTGCGATCCACTCAAGTCTGACTCTCCGAGGATCTATACCAATTTCTTTCAAAATCGGTTTGAGCACTTCGATTCTTCTCTTTGCCGCATAGTTTCCAATGAGATAGTGGCACTCGCCAGGTCTGCACCCGGCAATAAGAACTCCATCTGCTCCTTCATTCAACGCGTCTAAGATGAATTTCGGGTTAATACGTCCGGTGCACATCACTCTTACAATCCGAATATTTGTGGGATACTGAATTCGGCTGACGCCTGCGAGGTCTGTGGCGGCATAGGAGCACCAGTTGCAGAAAATTCCGAGAATAAATGGATACTCGGTTTTTACTTCAAGCGCGGCTTTGATCTGAGCACTTATCTGTTCGTCTGTAAACTGTCCCATCTCGATAGCTTCGGCTGGGCAGGCTGCGCTGCACACGCCACAGTTTACGCAGGCAAGCTCGTTTGCCTTTGCTTTTTTGTCCTGCACAGCTATTGCTTTAAAGCTGCAGACATTTTCGCAGAGCTTGCAGGCAGTGCATTTATCCTCAATAACGTGAGCGAAATAAGGCTCGACCTCGACTTCTCCTGCTGCAAGCAAGCGCAGTGCTCTTGATGCAGCCGCGCTGCCCTGCGCAATTGAAACCTGAATTTCTTTCGGTCCTGAGGCACAGCCTGCGATGAATATGCCCTCGGTGTGAGCATCTACAGGGCGCATCTTCGGGTGCGCTATTTGTAGAAATCGATCATCTCGCTCCGGCAGATTTAAAATTTGAGCCAGCTTTCTGGTATTTGCGTTTGGCTCAAGACCGATCGACAGTATTACCATCTCAAATTCCTTTTCTCCGAAATCGCAGATAAGAGTATCCTCATATCGTAGAACTAAATTGCCATTTTCTCCACCCACTATTTCCCCGACTCTCCCCCTTGTAAATTCTATACCCAGCTTTCTTGCACGGAGGTAGTATTCCTCATATCCCTCTCCGCTTGCTCTGATATCTGTGTAGTATATCGTGATCTCGGCGTCAGGGTATTTTTCCTTTATTATAATCGCATTTTTAATCGCCGCCATGCAGCAAACGCGGCTGCAGTAGATATTGCCAACGGTTTCATCTCGGGAGCCAACGCACAGTATAAAGGCGATTTTCTTCGGGATTTTGCCATCTGAGATTCTTCTCAGCTCTCCAAACGTCGGTCCGGATGCATTTAAGATTCTTTCAACTTCAAGTGAAGTAATGACGTTGGGATATCTGCCATAGCCGAACTCTTTTTTCCTCTTCGCATCGAAGGGCTGCCATCCTGTCGCTACTATGATTGCGCCAACTTTGAGTTCATATTCTTCTTCCTTCTGTTCGTAGTTTATTGCATCAACACCGCAGGCTTCTTTGCATAATCCACAGCCAACACAGTGCTTTGTATCTATGCTCACTTTATAAGGAATTGCCTGAGGATAAGGCACGTATACAGCCTTGCGCTTGCTCAGTCCGAAGGTGTACTCATTAGGTAACTCGATCTGGCACACCTTTGTGCAGTCCTCAACGCAGCCTCTGCATTTCTCTTCATCCACGTATCGAGGATATTTTTTAACCTTAACCCTAAAGTTTCCGACAACGCCATTTGCTTCGACTGCCTCGGCATTTGTAAGCAGCTTTATATTCTTGTGATTGGATACATCCACCATTTTCGGGGCTAAAACGCAGATTGAGCAGTCATTTGTGGGAAAGACTTCGTTGAGCATTGCCATGTAGCCGCCGATTGTTGGGCTTTTTTCCACCAGCGTGACCTTAATGCCTGCATCAGCGAGATCCAGCGCAGCCTGAATCCCTGCCACGCCGCCTCCGATTACAAGCACATCTTTATTCACCGGGATTTTTTTCACAGGCAGCGGTTTCAGAAATCTTGCTTTAGCAACGGCAGCTCTAACCAGATCCTTTGACTTCTGCGTTGCCCTCGACTTTTTACCCATGTGTACCCAGGAGCACTGCTCTCTGATGTTTGCAATTTCCAGCAAAAATTTGTTCAACCCAGCGCTCTCGACAGCTCTGCGGAGGGTATTCTCATGCAATCTCGGCGAGCACGCTGCCACTATCACGCGGTCGAGCTTCTGCTCTTTGATATCCTTCTTGATCTCTTCCTGCCCCTGATCCGAACAGGCATAGCGCAGATCCTTTGCCACTGCAACATCGCTTAACGTCTTCGCATAGTCTTTGACATTTACTACATCTACTGTGCCCGCGATGTTTAGGCCGCAGTGGCATACGTACACGCCGATCCGCATTTGAACCCAGCTATAAAAAATTCGTATTAACGCATATAATTTTGCTTTTCAAAACAGTATCTCAAAATTTTTAAGTCATATAGGGTATATACTTACGCAGCATGGCTGAAGTAGCGGGAATATGCAGCTTCTGCAGAAACGTTGGCACAATGCACACATGCAGCCTCTGCGGTTCAAATGTCTGCTCAATTTGCTATGTGCCCCAGCGGAAAATGTGCAAGCGCTGCGCGCGTGAATTTGGCGTGGGCGAGCGAAGGTTCTGATTCAATGAAGGTACGGCAGGGAGTGCAGAGAAGGCAAGAATATTTCCTCAAAGATTTTGATTTGAACTACACCCTCAACTGCGGACAGGTCTTTCGCTGGAAGCATGATGGCGAAGAATGGATCGGTGTGGTAAAAAACACGCCCGTTAGAGCCAGGCAAAGCAATCGCAAGCTAATTGTTGAGACTGAGCTTTCTTCGAAGGCTATTTCGAAGTATTTCCGTTTAGATGATGAACTTGAAGAGATCTATCGCTGCATATCCAGAGATCGACATATGGAAATGGCCGTTGAAATGTACAGGGGGCTTCGCCTAGTGCGCCAGGAACCCTGGGAGTGTCTGATTTCATATATGTGCTCCTCGGCGAGCAATATTCCCAGGATTAAAAATGTTATTGAAAATATCTGCAGAAACTATGGAAGCGAGATTGGTGCGGGATATTTTTCGTTTCCAGATCCGGAGCAGCTGGCAAGAGTCTCTGAAATTGAGCTGAGAAATTGCGGACTTGGATTTAGAGCACCATTTGTTATCGAGGCAGCGAAAGCAGTTGCTAGTGGAAAACTGAATTTGAGTCGCTTGAAAAGGATAGGATACCAGGCTGCGAAGCAGGAGTTAAAGACGATTAAAGGAGTTGGGGATAAAATCGCTGACTGTGTTTTGCTCTTCTCATGCGACAAGCTTGAAGCATTTCCTGTCGACACGCATATAAAGCAATATATGCAGCAAATCTATTTCAACTCGAACAAAGTTACCGATGAGAGTATAAGAAGCTTCGCAAGCGAATATTTTGGCAGATACTGTGGCTATGCACAGCAGTATATCTA
>CAZVYP010000096.1:0-5170 GCA_964631075.1 uncultured Methanocellales archaeon
ACCTAATGTGACAATGTCAAGTTATTATTACGGTAAGAGCTTATATACATAAAAATATTGATCTCATGTCCATGATAACCCGTGCGCTTTATTTAGGCCGCTTTCAGCCGTACCACTTGGGACACCACGCGGTTATAAAGCAGATAGCCGGTGATTCTGAGCTTGAGGAGCTGATTATTGGAATTGGAAGTGCTCAGAAGAGCCATGAGGTCAGCGATCCTTTCACCGCTGGCGAGAGAGTTATGATGGTCAGGAGGGCACTTAAGAATCTTAAGATACCCTACTATGTAATCCCGATTCCGGATGTGCGCAAGAACTCCATTTACGTTTCCCACGTTCGATCTCTTGTTCCTCCCTTTAGATATATATACTCCAATAATCCACTGGTCGTAAGGCTGTTCAAAGAATGGGGAATAGAAGTTCACCAGCCCCCCTTATTTAAGCGAAACAAATACGAGGGCAAAGAAATTCGAAGGCGAATGCTCAGCGACGAGCCCTGGAAGCAACTTGTGCCAAAAGAGGTGGCTGAGGTCATAGAGGAAGTCAGCGGGGTGGAGCGACTCAAGAGCGTGGCAGGCTCGGATTGAACATATCGTGGCTGAATCTATGGACATGGGCTTTAATTGATGTTCAAGAAAAAGTTTAGCACATGGATGGGAAAAGCGAAAAGCGATTCATAGGCTTGCTGAAAGAAAAAATGGCAGATCCACCAAGGATAAGCAGCCAGGTTAGTTATGCTCCAGAAGTTGATTTACCTGGACTGGAGAGCGAAAGCATCTCTGAAAAGCAGTCAATTGCCATCAAATTGAAGGAACTCGAGAGCGAACATCAAAGTAGTATAGAACGAAGTTTCAGGAAAATTCAAGATGTGAAGGAGAAACGGGATAAGCTTAAAACTGCCCTGGATATTCTCATTGAGTTGAGCTTATACATACCGGAGGAATACGGCCAGCAGCTGGATTCCTATCCCTCTGAAATTGAAAAACTGGGAACTGAGATCGAACAAGAAAGAATGAAACTGAATTATCTCAGGACAAAAGTAATACCATTGATTGATAGTCCATAGCTGTTTAATTAATTCCTGAGTAATTGCCAAGCGGTTCACGCAGTCAGGAATGGTTTTCTACTTTGCTGCTTACATCTAATCAGAGAGAGGACTCGAAAGAAGAACTGTATTCTGTATCAAAACTTATTTTTAGCTGATGGGCAATTGATATGCAATTCTATGTCACTTGAAGCTTACTTCCATTCGCTCGAGCAGGAGTTCTCCCGCGCTATGCGGATTGCAAATGAGGCGAGAAAGCGCGGGGCAGATCCTGCGCTGGCCATTGAGATACCTCCTGCAGTTGATCTCGCGGACAGGGTTGAAAACCTCGTGGAAATACAGGGTATAGCGAAGCGTATTCGCGAGCTCGACCGTGACCTAGGCCGGGAGGAGCTTGCTCTGCAGATTGGCTATGAAATTGCTAATGGAAAAATTGTTAGATTTGAGAATAAAATCGATGCTGTCGAGGGTGCAATTCGCACGGCCGTTGCGATTCTGACAGAGGGAGTAGTAGCTGCACCCATAGAGGGCATTGCAAAAGTGGGTCTGGGTAAAAATGACTCAGGCACTAGCTACTTGAAGATCTACTACGCAGGTCCCATAAGAAGCGCGGGTGGCACTGCGCAGGCGCTTTCTGTGCTGGTCGCTGATTACGTGCGCAGGGTGATCGGGTTCGATAGATACCGCCCCAGAAAAGATGAGATCGAGCGCTGCGTGGAGGAGATCCCGCTTTACAAGCGCGCCCAGCATCTGCAGTATCTGCCGCGCGAAGAGGAAATCCGCATGGTGGTGCAGAACTGCCCGGTTTGCGTTGACGGGGAGCCGACTGAGGATGTAGAGGTTTCCGGATATCGGGATCTGGAGCGGGTGGAGACCAATCGCGTTCGAGGGGGGATGGCTCTCATAATAGCTGAGGGCATAGTGCTCAAGGCACCCAAGATCAAGAAAAATGTTGAAAAGCTGAGGCTCGATGGCTGGGACTGGATCGACCTGCTTATTCGCGGGAACAGGGAGAATAGCGCTGATGCAGGTACGGATTCAGAGGACGATGAAGAAAGCGAGAAACCCAGAGAAAAATTCCTGCATGATTTGATAGCAGGGCGCCCGGTCTTTTCACATCCATCAAGGCCCGGTGGCTTCAGACTGAGATATGGGAGGGCAAGGAACACAGGGTTTGCATCGGCGGGAATACATCCTGCTACCATGGTGCTGCTTGATGATTTCATCGCAACAGGTACTCAAATGAAGATAGAGCGACCCGGCAAGGCAGCCGGTATAGCGCCTGTGGATGGCATCGAAGGGCCAATGGTGAGGCTGATAAACGGCGATGTGCTGCGCGTTAAAACCATGGAAGAGGCATATGCAATACGTGAAAATATGAGCGAGATCCTCGATCTGGGAGAAGTTTTGATTAACTACGGCGATTTTCTGGAGAACAACCATCTTCTGCCTCCCTCAAGCTACTGCGAGGAGTGGTGGAAGCAGGAGGTGGAGCGAAAGATTCAGGAAAAGGAAATACCATCTCCGCATTCGGCAGAGCAGGCGATTCAAATCTCGGAAAAGTTCGGCGTACCACTTCATCCCGACTGGACATATCTGTGGCATGATATTTCAGTAGAAGAGTTCCGCGTGCTTGCTGAAATCGCAGTGGAAAAAGGGAGGCTGGAAAAAGGCAGCCTGATACTGCCGGTAAATAAGGAGATAAAGCAGATCTTGGAAAAGCTGCTGGTGCCCCACAGGCTCCGCGATCACATTATAATCGAAGAGCCACTTGCATTTATCCGCTGCCTCGGTCTGGATCAAAACCTCAAGCAGAAGTGGAGCTCCCGTGAGTTCAAAAGCACGATGGAAGCTGTAAATGCGGTGAGCGGATTAATAGTGCGCGAGAAATCTCCCACCAGAATCGGCGGCAGAATGGGTCGACCTGAAAAATCAAAGGAACGAGAGATGAGACCGCCAGTGCACGTGCTCTTCCCCATAGGCGAAGCAGGTGGCAGGCGGAGATCGGTGCAGGAAGCAATGGGGCATTCTGCATCGAGCAATGCTCCCATAGGGGAAATTGAAGTCGAAATAGGCATGAGAAAATGCCCTGAGTGCGGTTCATCTACTTTCAAAAATCGCTGCAAGTGCGGATCATTCACATCTCCGGTCAACTCCTGCTCGCACTGCAATATCGCACATCCAGGCGAAACCTGTCCTCGCTGTCATCGCGTGCTTTCAAGCGTGACGAAGCAGAAAATAAATTTGAAAGCTCTCTACGATGAAGCACTTAAGTCCTTAAACGAGCGGGAGAACTTCGAGATCCTGAAGGGCGTAGCAGGTTTAATCTCAAAAAATAAAACCCCAGAGGTAATTGAAAAAGGCATACTGCGGGCTAAGCACGACGTATACGTCTTCAAAGACGGCACAATTCGCTACGACCTCACAGATCTGTCTCTGACCCACCTCAAGCCCTCTGAGATAAATGTTACAATCGAAAGGCTGATAGAGCTGGGCTACGACTGCGATGCAAAAGGAGAGCCGTTGAAAAGTCCGGAGCAAATAGTTGAAATGAAACCCCAGGATATAGTGCTTTCCCACGCAGCCGGGAAGTACCTGATCAGAGTTGCGAACTTCATCGACGACCTGCTGGTGAAATACTATAAGCTGGAGCCATACTACAGAGTCCAGAAGCAGGAAGACCTCGTCGGAAAACTTGTAATAGGTCTCGCACCGCATACCAGTGCAGGCGTGCTCGGGAGAATCCTTGGCTTCACAAATGCGTCGGCATGCTACGCACACCCCTACTTCCACGCAGCGAAGAGAAGAAACTGCGATGGCGATGAAGACAGCGTGATGCTCCTGCTAGATGGGCTCATCAACTTCTCGCGATCATACTTACCGGATAAAAGAGGCGGGAAGATGGATGCCCCCATCGTGCTCACAGTACATGTGCACCCGCGAGAGGTCGATAAGGAAGCACTGAACATAGATATCACGGATTGCTATCCACTCGAGTTCTACGAAGCAACACTCAGACACGCGAATCCAAAGGAGCTTGAAAAGCAAATCCCGACAGTCAGCTCACAGCTCAAAGAGGAAACTCAAGTTTTCAGGTTCACACACAGCACCAGCAACATCGCAATGGGACCCGGGCTATCCGCCTATAAAACTCTGGGAACGATGATCGAGAAGATGGAGGCACAGCTCAAACTCGCACGGAGAATAAGAGCAGTGGACGAGCAAGACGTGGCAGAGCGCGTGATAAACCACCACTTTTTACCGGACATAATAGGCAATCTGCACTCCTTCTCCAGACAGCAAATGCGCTGCGTCAAATGCAACCAGAAATTCAGGAGGCCACCACTTCGCGGACTCTGTTCAAGATGCGGCGGGAGGATAATCCTGACCGTGCACGAAGGCTCAGTAAAGAAATACCTTGAAGTATCGATGAAAATCGCAGATGAATACAGCGTATCCCATTACACCAGGCAAAGGCTTATGCTGCTCAGCGCAGAGATAACATCACTGTTTGAAAGCGATACCTCCAAGCAGAAAGAGCTATTCGACTTCATGTGAGAAGTGCTAATTATGAAAACACATTCAAAAGAAACATCACTGTACAAGCAGCAGCGCATCGGCGTCTTCGTGGACGTTCAGAATATGTACTACTCAGCCCGCTATATCTACAACAGCAAAGTAGACTTCAAAGCAATACTGAAGCAGGCAATCCGCGGGCGAAGCTTGATCCGCGCAATAGCATATGTAATAAAAGCAGATGTTAAAGAAGAAGCAGGCTTCTTCGAAGCACTAAGCAAAATAGGATTCGAAGTAAAAGCCAAAGAACTGCAAATCTTCTACGGCGGTGCAAAGAAAGGCGACTGGGACATAGGAATAGCAATGGACGCAATCGAGCTCGCGCTGAAACTCGACACAATAGTGCTCGTATCAGGCGACGGCGACTTCATCCCCCTCGTAGAGCACCTGAGAAGGGCGACAGGCTGCAAAGTCGAAGTCATGGCCTTCGGCAGAAGTACCTCCTCGAGATTAATAGAGGAAGCGGACGAGTTCATAGACCTTGACCTTGACCCTAAGAGATTTTTGCTGAGGGATTAGCTCTGTCATGCGCCCAATATTCCGTCATAA
>CAZVYP010000097.1:0-5132 GCA_964631075.1 uncultured Methanocellales archaeon
TAGATAAATGTCACACTGTTAGCTTTAGCGGTTTGAGAACGCCGCTGCATACCTCTTTTCCGACTTTCATGGTGTAAGTATACACTTCCTCACTGCCTTTCAGAATCACGTTCTCAAAAAGACCGAGACGAGGGCAGATAGCAGGCATATCCTTCTCGATCAGGTGGAGGCAAATTGGACGATAGAAGCAGCTGTGTATCGATATTTTAATTTCCTCGTCGCTGCCATCTATGCCATCATCCTCTGCATTAAAACCTGCTAAACGACAGTCTTCGAGATATCTCTTCGCCACCTCGAATGGCTTTCCCCGCGAGATCTCTATACCTGCAGCGCTCTTTTGAAACGCCAGCCAGAAATCCCCGGCGCTGGAGAGCAAATCCCACTGCGTACCCGGATAGCTTCTTATCCCGTAGCCCACCCCATACATCCAAGCCAGCGCTGCTTTCCGGAAGACTTCTTCTGGTTTTAGCTTTAGCCTTTCAACCATTACACAGTCTATTGTCTTAGACGATGAAAAAAATTTCCATGCTGCAAAAAGCAGATATAGCTCAAAAGAGAACATCTGAGAGGATAAAAATGGGCTTCGAAGTTATTCCCGCGATTGATCTCAAAGGCGGAAAATGCGTTAGATTGATACAAGGTGACCTTAGCAGAGAGACCGTCTCGATCGCAGATCCTGTTGCAGTCGCCAGAAAATGGGTCGGCGAGGGCGCAAGTACACTGCATATAATTGATCTCGATGGAGCATTCAGAGGTATACCTCAGAATCTCAGTATAATTGAGCAAATTGTTACAAGCTTTAAAGTAACTACTCAGATGGGAGGCGGCATAAGGTCAATGGAGACCGCATCGAAGTTACTTGACCTTGGAGTAAACCGGGTAATATTAGGCACTGCCGCAATTAAAGACCCCGATCTCGTGAAAAAGATTGCAGATAAATACGGAAGCCGCAGGGTCATGGTCGCCCTGGATTCAAGAAATGAAGAAGTCGTTGTCGAAGGCTGGACAAAAAGCTCAGGATATAAAGCAAGCAAACTTGCAAAGCAAATCGAGCGCAAGGGTGCCGGCAGCATCTTATTCACAAATGTAAACGTCGAAGGACTTGTTCAGGGAATCGATTCAAGACCCATATTCGAAGTTGTAAAAGCAGTCGAGATACCTGTAATCGCATCGGGCGGTGTAGCCTCGATAAAAGACCTGCTAACCATAAAGCAAACAAATGCAAAAGGTGTTGTCGTCGGCACGGCTCTCTACAAAAATAAGTTTACTCTGAAAGCAGCACTGGAGGCGGTAAAGTGAGATCGACTAAAATCGAACAGAACGGAGTAGATATATCCCTGAATCTTGACGGAACCGGAAATGCCAGCATAAAAACAGGGGAGGGATTCCTGGATCACATTTTAACTTCATTTACCAGACATGGAGCATTTGACCTCAGCCTGAACGTTACTGAAAAAATTGAAAAACGCGATAAAGCGGAAATAACAGGCCTGGTACTCGGCATCGCTTTCAAAAAAGCCCTCGGGGAGAAGAAAAACATCAAGCGCTTTGGCTTCGCAATCATACCCATGGACGAATCGCTTGCAACCGTAGCTGTTGACATAAGCGGGAGAGGATACTTGACACTCACCGCATCCTTCACCTGCAGAGAGATAGCAGGCTTTTCAGCAGAAGAAGTTGAGAGATCCCTCTATGCCTTTGCCCACTCCGCAGGGATTACTTTAAATGTCAAAGCCGAGGGAGAGAACAACCACCACAAGATCGAGGCAATATTCAAAGCCCTCGGGATTGCATTATCGGAAGCTGTGAGAAAGGACGAGCGCAGAGGCATACCCAGCACAAAAGGATATCTCTAGCGCGTATTATTCATCATTTCGTCCTCAGTTTTGCTCCCTGAAGTCACAAGTACCCCGCACAAATGTGCAGGGCCTGTTTGTATCATTTGAGGGCTACTTTCTGTTATATTGCTTCCCACGCTTCCGCGGTATCAGCTTGGTGCCCGGAGGTGGTCTTCGCAAACCATTTGTGGGAACTCAGGTTTGTAGCAAACTGGAAACTCAATTATTTTTGCATTAAACGAAGATTCTTGAAACCTCCCTAAACTAACTTAAAAGTTTGAATTACATAAGTAAAATTGATATTTGCTTATATATTAAGCAAAAGGTATAAGTTCCTGAGAAATTAAATTGGTGCTTATGAAGCAAGCGGAAATGCAGCTGCCAGCCTGGCTGGAGCGCAGATACACGATTTTATGGGACACTTTCGGAGGTTCTCCTTTTGGTATGGAGGACGCCATCCGGGTGCTTGAAGAGAAAAATAAGGATCGGAAGGAAGAAATAGCTGTGTTTATATCTGAACTTAGAAAAGCAGGCTGGCTGAGAGTTGAGCTCGATGTTCAGGATTTAAGAAAAAGGATTTACACGTTGAAAAGCAGAGGGGAGATCGTGGGCGAGCTGCTTACCATCAATAAAAATGCAATAGGCAGAAGCGAAATCGAAGGGCTGCTAAAAAAAGCCGCTGATCTGATTAGAACCAGGGTGGACTACACTTTTATACTGGTGCTGCTTTTCCTGAAAAGAGTGAGCGACAGATGGGAGCTGGAATACGAAAAAGCCTGTAAAGAAGCCATGGAAGACGGCTTAAGCGAATCCGAGGCAAAACAGGAAGCCAAGAGCTCAGCCTACCACGACTTCGATCTGCCTGAAGAATTTCTCTGGGATAACATAAGAAAGGACGTCAGCAGGCTGCCTGAGATATTCTCAAAAGCCCTGAAAGTAATCGCAGAGCGCAATCCAGAGCTTAAAGACGTGCTCGACAACGTCGACTTCGTGCACTTCACTTCAAGCAGGGAAAACGCAGAGATCTTGAGACAGCTTGTTGAGCTGTTCAGCGAGAAAAAGCTCCATCACGTATCACCCGATATCCTCGGCGATGCCTACGAGTGGATATTGAGATATTTCGCACCCACCAAGGCAAAAGAAGGAGAAGTCTACACCCCCCGGGAAGTCATAAGCCTCCTGGTGGAAATATTAGATCCAGAGCCCGGGGAAAGCGTTTACGATCCTGCTTCAGCCTCAAATGGAATGCTCATCATATCCTATAAACACGTTCAAAACCAGCGTGGCAGACAGGAAGCCGAGAAGCTCTTCTTATACGGACAGGAAGCCAATCAAAAAACCCTTGCCCTCGGCAGAATGAACCTGTACATCCACGACATAAGAAATGCCCAGCTCGCCTTCGGCGATACACTGCTCTACCCCAAATTCAAAGAGAGCGAGGGAGTAAAAAAATTCGAGGTAGTAATGGCAAATCCACCCTGGAATCAAGACGGCTACGACGAAGAGAGACTGAAAAAAGGCGAGTTCTGGAAGCAGCGCTTCAAATACGGCTTCACACCCAGGCAAAGCGCAGACTGGATATGGATCCAGCACATGCTCGCATCCGCCAGAGAGGAGAATGGAAGAGCTGGCGTGGTCATCGACAACGGCTGCTTGTTCAGAGGCGGCAAAGAAAGAGCAGTAAGAGCAAGCATTTTAGAAGAGGATTTCATAGAAACAGTAATTTTACTCCCTGAGAAGCTATTCTACAACACAGGCGCACCCGGAGCAATAATAATATTGAACAAGAAAAAAGCCCGGGAGAGAAAAGGCAAAGTGCTGTTTATCAACGCCTCCTCGGAATTCGAGCAGCACCCCGAAGTTCGAAAGCTAAACCGCCTCGGCGAAAAGCACATCGAGAATATAACTAAAGCGTATAAAGAATTTAAAAATGAGGAGGGTTTTGCTCGCGCAGTTTCACTTGAAGAAATCAAGAACAATGACTTCAACTTAAACGTCACCCTATACGTCTTCCCAGAGGAAAAGCAGGAAGAGATAGATGTAAGCAAAGAGTGGGAAGAGCTGCGCAGGATTGAGGGGGAGATCGGCAAGGTAGAGGAAAAGATTGAGAAGTACTTGAGGGAGATAGGAGGATGATATGATGTTTAAGCCGAACTTCAAATATACCAATAAGATCGTCGGGAATCTAACTCTCATAGCTGAGGCACGAGCAATTATCCTGAATGCACCTCTTGTGCCCAAATGGGAGGTCTCCCTTCGAAGAGACGCGCTGCTGAGGAGCGCTCACTCATCCACTGCAATCGAGGGCAATCCTCTTTCTCTGGAAGAAGTAAGTGCCCTTGCCGCCGGAAGGAAAATAATGGTCAGGCGGAAGGATAAACATGAGGTTTTGAACTACATCGAAGCGCTGGAGAAGATTCCTGAGTTTGCAAAGCATTCTACCTTTACGAAGAAGGATTTACTGGATATACAGGGAATCGTGACGAAGGGGACATTAGAAAACCCTGAGGATGAAGGAACATTTCGGAAAAAGCAGGTATTTGTAGGTAACAGAATAACCGGCGAGGTTGTTTATACGCCACCACCAACGGAACAGGTTCCAGGGCTGGTTGATGAGTTTTTAAGCTGGTTCAATTCCGAAGACGCGAATGAAATAGATTCAGTTCTTGAGGCAGGTATTGTTCACTACGAAATAGTCAGGATCCATCCATTTATCGATGGAAACGGCCGGACAGCAAGAATCATGGCTTCACTAACCCTGTTTAAACGAGGATTTGATGTCAAGAGATTCTTCGCGCTGGATGACTACTACGACCACGACAGACGGAGCTATTACGCAGCATTAAGAAGCGTGGATGAGAAGACAGTTGACTTGATAGCCTGGCTTGAGTACTTCACCGAAGGCGTAGCGGTAAGCCTCAGGACAGTGAAAGAAAAGGTCATCGGACTAAGCAGGGACATTAAATTCCTCAAAGAAAGAGGGCAGGTCGCGCTAACTCAAAGACAGATGAAAATTGTGGAGCGAACGATAGAGAGAGGACAGATCACTAACAGAGAAATCAGGGAAATGTTCAACATCTCCAACAGAGCAGCCGTTGATGAGATATCCCGACTAATAGAGCTGAAGATAATAAAGCAGAGAGGAAAAGGAAGAAGTACCCACTATGTCCTTGAATGAAACACCTTCACGATTAGCTTCACGATTAGCTTCACGATTACTAGCCAACATAAGAATTACTGTGACAACCTACTGTGACATAGCTGTGACAACTACTGTGACATTTAGGGAGCGAA
>CAZVYP010000098.1:0-5125 GCA_964631075.1 uncultured Methanocellales archaeon
AAGACTTTTAAGTTCGACTTTCTGCGGAGCAAAATATAGCTTCTCAACAAAATTTATCTGAACTTTCACGAAGCTTCTGCGTCCAAGTATCTCCGAATGATACCAGACTTTGAATGTGCAGGTTTTGTTACCTCCGCCAAGCTCAACGTAGTTCCTGTTGTGCTTCTCGCACCTGAAATCCAGACCTCGCCTCGCTGCTATCTCTTCAAAAATCTCTCCCAGCTTATTTATGATTTTTGAGAGATAACCCCTAATTTCTTTCTGAGACCAGCCTTCAAAGATTTCCTGACGCTTCCATGTGAAGTCTATGTCTTCGGAGAAACGGAAATATCCAAGGTAGCTTTTTATCAAACAAGTTCCGCCTTTGAAGACGAAGTTTTCGGAGAAGGATTTGTTTCTGGAAAGGTCGAGCAGCATCTGATGCAGAATCAGGTCTTTCTCTATCAAATCCGCTCTTTTGATTCGCTGGATCCTGCTGACCTCGCTTACAAACTCTCTCCTCATCCAGCCACCTCTTCGACGATCTCTCTGACGGTCTTTGGGTATTTCTCCGCATATTCTCTGATTTTATCCCTGGAGATGTTCTTTGTCCACTCTGCAACATCCATTATTATCTTGGTCTCAGGAACTCCATTGTACCTCCAGATGTAAATGAAGTCAAGTATCGTTTTCTCAGAATCGGAGTATCTCAATCCGTCTTTTGTTAAGCCGAATTCCAGCAGGAGGGGTGAAAGCTTGATGAATTTGAATTTGTAATCTGCAATTCTCACAGGCTTAGCGCGGAATAGTCTGTCGCTGATAACGTAATCGATGGCAAAGTGCTCGTGCGTAATGTTATTCAGCTTGAGAGCTGTGTATAGCCCGAAGTACCAGTTTTCAATGCCTTTCAGCTCCAGCCCTTTTGCTACCAGCTCTAAAATGCTGTACTTTGTTTTTCCGAGCTTAACTTCTTCCAGCGATTTTACGTAGAAAATTCCCCTGAAAATCCGCGTCAGGTAGCCCCTTGAAATGAGATGCCTTATTGCTATTTCATAGTTAAGCTTCATTAACCTGCAGTATTGCTTTAGCTCAGCAGAAGTCACGAACTCCTTTCCCTCGAGGTGAAGCTTTTTGAGCAAAAGGTTCGTTTTCATTTATATCACAATATCACATTTTTGTGATTTTTAAATATATATCATAACATACTATTTAAATCTGCTTACCCTAAATTCGATTCCGCAAGTTTTTTAGTTAAAGCTGAGAATCAAATGGCTGTGAAATACTGGCAGAAGCGCTTTGAAACGATGAAGCGCAGCGAGCTTGAAAAGCTGCAGCTAAAGCGCTTGAGAAGTGTAATTAAGAGAGTAAAGAAGCATGTGCCCTTCTACAGAGCCAAAAAGTTGCCGGAAATTCGCAAGCTCGATGATGCGCAGAAGCTGCCATTTACCAGAAAGAGCGATCTCCGCGATAACTATCCCTTCAAATTGTTCGCCGTGCCGATGAAAGCGGTAGTGCGCGTGCATGCTTCTTCCGGAACGAGCGGGAAGCCAACAGTTGTCGGGTACACTCAAAATGACATTGAGACATGGGCTGATTTGATTGCCAGGTGCTTTACAATGATAGGCGCCAAAAAGGGTGATGTTTTCCAGAATGCCGTAGGGTATGGCTTGTTCACAGGTGGGCTCGGATTTCACTACGGTGCTGAAAAAGCAGGCTTAACCGTTGTGCCAGCAGGTACCGGTACTACAAAAAGACAGATCGAGATGCTAATCGATTTTGGAGTGAACATAATCCACTGCACACCTTCCTACGCGCTTTACATTGCCGAAACTGCTAGAGAGAATGGTGTGGGCTTCAATAAGTTCGCGCTGCGAATAGGCTGCTTCGGCGCAGAGCCATGGTCGGATAACACCCGAAAAGAGCTTGAGGAAGCGCTTGATATAAAGGGCTATGACTCTTATGGACTATCCGAGATGTTCGGTCCAGGAGTCGCTTTCGAATGCGTGGAGCAAAATGGGCTGCATATATGGGAAGACCAGTTCCTGGTTGAAATAGTGGATAAAAATGGCGAGGTGTGTGAAACCGGAGAGAGAGGCGAGCTGGTACTTACCTCGCTCACCAAAGAAGCCATGCCACTTATTAGATACCGCACAGGCGATATAGCCAAAATGCTGGAAGATTCCTGTCCCTGCGGCAGAACAAGCGTGAGGATATCCCGCATCATGGGAAGATCGGATGATATGATGGTGATCCGCGGAATAAACGTTTTCCCCAGTCAGATAGAGCACGTTTTAATGAGCATTCCGGAAGCAGGGGAGTACTTCCAGGTTATTATTGAGCGAAAGAAGCACCTGGATGAGATAACAGTTAAGGTAGAGCTGAGTGAAAAAGGCTTTACCGGCGAACTCAAAGACCTTGAAAGGGTGCAGAATAAAATCGCGGATCAGCTTTACAGCACACTGAATCTGCGCACAAATGTCCTGCTCGCGGAGCGCGGAACACTCCCCCGAGTAGAGGGCAAATATAAGAGGATAATAGACTTACGACAAAAAATTTAGCAGGAGGAGATAAGATGGGAGAATTCTGGGAGCCAAATATCGAGAAAATACCTCAAAAAGAGCTGCTGGATCTACAGGCAGAGAAATTAAGATATCTCGTGAGATATGTCTATGATCATTCCCGCTTCTATCGCGATCGATTTGATAAAGCAGGGGTAAAGCCGGAGGACATAAAGACACTTAACGACCTGACAAAGCTTCCCTTCACCAGGAAGACAGATTTGAGGGATACATATCCCTACGGGATGATGAGCGTGCCCCTGGATAGAGTGATCAGATTCCATGCTTCCTCAGGTACAACAGGCAAGCCCACGGTTGTGGCTTATACTAAAAGAGACGTTGAGGAGTGGACGACATCCATGGCCCGAGCCCTTACTTCCATAGGCCTGGGGCGCGGCGACATCGTGCAGGTGAGCTACGGATATGGATTATTCACAGGCGGATTGGGACTGCACTACGGGGTTGAAGCAATCGGCGCAAGTGCGCTGCCCGCGAGCGTCGGAAATACCGAGAGACAGGTGGAGCTTATGGTGGACATGGGCACAACCGCGATTGCATGCACCCCCTCATACTTCCTGCACATCAATGAAGTGGCCGAGAAGATGAAGGTGAAGATCATGAACACAAAGCTAAGAGCAGGAGTGTTCGGTGCAGAGCCATGGTCTGACGAGACTCGAAAGCGGATAGAAGATATAACCAGAATTAAAGCTTATGATATATTTGGCACCTCCGAGATGTCAGGGCCACTGTTTACCGAGTGCAAGTACCAGAACGGCATTCATATCTGGGGAGACCAGTACCTGATCGAAGTCATAGATCCAGAGACAGGCGAGCAGCTTTCAGACGGAGAGAGAGGCGAGCTCGTGGCTACCACGCTTGCAAAAGAAGCCATGCCACTCATCAGATTCAGAATCGGCGATATAACAGTGCTCAACAGCGAGAAGTGCAGCTGCGGCAGAACACATCCGAGGATAATGCGCATAATGGGCAGATCGGATAACATGATAATAGTCCGCGGTATCAACGTATTTCCAAGCCAGGTTGAAGCAGTATTGATGCAAATACCGGAGGTGGGAGAGCACTTCCAGATCATAGTGGAGCGAAAAGGAGCGCTCGATGCGATGACCGTGCAGGTAGAGGTAACACCAAAAGCCTTCAGCGACAAAGTTGAGGACATCTTAAAAATAAAGCAGAAAGTGAAGCATCAGCTAAAAATCGTGCTCAACCTGGATACAAATGTCGAGCTCGTTGAATATGGAAAGCTGCCCAGATCGATGGGCAAAGCCCAGAGAGTAACAGACAAAAGAAAGATATAGTGATAACCGGGAAAGGAAATGGAGGGAATGACAATGGAAAAAGGAAGAAAAAAGGGAAAGGATAACGATAATGACAGGATTATCAAGCAGATCTCGCTATTCGCCGAGAACAAGCCCGGCAGGCTTGCAAGCGTTGCGGAAAAGCTCTACAGGGCAAAAATAAACATCCGTGCATTCACCATCGCTGAGGCAGGCGACTTCGGGGTAATACGCATGGTTGTCGATAACCCTGAGAAAGCACACAAAGTGCTGCGTGAGGCAGGGTTTACTGTTTCCGAAACAGAAGTGATCGGAATAGAAATGGTAGACCGACCGGGTGGACTTTACGAAATCGCCAGACAGATGGGCGACACCAAAATAAACATAGAATATGCCTACGCATTCGTCACCAAATCGGCCGAGAAAGCAATACTCATAGTGCGGGTAAGCGATACAAAAGAAGCAATCAGGGTCTTAAAAAAGCTCGGCGTGAGACTGGTCGGCTACAGAGAAGTGCAGGAGCTTTAGAAGATCAGCGCTCCTCACAAATCCTCAAAAAGTTCTGCAGCAGAAGCTTGCCCTGCCTGGTGTGCGAAACCTCAGGATGCCACTGCACACCATATAGAGACTTATTTTTATGCTTCATCGCCTCAACTTCACACACATTTGACCTGGCAAGGCGAATAAAATCAGGAGGCATTATTTCAACCTCATCAGAGTGCGAAGCCCAGGTAACAGTTACAGGCGCCATACCCCTGAGAACTTCGTTTTCATCAAGAACCTCGACTTCAACCTCAGCAAAACCACCATACTTCCCGGTTCTAACGCTGCCACCATAGGCAACTGCCATAAGCTGGTGACCCAGACAAATGCCCAGAATAGGAAGATCAAGCTTCTTCACATACTGAGAACAATTGCCAGCTCTATCAAGGGTGGGACCACCACTCAGGATCAAGCCGTCTGGCTCTTTTTTGAGAATCTCGTCGATAGAAAGAGTGTTTTTAACAACCTCGGTGCTGACATCAAGCTCCCTGAGCGCTCTGTGAATTAAATGGCAAAACTGACCGTAATTATTCACCACAAATACCCTGAGCTCACTCATACCCAATGCATTGGGAATAAAGGATAATTAAATTTACGCCCCGCATCCCAGGTTCCAGTTGAAATACAGGGGTTGGCTTGCGGAGAAATTTTTTCTTTTAGCACAGAAATAACCAAAAAAGCAAACAATATTAATTTTAAGCAAAATATAATATAGATAAAGAAAAATGAAGTGTGATTAATGCAATCTGG
>CAZVYP010000099.1:0-5069 GCA_964631075.1 uncultured Methanocellales archaeon
CTCGTGCGGCTGAGACGAATTTATAGAATTTTTCGATCGAAACGGCTGCAGCCACGTTTCTCCTTGAATCCACGGGATCGATTACGATAAGCGGGTCATCGAAGTCCACAGATGGTGGCGAATCCAGCGTAATCTTAACCCCGTATCTCCAGTGCTTTGCCTGCTTCAGGGTTTCGAGGAAAGAGCCGTATTTTATTATTAAAAGCTCGCAGAGGTAGCCTGAAAAGCCGCCGTTCTTGAGCTCTGCGCCGTAGGTGGAGATGCCCTTCATGAATTGCTTTAGCAGCAGCACTTCATCCTCCCTGCCCTTAATATGCTCAAGCACGAATTCGTTGTGAAAAGGGGTGCGGTCAACCGCGGATTTTATTCGGGAAGGATTTGCGACCGCGAAGCATGGCACTAGGTCTACTTCATAATCTCCAAAAAATGCCTTGATATATGGATGCTCGGCATATCTCTCCTCAAATTCATCTGCCACATTTCTGGCAATCTTAATTCCCTTTTCCTCAAATTCGCTGATATCGAGGTTTTCCGGTAATAAGATGAAAATATCAAGGTCTTTATCTCCTTTCAACCAGGTATTTCTAGCCGCTGAGCCAACGAGCAAACCTCTGGCATTTATGCCCATTTCTTTAGCGGTTTGATCTATCTTTTTTATCATCTTACTTGAAAAACTTTTTAATGCATTCCTTTCTGCTTTAGATGGCTTTATTCTACTCAGCACTTCGTTCTTAATTTCTTTGCTCAATTTTTTCACTCACCATCGAGCCTGAACTCCTTTAAAGTTTGATATATTGGTCCTTTGGGCGTGAGAGTGCTCTGCTTCAGCGTAAATGTGCCTGCTGAGAACCTGCCGAATTCAAAACCTGAAAAGCGATTAATAACCTCCTGAACTTTGCCATAGTCAAGCTGCCCGTACTGCTTTACCCTCGCGACAGTAATATGGGCTGTAAACTCACGCGTCTCGCGAGGGAATCCAAGAGGCAGCAAAGCGCCGTCTATCGCTTTAGGTAGCACTCTGAAATCGCCCTCGGCAGTGATCCAGATGACTCTGATCCTCTTCAAGTTCGGAAAGGCACCGGCGCCTTTTACGACAACATCAATCGGCTTGCACCGCACCTCTGAAAGGGCATCAATTATGCCTGCAACATTCTTATCGGGAACCTCGCCCAGAAATTTCAGGGTGATGTGCAACAAATCCGGTTCAACTCGCTTCAGGCCCTTGAAGCTGAGCTCATCTATTATTCCTGAAGCCGAGCTTTTGCAGCCCGCAGGCAGATCGATAGCTACGAATAGCCTTACCATCCAGAATCAAATATGCAACATTGCTTCCAAGGTAATTAAACTATCGCAATAGAAAAAAACTTAATATAATGTCCTCAAATTTAATAGTGACCAAGGTGGACGGTGATAACACGAGGCACAAACGGGGCTATAGTGAGGGTAGTTCTTCTTTAAGATACGCAAAGTTCGTAGTCCTAAGACCGGCAGGCTATCCTTTGAAAATAGGCGGACCATGCGATTTTCCCGAGCTATCGGAGCCAAAAGTCTTTGAGCACTATGCCAAGGAACAGTGGGAAGGAGAAAGGGCAATTAAAGGCTGCTATCTCTTTGATAAGCGAATGTTCCCGGATTTCGCTTTCGAGATAAAAGCTGTGGAGCCAAATGACTCAGTAATAGGCGGCCCGACCGTAATAATTGTCGAAAAACCCGGGCAGGAAGAATCGCAGCCCATTCCAAAGATGATGGGAGGCGTGAGCTTCAGTGACATAATCGGCCAGGAAGAGGCAAAGAGCAAATGCAAGCTTATAGAGCGATATCTTCACGAGCCAGCGAAATTCGGCGTGTGGGCGCCCAAGAACATACTGTTCCACGGTCCAAGTGGCACAGGCAAGACAATGATGGCGAAAGCACTCGCAACTGAAACAGATGTTCCCCTTATACCTATGAAGGCAACTCAGCTGATCGGCGAGCACGTCGGCGAAGGCGCAAGAAGGATACACATGCTGTACAACCAGGCGGAAGAGCTTGCACCCTGCATAATCTTCATCGACGAGCTTGATGCAATCGCACTGGATAGAAAGCATCAGGATCTGAGAGGGGATGTCTCAGAAGTGGTCAACGCCCTTTTAACGGAGATGGACGGCATAGAAGACAGAATAGGGGTATGCACAATTGGAGCAACCAATCGAATATCCGCGCTCGATTACTCCATCAGAAGCAGATTCGAAGAAGAGATCCAGTTCAAAATGCCAACTCTCGAAGAAAGACTGCTGATTTTCAAGCACTATTCAAAGACCTTTCCGCAGCAGATCTCCAGCAGCGTGAGGTTCGAGCAAATAGCACGGGAAACAAATGGACTATCAGGCCGCGACCTGGTCGAGAAGATACTGAAAACCGCGCTGCACAGGGCAATCATCGAGGAGAGCGAAGTACTCCCGAAGCACTTCGAAGACGCCCTGAAGCAAATTCCAAAAACAAGCGAGCCACCCAGGAATATGTTCGGATAAAAAGCGAAACCCTTTTTTTCCTCCTTTAACTACGAATCGAGTCGTAGCTTAAGGAAATTATATTAAAAATGAAGAATACATAAAATAACCATGAAAGCTAAATTAATCGTTTTACTGATACTTGCAATATTTCTGGTAATCGGCTGCACAGGAACCACGAACACGAAAACTGAGCTTAAAAAATTCTCTTCCTGCGATGAGATCAAGAATTTTCTGAAATCAAATGCACAGATGCCCTATTACTACAGGTGGACAGATGGTCTGGCTGTTCCAAATATTGCTACCCAGAAAAGCCTCCCCGAAACTGCTGCAACAGGCTCAAGCGATTATTCGACCACCAATATACAGGTAGCAGGCGTGGACGAAGCTGATATCGTAAAGAATGATGGAAAATACATCTACACGGTATCAGGCAACAAAATTGTTATAGTCGACGCCTACCCCGCCGAAAACGCGAAAATCCTGTCCGAGATAGAACTGAAGGGCTCTCCACAGGAGATATTCATAAACAAAGATCGGCTGATCGTCTTCGGCTGGGAGCAGAGCTACTATCCCGTTAAAGAAGGTACGGCGGAGAAAGCTATAGCTCCGGAATACTATCCGTACTACTCCCAATCGACTTTCATAAGAATCTATGACATCTCCGATAGAAGCAGCCCCAAGCTGAAAGGAAACTACTCGATAGAGGGCAACTACTATGACTCAAGGATGATAGGCGACTATGTATATGCGGTGGTTAACAAGAACGTCTACTACTATGGCGACGAAGTTGTTATCCCCAGAATCTCCTCAGGAGGAGAAGCATCGCCTGCGTGCAACTGCGTGGACGTTTACTACTTCGACGTGCCAGACAGCAGCTACCACTTCTCAACCATAGTCGGGGTCAACAGCCAGAGCAATGAAGCACCTGAGAGCAAGGTCTTCCTCATGGGCTACACCCAGAATATGTACGTTTCCCAGAACAGCATATACATAACCTACCAGAAGAGACTCAGCCAGAACTACTACTACGAGAAACTCATCAGAGAGGTATTAATCCCGACTGCGCCAGGCGACCTTGTTCCGAGGATAAACGAGATAAGCAGCTACAACATCTCGATGTACTCAAAGCTGCAGGAAATCCAGAAGCTCTTCGATAGCTACCAGAGATCCCTGAGCGATACCGAGAGATACAACCTGCAGAAAAAAGTTGAAGAGCGAATGAACAAGGTCCAGGAAGAAATCGCAAGAGAAACGATGAAGACAGTAGTGCACAGAATAGCGATAGAGGGCAGCAAAATCGAGCACAAAGCAGAGGGCGAAGTACCGGGCACAGTACTCAACCAGTTCTCAATGGACGAGTTTAACGATTACTTCAGAATCGCAACAACCACGGGTGAAGTCTGGAGGAGCGACATACCCTCGAAGAACCACGTATACGTGCTCGACAGCGATCTCAAAATCACCGGCAAGCTCGAAGACCTCGCACCGGGGGAAAGGATATACTCCGCACGATTTATGGGCGACAGATGCTACCTTGTGACATTTAAAAAAGTTGATCCCCTATTCGTAATAGACATGAGCGATCCAAAATCGCCAAAAGTGCTTGGCAAGCTCAAGATACCCGGATACAGCGACTACCTCCATCCATATGACGAAAACCACATAATCGGCATAGGCAAGGAAGCCGTGGAAGCAGAGAACGGTAACTTCGCCTGGTACCAGGGAGTGAAGCTATCGCTCTTCGACGTCACCGATGTGGAGCACCCGAAGGAAATGGCGAAATACAACATAGGCGATCGAGGCACAGATTCATACGCACTGCACGACCACAAAGCATTCCTGTTCAGCAAATCCAAAAACCTGCTGGCAATACCAATCTTACTAGCAGAGATAGACGAGCAGAAATATAATGGTAAAGTACCGGCAAATGCATATGGCGACTACGTCTGGCAGGGTGCATATGTCTTCGAACTCACACTGGAGAAGGGCTTCGAGCTGAAAGGCAAAATCACCCACAATGCAAACCAGGAGGAGTTCTTGAAGAGCGGATATTACTACTACAACAACGCATACTCAGTCAAGCGCTCGCTGTACATAGGCGAAAACCTATACACAATCTCGGATAAGATGATAAAAGCAAATGCACTCGACACACTCCAAGAGCTTAACAAAATCATCCTGCCGTATGAGGACCAGCAATATCCGGTTCCACTCGTCAGGTGAAATAATAAAATTCTTTTTTTTTCTCAATTTATTTCCTTACTTTCATGCTCGCGCTGTACTTCTCCGTTTTCTCATCTTTCTCAGGCTTTCTGAATATGAAGAGGTGCTCGTGCATAATCAGCAAAAAGTTCGACTCAACTGATTTCTTCAGCCAGAAAGGAGTTGCCTTGCACCGCCACTGGTGCTTGATCACGTCTTCCTTCAAAATGAAACCGGAGTCGAGAAAGACCTGCATCACGCGGTATGCAATCGGTATGTAGTGCTTTTCCCTCCTTGTGTCACCTACTAAAATGGCGCAGTAGCCGTTGTGCTTGAGCACGCGAATGCACTCAGTCGCTATCTCTCGCATTGCTT
>CAZVYP010000100.1:0-5033 GCA_964631075.1 uncultured Methanocellales archaeon
TCTCTCCACTATAACAAAATTGACATTGGTTCCTTTAGGAAAAACCTTGCTGTATCGAATCTTTGGAGCAATCGCATTAACCGGAATCTCAAGATCGTCGACGAAGATCACAGCATGCGGCACACCGATATTTACCGCTGAAACCCTGTACTCTTCGACTTCCTTCTCAAGAAACTCCCCTTTGCCTTCTGCTGGAATATCCATGCAGTCAAATTTAGGCTTACCCATATTCACCTTAACCAGAATCCTTCCTTTTTCTCTTCTCACCTCGACACTCATAACACCTGCCCGAGTTTCAACGGTGCAATTGCCCGGTTTAACATACCCGGTATCAACCGCATGCTTGACCAGACAGCGAATGCCATTGCCGCACATCTCAGCCTCAGACTCGTCGGGCTGCAATATGCGCATCTTCAAATCAGCGCTCTTCGATTTGCTTAAAAATAAAACACCATCCCCGCCGATGCCAGTTCTCCGATCGCAGTATCTCGCTGCGAACTTCGTCTTCTCTTTCTCTGTAACCAAAATTCGCCTGAATTCGTCTATCAAAATGAAGTCATTGCCATTGCCATGCAGCTTGTAAAACTCGATTTTCTTGCTCATACGTTAGCTAATTGAACGGGGATAAAAATAAGGATTTTGCAGCTTAAGGCCTGCTTTCAATGGCTATGTTCTTCTTTCCCCTTACTTCGTATCCGACCAGCTTCGCCTTCAACGTGTAGACACCGCTTTTCACCTGCGCACCACTCTCGTCCTTCTGGCCCCACATATAATCTCCAATTTTAACCTCCGAGCTCGCCGCTACCCTGAGACTCGTAAGCATCTGAACATACATGGAATTCTTCGCAACATCAAACACCTCTCTGCCAGCGCTGTCGTATACAGTTAAATCCCACTGATGCCCGCTTGAGAAATTAAAAATGAGATCGTGGCTCTGATTGTTCACCAGGATTAATGCAGAGGTTATGCTCTCCCCCGGTGCATATCTCTCCCTATCAGTCTCGATCCTGATGTAAGCTGTCCCTGTGATATCAGGAGGTGATGCGCAGCCGCTAAGGAGCGCGAAGAGCAGTATCAATGCAACCGACAGGGCTGCGGATGTGGATTTCACACAGAAGAGAAAGACGGGTGTTGCAATAAATCTTTTTACACTGCCTGACCAATATCAACAAAGTTGGAGAATAAACATGGACGTGTTTGAAGCGATAAGAACCAGGAGGAGCACTCGCAAGTATAAACCGGATGCTGTGGAAAATGAAAAGCTTTCGCGTATTCTTGAGGCAGTGCGCCTGTCTCCATCGGCGGCGAACAAGCAGCCATGGCACTTCATTGTAGTAACAGATCCGGAAAAGAAGGAAAAGTTGCGTCAGGCATACAATAGAGACTGGTTTGTAAGTGCTCCGTTAATTATTGTGGCATGCGGTAATCCAGAAGATGCTTGGGTACGCGGAGATGGCGAGGAGTACTGGAAGGTCGATGTTGCCATTGCATTCCAGAATCTGGTGCTGGCAGCTCACGCTGAAGGTCTTGGAACATGCTGGATCGGTGCGTTTAATGAGCGCGCTGTAAAATCCGCGCTGGGAATACCGGATGAAATAAGGGTGCTGGCAATGACACCGCTTGGCTCTCCCTCTGAGGAAAAAGGCCCTGTGTCTGACAGGAAATCGTTCGAAAAAATCTTGCATTATAATGGATGGTGAGAGATGAAGATACAGCAATATCCAACAGTCAGAGAAGCACAGCTCTGCGAGAAGCTGGAAGGGAAAAAGGTGAAATGCGGTCTCTGCATGCGCGGGTGCGAAATTGCCAGCGAGAAAAAAGGCTACTGCGGCACGCGCTTAAACAGGGATGGCTTGCTCTATACGTTGGTGTATGGCGATATCTCCGCAGTTGAAAGCAGACCGATCGAGATCAAACCGTTCTTTCACTATCACCCTGGATCGAGCGCGCTTACTTTTTCCACATGGAGCTGCAACTTCCACTGCCTCTGGTGCCAGAACCACGGGCTTTCGAATGTCGAGCCCGATCCGAAGCGCGCCAGGTATATGTCGCCGCGTGAAATCGTTGATATTGCACTCCGCCATGGCGATAATGGTTTGTGCGTTAGCTTTCAGGAGCCGACTTTGCTGTATGAATTTGCCCTTGATTGCTTCAGGCTAGCTAAGGAAGAGGGGCTCTACAATTGCTTTGTGTCCAACGGCTACATGTCATATGAGGCTCTGCGCGGTTTGAAGGAAGCAGGGCTTGATGGACTGAAAATTGACGTCAAAGGCGATGCTGAGGTTTATGAGAAGTTCTGTGGAGGTGTTGACGCCAGCGTTGTCTGGAAAAACGCAGCAGAAGCAAAAAAGCTTGGACTTCATCTGGAGCTGGTGAATTTAATAGTTACCGATGTGAACGACGATGAAGCCTGCATTGCAGAAGTAATCGAGAATCACCTGAAGTACGCCGGAGCGGCAACCCCTCTGCACTTCTCCCGCTATTACCCTGCATTTCTATACAGCAAACCACCCACGAAAGTTGAGATTCTGGAGCGCGCATATGAAGCAGCGAGAAAGCAGGGTGTTATGTTCCCTTATATTGGAAATGTACAGGGACACAGATACGAAAATACCTACTGTCCCGACTGCAGAGAGCTGTTGATAGTGAGGGTTGGAAATCGAGTTGTGGATTACATTTTGCCTGAGGACAAAAAGTGTCCGGAGTGCGGATGTGAAATTCCACTGACAGGGAGCTATATAAAGAGGGCTTTTGAATTTCTGTAACCTCTTACCCGACTTTTTCGATGTCAAAATGCTGGAGTTTCGATAAAATCCTGTCTCGCAGTTCGGCATTTGCTCCGTAAATTTCTACTGTGGCATCGCTCTTCACGTTTACTCGGCACGCTCCAAACCTGATTTTCCCGTCTTTTTCTTCGCCCTCGCAGGCCTCATCTGTCAAAAGCAGGTCTCTGATTGTCGAAGGAACTGCATCAATGGAATTTCTCAGGTAGCAGGGAGGTATATTCCTCAGATCGGTTTGCCTCATCCTTAACTTATATCTCTCTAATTCCATGCCCTTTTTCCATTTTTAAGAAGACACTATAGCAGATAAATTTAAAAAATATATTTTGTTTTTCTGACCATTTATTCTTTTGACCACTGTTTCTTGTAATATGCTTTACAGTTCACGTAGTTCAGTATCTGACAGTAATTTTTCAGGGTGTCTTCATCTATTTTTTTATGTTTCGAATCAAGTTTACAGTAATAAACCGGGCCGGGAAGCACGTATCCTTTAACCTTGCGTTCAAGTTGTGGACATGCCATATAATTATCCCCTGAATTGAAGGTTGCCCTTTTTGAGTTATAAATTTTTTCTATTTACCATCGCATGCCGATTTTTCCCATTAGGTTTGTAATATAAAAAATTCTTGACGAAAATATGAACCAAAATTTTCCGTCATTCTTATATATTTATCAATACAACTATCAACATCGGGGGTTGTGTGAATCCGGATCTGATTGCGCATGAGATGTACAGTGTTTTTGCTTCTTCGGGTTTGAGGAGCATTCTCAGGAGTTTTGCTCATCTGTATATTATAAATTTGCTGTATGAGGAGCCACCCGGGCTGACCTGCACTATGATTTACTGTTCTTACAAGAGGGATATATTTGAACAGGAAATACCAAAGGAGATCAGTATTTCTCGTTCGCATATCGCTGAGCATTTGATTGATTTTGAGAACGAGGGATTGGTGAAGAAAGGCGCTTTTAAGCAGTATATACTAACCGAGAAAGGTAGATTAGTTTTTGAGCTCGCAAAGCAGCTCGCACTGGATATCTCTGCTGATAAAAAAACTGGTTGAAGGATGAGTGTCAGAAATTATATGATTATAGTTTAAAAAAAATTTTTACTTTTTTTAGATGTATTTTCTCAATTGAGTCTGTATAATTTTCAATAGCATCTCTCTCAATATTGAGCTAATATGATTCAATTGATTTTATCAAAAATAAGATTATTTTTCATCCTATAATTTTAAATTTGAAAAAATAATACACAAATTAGAAAATAAAGAAAAAATAGAGCTAAATTTTTAATAATAGTCAATTATTAGACGGCTAATTTTATTTGAATCTAGAATATAACTATAATCAGAGAAATAATACGGAGAGTGGCTTAAAATGGAAAATATATACATCATCGCGGTTGCAACAGGATTCATATTTGGAGCAATCGTCGGGCGGTTTATTACCAAGGTCAAAGTCGCACTCGTCTATGAATCCGAGTTGCGGAAGAAGCGTGCCCAAAAAAATGGAGTTAAAACCAATTAGGAGGTGAAAAAAAATGCTGCAGGTCCTGTTGATACTATTCGCAGCCGGAGCCGCGGGCGGGCTTACGGTCGGCAGAAGAATCGCAATGGGTGAAATCAGAATGATGAGGATGATGGCCAAAACTGGCGTCAGGCGCAGAAATAAGGTCTGGGACAAAGTCAAGGCAGATTTCAAGAGAAAGGAGTGGAAGGAGAACAGGAGATGGGATGAAGTGAAGGAGCGGCTTGGTGAGAATCTCTTCTGGGAAAAGACCAAGGGAGTTCAGAAGACCCATATCGACGAAGCCAGAGCAAAAGTGAAGGAAGCACAGATCAAGATGAGAGATTTCAAGCAGTACGATGCTGCCAAGCGCAAGGTCAAAACCTGGCGTGTGGAGATAGACAACAAGGAAAAGGCGCGCAGGGAGAAGTGGCAGAAGATCAAAGACGATGTCAAAGAGCGCCAGAAGTACAAGGTATCAGCCGATTACTTGCTAGGAGTGGCTGAGGAAGGGAAGCCTCAGGAGCCGCATACAAAGACAGTAAATCCGGTATCTAAGTGACAAAAAAAATTAAATGTTTAATTTATTGTTTTATTATTTTTTTAATATAACTTTACTTCAAATGAAGTATACAAAAAATTATTAACTGATTTTAAGTCTTTTAATAAAGATTTACCTCACTTGAAATATCTAAAGTGGATTTACAATATAATACATAATAAGAATAATTAAGCTTAATAAAA
>CAZVYP010000101.1:0-4944 GCA_964631075.1 uncultured Methanocellales archaeon
TTCTCGGCAGCATCCCTTGCGATTGAGACTCTCTCCATACCATCCGGCATGAATTCAATTGAAATAAACAAAACTCTTCCACTTCTGGTTTCCCCCAAAATATCCCAGAACTCTCTTTTCTCCAGCGATCTTTTATCATATCGCCGCTTAAACCGGGCATAGAAATCTCCAGCCAGCACTTCGCCAACTTCCCACGGCTGGACACCATGCGACTCAATATGTTCAACATCTTCAACGGTCCAGAAAATCTTGAAATGATACCTCATTTAATCCCAAAAACTATCCTTCTGGCGTATATATTTATTGCGACTTCTCGTGCGGGACGAAATTGCAAGCAAAACGCTGAAATATAATCTACTTCTTGACTCCGAATTCCCTCGCAGCTATCAGTATTATCAATGTCGTGAAGCCGATCAGCACGAGGACGTCGACGTATATCGAGAATGAAGAAGCACCGAGCAGGATGTAGCGCAGAGCGTCTACTCCATATGTAAGCGGGTCAAGGTAGGTTAGAATTTTCAGCCAGCCTGGCAGATCATCGCCTAAAGGGAAGAGCGCGCCGCTGAGGAAGAACATCGGCATTATAACGAAGCTCATTATCATGTTGAAACCTTCCAGGCTTTCTATTCGCGCTGCTAAAGCCAGACCTATCGTTACAAGCCCCAGTGCGATCAGAAACATAACCGGTAGACACGCCAGCAGTGAAAAAGGTGTCAGCGTAATTCCGACCATAAACGAAAACGGCAGCAATAGCAGGCCTTGAAGAAACGCACTTGTTGCACCGCCAATTGCTTTACCCAGCACGATTGAGGTCCTGGAAATCGGAGCTACAAGTATTTCCTTGAGAAAGCCGAACTCTCGATCCCAGATTACAGAGATGCCGCTCCATATCGCTGTGAAAAGCAGTGTCTGCCCTATTATTCCGGGGAATATAAATGCTTGGTAGCTGTATCCAGAGACCCTCGCTATACTGGACATTCCGCCCGGTCCCAGAGTTCTTCCTATCCCAATGCCAAATATCACCAGCCAGAGCATAGGTGTTACGAATGAAGTGATAAGGCGGGATCGTTCCCTTGTGTATCTCTTAAGCTCTCTCAACCAGATAGTGTATATAGCGAGCGTCTCGCTCATCTGATGCTCCTCCTTCTGGCAGCCATCATCGGCGGGAGATACTGCTCGGCCTCTGCAGTTCTGATTTCCCTCCCTGTGTGATAGAGGAAAACGTCGTTAAGGGTTGGCTTCTGCAGCGCTATGGATTCGATGGCAACCCCTGCGTAATTGGCTATTTCAACTATCTTCGGAATGATAGCTTCTCCATTTTTTACTGTGATGCTTAGCATCCCGCTTGTTTCACTTCCCTTTATAACTGTAATCTTTTCAGATAGCCTGTTGACCAAAAGCCCCGGGTTAGAGGTCTTTATTTTGATGACGTCTCCCTCTAAAGCATTCTTTAAATTGTCAGGTGTATCAAGGGCTTTGATCTTTCCGTAGTCTATTATTGCCACGCGGTTGCAGAGCTTCTCCGCCTCTTCCATGTAGTGAGTTGTCAGCACAATTGTGATATTTTCGCGCTTCGCCAGCGCCTCTATGTACTTCCAGATGTGCTCCCTCGTCTGCGGATCCAGTCCTAGTGTAGGCTCGTCGAGAAAGAGCAACCGGGGATAGTGAAGCAGGCCTCGAGCTATTTCCAGGCGGCGGCGCATTCCACCGGAGTAAGTGCGCATCATCGAATTGGCTCTATCCTCAAGTTCAACCAGCTTCAGCACCTCGGCGATGCGCTTATCGCGAACACCTTTGGGCACGGCATAGAGCATCGCGTGGAACTCAAGATTTTCCTTCCCTGTCAAGCGGTCGTCTATGCTCGGATCCTGAAAAACTATGCCGATGCCTTTTCTAACCTCATCCGGCTCTTTCACGATGTCGTGTCCGTTTACCTTCGCAGTGCCTGAAGTAGGGGTTATTATGGTGCAGAGCATGGATAGGACGGTGGTTTTTCCAGCTCCATTTGGCCCGAGGAGGCCAAAGATCTCGCCATATTCGATCTTGAGGTTAAGTTTATCAACTGCGACTATGCTTCCATATTGCTTGGTGAGATCAAAAGTCTCTATTGCACTGCCATCCTGGCCCAATTTGTTATGCCTCCATCTGGCTAAATAAATTAGTGAGCGATACAGGCTTATATAGTATATCATCTCAGAAAATGAAGCAGCACTGCAATGCCCATTTCAGTGGAAAGAGACATATTGATAGTTTTTCTTTTAAAGCTGAACTTTTCTAGCAGCAGTCTCTATTGCTTCAACCATGCTTTCCCTTGGTATTATAGCTGCAACCGGTATTCTGAGGATCTTTTCGACTGTGCTGCTAGTGATCGGAGCGCATACAAGGGCCAGAGCACCATCTCTCTCCGCGCGTACCGCTGCGATAATCGATTCCTCTATCGAGCTTGCCGGATACTCGCGTACCGTAATTTTTCTGCCCCTGATCTCGATCACTCTATCTTTAATTCCATCGAGCACAGGGCGTGATGCCACTACTGCAATAAATTTCTCACCGGTTTTTGCGCCCTCGATACTTCTCACTGCCTTTACGATTGCCCGCAGCGTTTTGAGGTTAGGCTCTCTCTCGCCGGAGAGTATCTTGTAAAGGGTGCTCAGCGGGATCTTTGATCTGCGGCTGAAGGTAGCTATGGTTAATCCCAGATCCATGGTAATTGCTTTCTCAAGTTTTGCTCTGAATGCTTCATCGCCTTCCAAAGCAGCGTATATAATATCATCCGATGCTGATAAACCCATATTCACCAATTTAGTATACAAATGTATAAAAAACTATCTATTATCAATACAAAACGGACTTAATATAATACAAAGAGGAAAAATTTAAATATGCATAAAAAACTATTTCGTTATGTGACCTGAATGAAGAAAATCTATGCTTTATCAATCGTGATGATACTGGCTGTATCGCTGTTCCTGGGATGCACGGGGACTCCACCTGCAACAACGCCCAAAAAAGTAAGAGTCGGCTATTTGCTCGGGGATCTCCACGAAGTTGCATATATGGTGGCAAAGAATAAAACCGTGGGCAACGGGGTATCGCTCTTCGAGAAATACGGCCTAGAGGTTGAGGATGCTATTGGTGCACCTTATGCCGCTGGCGGTGCAGAGATGGATCACTTCGCCGCTGGCGATGTGGACATAGGACTGCTCGGCAGCTCGCCTGCCATTATTAAGCACGTTAATGCAGGAGTCAATACAACGATTGTTGCGCAGGCCAATGAGATTGGATCGGCTTTAATCGTATCGAAGGACCTAAATAAATTTACAGATCTGATCGGCAAAAGCGTTGCAGTGCCTTCTTTCTCCGCGATACAGTATTTCCTGCTATTGAACCTTGCTGAAAAAGAAGGGGTTAACATCGGTAACATAACAGTGATAGAAGTTGCCCCAAAGGATATGCGAGCGAAGCTTGAGGCAAAAGAAATCTCAGGCTTTGTCGCATGGGAGCCTTTTGTTTCAGATGCAGTTATAGCGGGCAGCGGCAAGATCCTGGCAACGTCTAACGAAATCTGGCCCCATCATCCATGCTGCGTTGTCGCTGTTGACAGGAAATTCGCCGCTCAAAATTCAAGTGCTGTGGTAAACTTCCTGAAAGCACATGTAGAGGCTACAAACTGGATGAACAGTGCTTTGAAGAACCCTGATTCAAAAGAATACAAGCTTTTGATCGCGATTTCAATGCAGTTCACGGGTAGAGACGAGCAGGTGGTAAAAGAAGCATTCAAATTGATAAACTTTAAATCAGAAATTGATGGGCAGTTCAGGAACTCAATGACACAGTACACGGACAAGTTAATTCAGTACAAGATAATCTCTCAGGAAAAGCTTGCAGAAAGGAGATATGCAAATGCAACTGAACTGTCTGAGAAATACGTCGACAGCTCTTACCTGAACTTGGCAAAGCAATAAATTTAATTTTTTAAACTCCATTCTTTACTCACAATGAAAAAGTACTCCAGATACGGAATAAGCATAACCGCAATTGCGTGCTGGCTGTTAGCCTGGGAAATCCTTGCGATTGCCATAAAAAGTGCCTACCTTCCAACTCCACATTCAGTGTTACTTGGACTGATCTCTTCATTCTTTGAGAAGGACTTCCTTGGCTTCTACATAACCCAGCATATCTATGCAAGCCTTGGAAGAGTGTTTTATGGATTTGTGCTCGCAAGCGTGCTTGCCATTCCACTAGGGCTGCTCTCAGGGTGGTTCAGAACGGTTGAGAGTTTTTCATCTCCGATTATGGAGATAATAAGGCCAATTCCACCTCTCGCCTGGATACCTTTTGCAATTTATTACTTCGGAGAGCCATTCGATGCGGTTTTCATCGTCTTCCTGGGCGTGCTCTTTCCCATTCTACTGAGCACAGTTTCAGGCGTGAAAGGAGTTGACCCCATTCTGATTGATGCAGCAAAAACGCTTGGTGCGAGTGGCACGACGCTATTCACCAAAGTGGTGATTCCCGCCTCTGTCAGGAGCATAACCACGGGCATACGCATAGGTCTGGGCGTTGGCTGGATGAGCATCGTGGCGGCGGAAATGGTCGGTGTCAGGGGCGGCGGTCTCGGTCAATATATCTGGTCCATGGGCCAGGTAGGGAGATTTGATCTGGTATTCTCTGGTATGATCATCATAGGGTCGATCGGCTATTCGATGGTGAAAATCGTGGGCTATGCTGAAAAAAGGCTATCCGCATGGAGCGGGATCCTGCACCATGAAGGTGTATAAGCGATGCTTGAGTTCAGGAATGTGACACGGAAGTTCAACGGCTTTACCGCGCTGGAGAACATTTCATTCAGAGTCCGCGATGAGGGCTTCATCTGCATTCTGGGACCGAGCGGGTGTGGCAAGACCACGCTGCTCAGACTCGCCGCAGGTCTGGACCTGCCTA
>CAZVYP010000102.1:0-4706 GCA_964631075.1 uncultured Methanocellales archaeon
ATCCAGGACCCTGGGAGTTGCCCTATCTATCCAGAAATGCAAATCCAAAATACCTAGACAAAGTAGCGGAAAAATATCCGAATTTGAAAATAATAGCAGCTCATATGGGGAGCTACAGCAGATTATATCCTGGAATCTGGTTCGATGAAATGATGGAGGTTGCGAAGAAACACGAAAATATCTATGTTGATATCTCAGCCACAATCGACGAATTCGCTCTCATAGAGGCTGTGGAACAGATAGGAGAGCAAGAAATTCTCTATGGCTCTGACTATCCTGCTATCAGCGGCTATTGCGACAGAGGAACAGGTATGGTAAATTGCGTGAATTGGTTAGCTAAACTGGATCTGGGTGTGGAGATTAAGGAAAAGATATTCGGCGAGAATGCGAAGAGTGTTATTAGGATTTAAAAAGGTAAGAACTTTTAAATTAATCGAACTGGAATATTATGCATTCTTTCCTTGGGAGACTTCATTTTATGTGTTTTCTCAAAATGTAGGCTAATGCTTCTCTTTGCTTTTCCATTGAATTCTTGCCCGCAAATCAAACATTTAAATGACATAGTCTATCCCCATCATTTAAATAATACACCAATGGTTTGGAAAGAGCTTCAACAGCCATAAATCCTATTGAGCCTCGCTTTTAATCCAAGGCCAAGGGCTTATAGTCATGACTCACTCGGTAATTAAAACTTCCTTTTTAGTTTTGACATCCTAAATCTATGAGAACCCTTTAGCAACCACTTTAATGATTTTATCAGAATTCAATTTAGAATATTTTAAGTTTCTTATCACATAATAATCTTATGATGCCTGTAGGAGTTAGAGAGTTCTCAGAGCTGCGTAGCAAAATCGTTGACGATATGAGTAATTCTGATGAAAAAGAGATCTCTCTTGCTTTGGAGAAAGCTTTAGATTTCACTCAGAAAGTATTCCAATCCGAAGTTGAGGGAGTGGAGAAGCCCTCTTTAAGTGCAGTCCTAAACGAAACCCTTGCTTTATATGAATTACTGGGAGCCAATAAAGAGGATGTTGAGGGATATAAGAGGATCTTGCAAGCTTCAGCCAATAATCTCCACAGAATACTGATTTCAACGTTCATCGATATGGAAATGTCAAAGAAATATATGGAAGCTACAATTGCAAATCTAATATACCGCTGCTATCACCATCAAATGCTTGAAGATCTATATGCAGCTCTACGCAATGCAAGAAAAAAATCGAGGAAAACTTGATTCCTATTAGAAATAAATCTCCCAACGAGTAAAAAATTGATAATCCTTTTAAGTCGTTCTTAAAATTTTTAATAAAAATATCTTCATGAGGAAAAGCTGAAGAATCAAGAGAGTAACATCTAATCAGCTTTTTTACATCTCTCCACTATGATGTCGATGATCACTACCGACGACTCTGTTTAAACGCAACATATTATTGAATAAAGCTGTTATAAGAAGAATTGATGGACAGTAAGGAATCATTAGGGGAACTCAAGCACTGCAAGCTCTGCGATTGGAAGTGCGGGGTTAACAGGCTTGATGGTGAACTTGGAACTTGTCGCATGGCCTTGCCAGTGGTTGCATCCTGCCAGCTTCACCCGGCACCCCCTCAGAGCTATACTATTTTCACTGCTGGCTGCAATTTCCGCTGCCTTAATTGCCAGAATTATCAAATCGCGCATTATCCAGAACAAAAAGGATTCCCGGCTGGATTTATGGAGCCAAAGATGCTCGCAATCGAGGCAGTTGCGATGATCAACTCACCAACTGGTAAAATGATGGGTGCAGACCGAATTTTCTTTTCAGGCGGTGAACCCACGATACATCTCCCCTATATCGAGGAGATCGTGAAAGAAGCAAGAGAGATAGAAATAAGTGTGAAGGTGAACTACGATACAAATGGCTTTCTAACCGAGCAGTCACTAAAAAGAGTTCTCAAATTCACAACCTCAATCACATATGACATTAAGGCTTATAACGACGAGGTTCATAGAGCGCTCACTGGAGCGCCAGTTGAACCAGTGCTAAGAAATGCAGAGTATATTGCAAAATTAGCCAGGACCCAGCTATGGGAATTCCGCATACTCGTGGTACCGGAAATCGTGGATAAAGAGGAAATTGGTGATATTTGCCAGTTCATTGCATCGCTTGATCCCCAACTGCCAGTTTGCTTCCTCGCTTTCAGGCCGAACTTCATTCTGGATAAGCACTACGGAGCCTCTCTCGAACTCCTTGAAGAGGCTGTTGAAATAGCGAAGAAAGCTGGAATCGAAAATGCATATTGGACTGGCAGAATCAACATTCGAGGCCACGATACATGCAAAATAAAGGAGAACAAAAAAGCTTTACAATCAATATATAAACTAGAGGGAGCGAGAAATGCGGGATCATTTGCCCTATATCACGGATGCAAAACCCAGCCGAGAAATTGCGGCAAATGCGAATCCATGCACAATTGCAGCATAAAAGGCTATAAACCTATTAGAAGAATGTAACGCCAATTACAGAATTCGATTTAAACGTTGAAACCCAAGTTTAAGTTAGCAGCGATATTCCAGTGATGAAGAAAAAATGTTTGAAGCCTGTTTATGGATGAATTTAGACTCAGCAGGATTCCTTGGTTACACTACCATTTTTTCTCAAGTTCCTTTGCAAATTTTTCATCTGAAGAAGCTCTTAATCTCTTGATTGTGGTATCATATGCATCGATTTGCTCTTCTTCCATCGTTGTAAAATAGTTAGCAGCTGGATCAACCTCATTTAATCTTTCTATCAAAGTTTTTCTCTCTTCCCCTGGCATAACCTTTGGATCTGTCATTGCGGCTGCTCTTGCATGGATTCCTTCATCTAGAAGGTATTTCAGTGCTTTAAAAGGGAGTTCATAGTATTCCCCGATAGCCCCTGTTCTCTGGGTAAAGCCATCTGGAGTTGCCGCTTTAAAGGAAACTCTCACGTAGATGAATTTTGAAAATTCTGATAATTTTCTGGCATAGTCTCTATCTGCGCCAAGCAGTATACCGTTGGTTTCTAAATAAAAGGGATATCCAGCTTTCTCAACGTTTGCTAGCACTGAAAGCAGGTGTTCTTTTCCAATTGTAGGCTCGCATCCTGAGAGGCGAAGTTTATCGACTTTTAAATGTCTAAATCTTTCCCATCCCGGTGCAGTTATTCCTTGCTCAGCAGCTTTAACTAGCCTTTGTACAACTTCTAGTGGGGAGTAAAACTCCCCAAATTTCTCTGGATAATCCCGGGACCAATCAGTCCAGCAATAAATACAGCGCAAGCAACAGCCAGCTGCATAGCCAGTGGCAATTCCCCTATAAACTGGTGCCGAGTATATGCCAACGTATTTTCTCTCCAATCCCTCTGGTCCCAGCCTTGTAACTATTTTCTCAGTCTCCCTTGCCAATTCCAATGGATCGAAAGGTTTGAATTCTGGAGATAGAAAGCGCTGGTATTTCATATTCTCACAACTTCAATTCCTCTTTTTATCAGCAACACTAATATTCCAAATAAGAATTTGGACTTAAAGATACTATTAACTTTTTATTAGTTCAGATGCTTTTTAAGCTCGCTAGTTCATAGGTAAAGAGACATTAATCCTTATCGCCACGGTCTACAGGAAAAACAAGATATTAGTTAACAT
The DNA here is from genome assembly GCA_964631075.1 of uncultured Methanocellales archaeon. Lineage (GTDB taxonomy): Archaea > Halobacteriota > JAWCLZ01 > JAWCLZ01 > JAWCLZ01 > CAZVYP01. Next base: position 3,642 of record CAZVYP010000102.1, read on the forward strand.
ATTTTGAATTTTACCTTCTCAAGCAGTTCTTTTATGTTGTTGGCACATTCTCTATAAGCCTCTATCCCTCTGCCCATCGGATCTTCAACGTCGAAATCGCCGTAGCCTGCAAATTCACTGAGAGTGAAAACCTTTCCAATGCTCTCCGGGTACCTCTCAGCTATATACTCTTTGATTTCCTTGGTCAACGCCAGAATCAAATCGTTTTCCTCCACCATTGCTTTATCCAGCTGCCTGCTAACATGAGTGGAGATGTCAACGCTCATTTCCCCCATAACAAAAACTGATTTCCGACTAGCCCCCGCAGGAATAGCAGCAATAACATCAATGCCAGCCGAAGACACCACTATTTCACTGCCTCCCGCTTCTAGCATCTTCTTGAGAATGCCTTCTGCCATCGGACTTCTGCAGCTATTGCCTAGGCAAACAAACAAAATGCTCCTGTAAGCCATTCTACATCCAACTTAATTTCACAAATTATAAGTTACCCATCAAAAATTTTTTCCTTGGATATTGTTTATTAGTACTCTCCAATCTCATTTTTTGGCTTAATTCCAATGGAAATCGAATTCCATATTGCTTGAGTGTGAAAAACGAAAAAAACGAGGTGTAAGCCTTAAAAAAATAGCCACTTGCCCTCGGTGGCTTAAAACTGAATGGTTAAAAAATACCGGAAAATTTAAGGATAGACTTACGTAACTATTGCGAAATACATCATTTTTTATTGTGATTTGCAATGGGTGCTACTACGATTAAGTTTCACGGCGTTCAGGAAGAGATATTGAACCGGATTGTCGATAGTGGTATTGCTGAGACCAAGAGCGAGACAATTCGTATGGCCCTGATGCACTTCGCGCTGGAGATGAAAATAATTAATGATAAGATGCTCCTCGAAGTGATCAGAGATAACTTGAAAACTGATAGGAAAACTGCTGCAGGCCGCATCCGCAATACATATCGAGTTCAAGTTTAATCATTGCCTCAACCTCCTAAGTCCAAGATTAAATTTGAATTTGTCTTTTAGCTTATCCTTCTTTGAAGCGCATTTATGGCTAGCGGTATCCC
>CAZVYP010000103.1:0-4486 GCA_964631075.1 uncultured Methanocellales archaeon
CTCGAACCAAGCTATCCCGACTTTATCCAACACTTGACAGTTGACACGACACTAGACATAGAATGAAGTTTCAATTTCCTTCGCCCTCTTCTTCCTGAGTTCCTTCGCGAGATCTCCATAATGCTTCATAGTATCATCGGTAACCGAAGAACCTGTTTCCTCAATTGCTTTCAAAAAGTGAGCTCGCTTCACCTCGGTAGCCTGAAGGTTTTCCCTCAATGCAAATCTACCGGCTTTCTTACAAACAGCAGCAATATCAGCCCCTGTGAACTTATCAGTGCCTTTAACAAGTTCATCCAGTTTCACGTCTTTTGCAAGCACCATTTTCCTGGTATGAACCCTGAATATCTCAAGCCTTGTTGGCTCATCGGGAATCGACACAAGGATAAGCTCGTCGAATCTTCCGGGACGTAAAAGTGCCGGGTCTATGATGTCAGGTCTGTTTGTCGCCCCTATCACAACGACCCCCCGCAGCTCCTCTAACCCGTCAAGCTCTGTCAAAAGCTGATTTACTATTCTCTCAGTCACATGAGGTTCTCCCGCAGCAGTTCCTCTCACCGGCGCGAGTGCATCGAGCTCGTCAAGGAAAATAATCGCAGGCGCTACCTGCCTCGCTTTCTTGAACACCTCAGCGATGTGCTTCTCGCTCTCGCCATACCACTTCGACAGCAAATCGCTGCCCTTGGCAGTGATGAAGTTGGCCTCGCTCTCGTTTGCAACTGCTTTTGCCAGCAGGGTTTTGCCAGTGCCGGGCGGTCCAAAAAGCAGAACGCCTTTGGGCGCCTCCACTCCAATTCTCCTGAAGGCATCGCCATGGCGCAGGGGCCACTCAACTGCTTCCCTGAGCAGGCTCTTAACTTCTTCCAACCCGCCAATGTCCTTCCAGGTTACATTTGGCACCTCAACAAGGATCTCGCGCAGCGCGGATGGTGCCACCTCCTTCATAGCTTCCTCAAAGTGCTTCCTTGTAACCACAAGATTATCCAGCACTTCTTTTGGCAGGATCTTCTCCTCCAGATCAATTTTTGGCAGTATCTCGCGCAGCGCGTTCATAGCAGCCTCCCTGGTTAAATTGGCTATATCTGCGCCGACAAAGCCATGAGTAATATCTGTGAGCTCATCAAGATCGACATCCTCCGCAAGAGGCATACCGCGCGTGTGAATCTGGAATATCTCCTTTCTCCCGTCTCGATCGGGCACGCGAAGCTCAATCTCGCGATCAAATCTACCGGGTCTGCGAAGGGCGGGATCTATGGCTTCGGGACGATTTGTTGCACCCATCACGATCACGTTTTTCCTCTCCTTCAATCCATCCATGAGCGACAACAGCTGCGCAACAACTCTCCTCTCCACCTCGCCGGTTACCTCTGCACGCTTGGGTGCAATTGAATCGAGCTCGTCTATGAATATTACCGCAGGTGCATTTTCCTCGGCTTCCTTGAAAACATCACGCAGCCTCTGCTCGCTCTCGCCGTAGTATTTTGACATTATCTCAGGGCCGTTTACAGATGTGAAGTATGCATCGCTTTCATTTGCCACGGCTCTGGCGAGCAGCGTTTTGCCGGTGCCAGGCGGGCCATATAATAAAACACCCTTGGGTGGCTTTATCCCTAGGCGATCGAAAAGCTCAGGGTGCTTCAGGGGCAGTTCAACCATCTCGCGCAGCTTTTGAATAACATGCTTCAACCCGCCCACGTCGTCGTAAGTTACCTCGGGTACCTCGCGCTTTGGAATTTCCACTGCCTCCGGAAGGAGATCAAGGTCAGTCTCCTCCGTGATCTTGACGATACCTGAGGGATTTGTGTTGACAACGATGATCTTTATCTCGCTGAGTCCAAAAGCAGGAGCCTCGAAGAAGTCCTGGAAGAACTCTTCGAAGAGCACGTCGCTCCCATAACTTCGGCGCGGTCTCCGAAATGTTGAGGTGCTTAAAATGTCACCCTGATTTACAGTTCTATTCATGAAGCTGGCTTTCAGGCTCTCACTCGGTGCATAGATGCGAAGGCCCTTCTGCGCGGGAGCAAGCGTTACCTTCTTTGCCTCCCTCCACTCAGCCGAGCTGACCTCCACATGATCGCCTATTCCCACTCCAGCGTTAGAGCGAATAAGTCCATCCATCCTGATAATATCAAGCCCCTCATCCGGGGGATAAGCTCTTCCAACTGTTGCACTTGTGGTTTTTGTACCAACGAGTTCAACAACATCCCCGATTTTAATCCCGATCTGACCTCTAAATTCTTCGCCGATTCTAACTATACCACGTCCTACATCATTCTGATCTGCCTCAGCAACCTTCAGCCTGATCGTCTTTACCCTACTCTTATCTCTGTCTCTGCCGGGTTTCTTTTCGCTCATCTCCACCACCCACTCAAAAATTGTCTATCAAAATAGATAAAATTGATGTTTAAATTTACTTCATATTTTTCACATGACGCTCTACAACTCTGCTGAATATCCGGGCTGTGCTGCAGAGTTCGCATTCGAACTTCTTCATTCTCACAACCCTCGGATTAATCCCTCTTTTTTTCAGCTCTTCCACCAACCAGGCTTCATTGAAGTGCTGATCATATCCCAGAGCAATTATATCAGGTTTAATTTGAAACAATGGAGCGAAAATATCGCTTTCGCTTCCCAGCATTGCTTCGTCAACAATCTTCAAAGCCCTCACCATCCTCAGGCGCTGATCCTCAGGTACAACTGGCTTGGGCTTGTGCTTCACATTAACATCCCGCGCTACAATCACAAACAGCTCATCTCCGAGCTTTTTTGCCTCCTCAAGATAAGCAATGTGCCCTGGATGAAGGATGTCAAATGTGCCTGTAGCGAGAACCCTTGTCATCTCATATCTCCTCAGTGTCTTTAAATTCAATATCAAGCACACTTAAAACCCTTTGCATTCCATGTGAATCATAGCACCGCCAGCTGCCCTCATCATAGGGATAGCCAGCAATGATGTGATAGTTCCCCCGCTTTGAAAATAGCTCGAGATCTTCGCAGCTTGGCCTCATATTCGAGGAAGGGTGACTGTGAACCGTACCGACCGCGCTGGGATCGAGTGGCATCATTTCAAGCCGTAAAATTGCACTAACCTCTGAGCTCTCAGTACCTGGAATGACAAGAACATCGGTTATAACATCCCCCTCGGCTCGTAGCAAGCCCGCGAATTCGAATGGATGCGAGTCCCTGCTTACCGCAAGGATGAATTTAAGGGTATCGCGCGCCACTCCTTTTATCTCTTTTCTCATAGCACCAGAGTATAACCCTCTCATTCTATTTGATATTTTACAAAAAAAATAACCGCACCGCTCTCCTTTCAACGCAATATCTATGTACTTGAATCATCTTAGTTTTGTTAGTAGACAGAGCTGATCAGATGAAGGAAACTACTATTGTAAAAATCAAAGACGCTGAACTCGACAGGCCAGTAATGGTAGAGGGTCTGCCGGGCATAGGTCACGTTGGCAAGCTCGTTGCAGAGCACCTCGTTGAAGAGCTCCAAGCTGAGAAATTCATCGAGATTTACTCCCCTCACCTGCCGCCCCAGGTGCTGGTGAACAAAGACGGCACGATAAAGCTGGTTCGCATAGAATTCTACGCCTGGAAGTCCCGTTCAGCGAAAGCAAAGGATTTAGTAATCGTAGTAGGAGACTACCAGAGCACGTCCAACGTCGGACACTATGAAATTTCTGGTGTGATGTTAGACCTGGCGCTGAAATATGGCGTGCAGAGGATCTATACCCTCGGGGGATATGGCATCGGTCAGCTTGTAGACCAGCCTGTTGTACTCGGCGCTGTGAACAATATCAAACTGATTGACGAAATGAAAGAGCTGGGCGTAATTTTCAAGGAAAACGAACCGGGAGGAGGAATAGTCGGCGCCTCAGGATTATTGCTGGGCTTAGCTCAGCTCAAAAACCTTGATGCAATCTGCCTTATGGGAGAAACCTCGGGATATCTGGTTGATCCGAAGAGCGCACAGAGAGTGCTGGGCATATTAACAAAAGCTCTTGGCGTCGAGGTTAACATGCAGGCAATGGAGGAACGCGCCAAGGATATGGAAAAGATCGTTGCAAAACTGCGGGAGATGGAGCAGGGGAAAACCATGCCGGAGATACCTCCCAGCGAGGACGACCTGCGCTATATACGGTAAACATTATTGAACATTAACAGATGATTCAAATTGACCCGTTTCGAAGAGATGGGCAAACATTTTTTTCCAAACCCCCTAAAAAAGAGTGGTGGCTAAAACTGCGAAACATTTATCTTGCAAATTAAACTTGTGAAAGCTGTTAAAAGAAAAAATAAAAAAAAAGGGAGATACCATGGCAAAAAGGCAAGAACGTGTTAAGTCCGGAATTGAGGGGTTTGATGAGATCTGCGATGGCGGATTGATCCGGGACAAAAGCTACCTGTTAAGCGGTGGTACGGGTTCTGGCAAGACTATATTCGCAATGCAATTTCTTTACAACGGGATAACGCAGTATGG
>CAZVYP010000104.1:0-4476 GCA_964631075.1 uncultured Methanocellales archaeon
GGCATTGGCATTGCAGAGAAAGATCAGAAGCGCATCTTCGAGCGCTTCTTCATAGTGGATGGGGATAAGCTATCGAGAAAAGTGGAGAGATTAGGACTCGGCTTAACGCTTGCAAAAAAATATGTTGGACTGCATGGGGGTAAGATCTGGGTGGAAAGCAAACTTGGAGAGGGAAGCACATTCTCATTCACCATACCAAAAGAAATCCAATCATGAGTTTTTTTTTCAATATTTTGTAATTTATAAAATTAATAAGCAAAAGTTTATAAGGATTGTTAATTCGTAAGAAACCATCATTAGGCTGCAGTATGGAAGACCTTAGAAGGATATTGATTGTCGATGATACTCCAGATATTGTGGGCCTAGTAGAGGCAATGCTTGAGGAACATTATACGATTATCAAGGCTTTTTGTGGAGAAGAATGCCTCTCAATGCTTAAAAAAGAAAGGCCAGACCTAGTTATATTAAACCTGGTTATGCCTGATATCAATGGGTTTGAAGTAATAGAGCGAATGAAGCAAAAAAAAGAACTAAGATCGATACCAGTGATCTTGCATACAGCAGCAGACCTTGAATCAGCGATTGTAGAAAAAATGGGAATTAAAAACTATCTCATAAAACCTATAGCTCAGGACGAGCTACTCATTGTCGTGGAAAAAGCACTCAAATCAAGTGGTTCCAAGTAACTGATGCAAAATCCAATGATGCTATTCTTTTATTCTAGGCTGTGGCTCTTGCTTTTTGCTTTTCTTTCTCCGGCTTTTGCAATGAGGGCCTTTTCTGCAAGTGCAAGTTCCAGTTCTATCAGCTTCTTGACAACGGCACTTTCTTCATTAAGCTTGTAGAGTTTGGTTTTACCGAATTTCCTGGAGACTTTGACCGCCCCGGCTGCCTCAAGGTTTTTCCAGTATTTGAACAGTGTGACTCTCCAAGAAATTTATGGGCGTTAAATAAAAAGGGCTGCTGCTTACAATTCTAGGCGATAGCTGGTCTCACCCGCAGCTTTTCTTGGCGTTCGCGCCTCTCTCGATCATTGCTTTGACAAATGCTTTGAACACCGGTGATGGCCTGCCGGGTACGGATTTGAACTCTGGATGGAACTGTGTGCCGATGAAGAATCTGTGTTCGGGCAGCTCTGTGATCTCCATCCGGTAGTCGTCGTAGCCTGAGAATACTATTCCTTTTTCTTCGAGTTTCGGTATGAAATCGGGGTTTACTTCGAATCTGTGGCGGTGTCTCTCAACGATTTTTTTGGCTCCGTATATCTTATGAGCCAGGGTGTCTTCTTTGATTGTGATGGTGTGGTTTCCGAGTCTCATTGTGCCTCCCTTGATTTTAACTGCTCCTTGCTCGGGGAGTAAGTCAATAACTGCATTCTTGGTATCGCTGAGCTCGGAGCTGTTCGCATCTTTTAAGCCGAGCATGTTTCTTGCGTATTCGATCACCGCTAATTGAAAGCCGAAGCAGAGTCCAAGGTAGGGGATGTTGTTCTCTCTGGAATACTGTATTGAGCGTATTTTTCCTTCAGTGCCGCGGGCTCCGAAGCCGCCTGGCACGAGAATTCCATGTGCTTTTTCCAGGCAGCGGAGCGACTCAGGGTCTTCTTCGAGGGCTTCGGAGTCGATCCAGAGTATGCTGACGCTGCAGCCGAGTTCGACGCCGGCATGTCGAAGTGCTTCTTTTATGCTGAGGTAAACATCCTCAATCCCGTATTTGCCCACTATGGCGGCAGTTACTTCTTTGTCGATTGCATCGAGGCGCCTGATCATCTCGTACCACTCTTGACGTGACTCCTTAGGCTTGATGTCAAGCTTCCTTGAGAGGTAGTCGTCGAGGCCTTCTTTTTCCAGCATAAGCGGCACTCTGTATATGTCATCAGCATTATGGGCGCTGATGACTGCTTCCGGTGGCACGTCGCAGAAGAGTGCAATTTTTTGCTTTGTGCCCAGGGTAAGCGGCTCCTTGCATCTCCCAACTATGGCATCTGGCTGCAATCCGAGTTCGCGCAGGGCCTTAACCGAGTGCTGGGTTGGTTTCGTTTTTTGCTCGCCCATGGTATCGCTAGGTACGAGGGTAACGTGTATAAAAACGGTGTCGCTTTCTTTTTCCTCGGCGTGCATCTGTCTGACTGCTTCGAGGAATGGCATGCTTTCTATGTCGCCGACTGTGCCGCCTATTTCTACAAGGCAGATCTCGCATTTGCTTTTTTTTGCAACGCTGCGGATGTTTTCTTTTATCTCATTGGTGATGTGGGGGATTATCTGCACGGTTTTGCCGAGGTAGTCTCCTCTGCGCTCTTTCTCGATCACGGTTTTGTAGACCTTGCCTGTTGTGATATTGTGCTCGCTTGTTAATTCGACGTCGAGGAAGCGCTCGTAGTGCCCCAGGTCGAGGTCGACTTCTCCGCCGTCTTTGAGCACGTATACCTCGCCATGCTGCAGGGGGTTCATTGTACCAGCGTCTATATTTATGTAAGGATCGATTTTTATGGCAGTTACGCTATAACCCCTGTTTTCCAGTATTCTGCCGATGGATGCGGCTGTTATTCCCTTGCCAAGCCCGCTCATGACTCCGCCTGTTACTATGATGTATTTCATTCACACCCTCACTTGACTTTTTCAACAACGTATATCAATAAATAGACTATGATAGCGGAAGCGGCTATTGAGCCGTAGAATCTATCGATTACCGGGGGATTTATTGAGGAGAGAAATATCAGAACAAATGCAACTATGAGCAGCCCGATTATCAATACAACTATCCTGGGCATTTCCCTTGGTGTGGGTAGCTCGAAGCTTGGAAGCTTTAAGGCTGGTTTTTCCTTTGCGATTGTTGCCTTTGGTTTTTCAATTGCCTTTGAGTCGTATCTGGAGAGGCTTTCGTCCACCACTACAATCGGGGTTTTTTCCTCCTTTATTTCGACTCCCAGCATTGCTTTGAAGCTCTCCTTTTTGGAGCCGTATCCCGTGGTGACGTAGATCTCCCCCTGATGCAGCTTTTCACCGGTTTGAGGTATGTGCACTACTGCAGGGATTTTTGCCTCCTTCTGCACGTAGGGGTTATCCCTGAGAAAAACGATTTTATCCCGCAGATTTGTGCTCGGGGAAAAATGAACGTGAGTGGGCGTGCCGTGATTGATTATGCTTATTTCAAATGTTTGCTCCTCACCGGGGTGGATTGGAATGAATATCTCGCTGTTTGTGAACTCGATGGAATTGGCTTCCTTCCGGCTAATATGTACCTCTTGCTGAACCATCCACTATATCTCTGCCCTCCTAGTACATTAAAGCTTTTTGGATTTCTCTCTCAGCTCAGGAGGCAGAAGGTTGGGAATTCCTTCTTCTATTGGATAGGTTTCCTGGCATTTCTCGCAGTACAGCGCACCGGTTATTATCTCTATTTCGGTCTCTTCTTTAACATCCAGCTTCAAATCTCCTTTGCACATAGGACAGGCCAGAATGTCCATAAGCTGCCTTTTCATTGCTTACCTCCTCTTCAATTTCTCGTCCCTCATATCTATTATCTGGGACATCTCGGGTCCGGTTGAGATAAATGTAATGGGAACCCCTACGTCTTTCTCGCACTTCACCACAAATTGCCTCGCCTGCTCGCTGAGCTCTCTCCACTCGGTTGCACCAAAGCACTTCTGGTCAACTCTATCGATTCCTGTGAGCGCAGCCTGAGTTGCGCCGTTTATCATCGCGGAATAGCGCGCCATTTCCCCATCCCACAGCCCTATTCTCCGAGGACGTCCTGTAACCGTGCCAAATTCCTGAATTCCCAGGCGCTTCGCTTCATCCGGTGGCATCTCGGTGGCGAAAGGGCCTGAGCCGACGCGAGTTGGAAATGCTTTGTAAACCACGATCACTTCGCCGATACGCGTTGGTCCCACGCCTACATCGCTTGCAATCTGCGAGGCTGAGGTGTCCTTCGACGTTACATAAGGATATGTGCCGTAGAAAAGCGAAATACCAAAGCCCTGGCTGCCCTCTAAAAGCACAGTCTCACCTCTGTCAAGCGCCAGGTTAACTTCAAGAGCTGCGTCGGTGATATAATCTTTAAGCTCGGGCACGTCTTTTGCCTGCCTCGCAACGCGGTTAACGCGGTCAACATTAGCCGGGCCGCAGCCTGTGCCGGTTGTGCCAACAACACCTGAGAGGTGCTTATCCCCTTTGTCCTTTTCGATGTGTTTTTCCTCAATTATGCTGCAGCGCTTGTCAACACCTATTCTCCCGCCGACTTTAAGCATTTCGACTTCTCTTTGAAAAACTCTGGGATCTACGAGTACTCCTGCGCCGATCAGGAGACGCGCTTTTGAGTAAACAAAGCCGGATGGCACCATTCTCACGCCGTATTTCTTCCCCTCTTTTTCAACAGTGTGACCTGCATTCGGACCAACTCCACCCCGTGCAATGATGGAAGGCTTATCCTGGTGCGCAATGTGTGCAACAATCTTCCCCTTGCCTTCGTCTCCAA
>CAZVYP010000105.1:0-4336 GCA_964631075.1 uncultured Methanocellales archaeon
AGGACCCTGTCACGCAGGTGTTCGTGAGTTCAAATCTCACTCCCCGCACTATTTTGCCAGTAGTGAATTTTATCTTAAGAGATTCTTGGTGTTCACTGGTTGCTTAGTTATTTCCCAATCCGTTACTCCTTGTTCCATATCTCTTTTATTTTATCTCAGTATATCTTATTTCGCGGTTCATCCAAAACTTTCAGCCGTAACTTTGCCAGATCCTCTTTTATTTCCAGGCGATAACCCATACCACTTAATGTTTCATTAAGTAAGGTTTTAACGAATTTCTTGAGCAAATCAGAAATCAAAACAAGTGTGTACTCGTTCTTGGACACCTGGTTTAATATATAGAAATTACAAGCTTCGAGTCGTTTGAGAACCTCGTCGACTTTATAAGATTTGAACTGCTCAGAATGCGCCAAGCATATCGACTTATTCAATTCCCAGAACTTGTCTTGCTCAGGATGTGATTCGATAAACTTCAAGAAGAGAAGCCAGCGGTCTATATCCATTATGACATGCTCGCCAAGTCTGAGCATATCAGCGTGAGTGTAAACCTTTTCATTTTCAATGGACTCAAAGAGCGTTCTGTGTTTGCTATAAAATTTCAATCCTTCGCGCATTATTTGGCTTTGCGATAGCCCTAACTCATCCTGCATCTTTTTAAATAAATTGTACGTGTCCTCATCCATTGCGATAGTAATGCGCCTCGGTGCTTTCATTTATAGGGTGTCTCCTTCGTTACGTCATTCCCAATCTCGTCCAAGTTGAAACCTATTGCCAGCTTTGCAGCGACCTTGCAGGTGGGTAATCTGTCGCTTCCGCTGACCGCAACATCTGTGCTCCTCAAAGCATTATCTTGTATTCTGGGGCTCCTCACAAGCGAGTAAACTGATTTCATCAAATCCCCCTTAATCCTCGAAACCTGCAGCCTATAAACTAATATTTCCATTTTCTTCGATCGCTCTCGCCAGTCCACATCCTCTCAAGGTTTTTCATCCATTTTGCCTTCAGATAGTCTTAATGTATAATCCAGATAATGATTTAAAATAGAGATTTTCTCTTCCAGTTCCTCTCCGTGAGAAAACAATTCTATCTCTGCCAGAACGTTTATGGCATCTCTCATAAGACTTTTTACGACGTTCTTGAAATGTTTAAGTTCCTCTTCGGCTGATATTTCCTTTTCCTTTACCACTGTGTCATCTAATTGCATATTACACCTGACACATTCAGCTTAGAATTTGCTCCATCTCTTCTTGTTCCACGTATTCTATGAGCGGAATTCCGGTAACGCGTGTTGCTCGATCTGTGAGCGAGGCAAGATCGCCACGGTCAAGTAGATCTAACTTGAATTTCCTGCTTCCAGCCATCAATTGCTTCAAGCCTGTGCTGATTCTATCCGCAAAGTAGCTATACAGACCAACTGCTCCCGGATGCAGTTTTTCATAGTTCTTGCCATAATTGTGCCTCAGCTCTGTTGAGCATATGAAGAATCGATCAGGGCTTGAGCCATAATTCTCTTCAAAATCGTTTGGCAGGACACCTTCTTTCGATTGCTCAACTAAGTGCGTTGCTTTCATCACTGCTGTGATCGGCGATCTTGCTGTGGCAATCGCTTTTACGTATGGTCCTTTGCCAAAGTTGCTCAATGCAATTGCTTTATAGATCTGTGTTTCATTGACAAAGCCGCCTGCGATAACAATATTCGGCACATATCTGCGTTTTTTGCGCAGAATTTCACAGCACTTCAAAACCTGTGCCTCGAGGAATACCGTCGGCGTGCTGCACTCCTGCATCATTGGTACGGGACTCATCCCTGTACCGCCACCCGCACCGTCAAACGTAAGCTGGTCAATTTTTGCCTCACTGGCGAGCTTCAAAGTCCACGCAACAGCAGCTGGTCTATAAGCGCCTGTCTTGAGGAACACTTTTTTTGCCCCCTGATCGCGAAGCCACTCGATGTCTTCAATAAAGCTTTTTTCAGCGGGCATTCCAACACGACTGTGCCTCTCGAAGGTTGTGAATACCATATTTTTGAATGCTTCCTGTTCTGTTTTATCTTCTGGATCAGGGATTACTATGTATCCGCGGCGTTTTAACTCCAGGGCTTTATCTAAATCGGTGATTCTTACTTCTCCACCTATAGCCTTAGCACCCTGTCCCCATTTGCGCTCAATTATGTTAACCTCGAGTTTTGAAAGCGCATATACATCGACGCCGAGTCTCTGATCCTCTACATTCGTTTGAACCACAACATCGCCGTATTTACCATCCCAGAATTCCCGATATTTTTCAACGCGATATTTCAAATCTCTGGAATAGGTTACCTTTCCATTGGTAAATCTGGCTTCCATATCCATTCCGCACACATTTTCGCCGATAGTTATGATTGTACCACATATAGCTGCGCCCTGTGCCAAGCCATCCCAATTATTATATGCAACTGCTGTTGATCCCAAGCCAGCAATTAGCATAGGAACCTTTAGCTTTACCCCGCCAGTCTTAGTTTCAATATTTACATTTGGAAATATCGCTACATCTGAGTCAGCCTCGATTCCTTCTGCACCCCACAATCCAGTCTGGATCTGGAAATGCGACCAGTCAACTACATAGTCTTTGTTGGATGCAGCTGTGCTCTTCCCAAATTGCTCTGGTACTGGGTAGAGCACCTCTCTTCCGCGAATCGATGACTTTCCTATCTCGCAAAGCACGTTGCAATCTTTTATGCAAATGGGACACATTCCACTGAGAGGACTGGAATCCCAAGTTCTCAAGTTGGTTCCTGTTGTAGACCTTGCATTTGGATAACTTTCCGGCAATTTTAAACCCCCTTTTTAATCACAATACCTTTTCCGAGCTCGAATCCATGCTGCCCGCATTAAGGAGCGGGATGCATTTAACTCTCTAATCGCTCCAGTGGCGCAAACGTCAAAGCAGGTTCCGCATTCCTCGCATAATTCCAAGCGTCTCCATCGGGCAAACCCATTTTCAATTGCCAGAGTGACCATCTCATTTCGAGGTCCAGATCCCCCTGACACCAAATGGTCTCGACTAGCGCTAACAGGGCATACAATTACACAATTTCCACACCCAATACATTGCATAATTTTTCCCACCCAATTAACAGGAAGACGGAAACTTATTTCCTACCATTTCCTTTGTATCTGAACTCCAATATAAACTGATTTAGGAGAAAGTCATAAAATTTATGAGAATTGAGCATTAATGTTATAGCTAATTTTGTAAACCAATAGAAGCCTATTAATTTTAAAAGATGATTTTTCAATTTCTTTTCAGAAGCGAATATCTCAAAGGATTTTTAATACTTAATCGATTGACCTATTTCTTAAAGTGATTTGAACGATCTCGAACACAGTTTCACCTCATCTTATCTTAATTTTCTGACACATCATTATTATTATGATGATGGCCTCTGACCTCTGAAAAAGCTCAACCAAAAACAGTTTAAAATCTTTATTTTGATAAATAAACGATGAATTTCTGCCAGATAATTATTTTAAACTATGATAAACGATTATAAACTGAAAAAGAGTTTAAAAATCGTATAAATTGAAGGAAATTGTCGATGGGTTAAATATCGATAACAGCGCATTATTTGTGGAGATGACTTGTGTCGAGGGGTACGCTTATGAAAATTAGGTTGAGTATATTAAGCTTAAGTCTGTTCATCGTGTTAATTGTGGCATGTCAGATATCACTGGCTGCAGATGCACCTGCAATAGTCTCGCTGGGAAATAACGTTACAAATAATGATAATCTTGACTTTAATGTTGAGCGTTTGAGCTCTGTGGTTTTTAATGTTACTGCTAATCAGACGATTGCTGACTGGTACTGGACCAATGCTACGATTATGAGTGGTGATGGCACTGCAGAGAGTAATGCATCAAGGCAGTTCACTTCAACAGGGAGTTTTAATGTATCTGTTTATGGCAATAACGCTAATGGAACAACGAATAACATCACGTGGAACGTAACTGTTGTGGATTCAGTACCTGCTCAGGTAGCGGGTTTAGCGAGCGATGCACCGACGCAGGCGACTGTGAATCTCTCTTGGGCGGCAAACTCTGAAGTTGACCTCTGGGGCTATGAGGTCTTCAAAAATGACTCTCATCTTGGCTATACTCAGAATAATTATTACAACGTAACAGGTCTCACTGCGAGCACTCTATATCAGTTTAAGGTCAGGGCCAATGATAGCTCCGGTAACTGGGGCGATAACAGCAGCTCGATACCAGTTACAACTGCCGCAGCACCCTCTCCAACCCCAAGCTATAACATATCAGGATATGTGTTGAATGCAAGCGGAGTTCCTATTAGCGGTGCA
>CAZVYP010000106.1:0-4312 GCA_964631075.1 uncultured Methanocellales archaeon
CTGAGCAGTATGCCGAGGGCTTAACCCCTCTCGACTCGCATGGCTTAGTCGAACCTCGATAGCAGTGACCTCCGGCAGGATCAACCGGAATTGAAATTGAAGTATATTAGCGGTGAGCCAGTCGGATTTTCCGAACTGCTAGGACAACGTCAGCATCAAGGTTCTGGTTATTTAACCAGTTTTCTTGAAGCTCCATTGATATTTCGTGGTAGGAGAGCAGTTCTTCATTTCGAGGGAGTTATCCCTAACATCTGAACTGCATGGCACAAATCAGTCCACGAATCAAATGTGCTGATGAATTATAATTTATGCTCGCTTTGAATACTCACCAGTCATATTCAAAGCTGATTTTAGGACTCTACTGTATATGATATCAGGTATATAAGGCTTCTGCCCCGCCAGATATGTCCATTTACGTATTTGTTTCCGCGCTATATAAGGTTTCTGCCCGCCACCGAGTTTATAATATTCATATTTTATTATATTAATTTGAAAAAGAAAAAGAGAAAAGAAGATTTTATTCTTCAAAACCGCCGCTTGCAGGAGGCATACCCGGGTACTGGGATTCCTCTCCAGGTATCTTCGTCTTTGCCGCAGCCAGCACATCGTCTATCCGCAGGATCATATTTGCAGTCTCGCTTGCGGATTTTATTGCCTGCGTCTTTACCCTTAGCGGTTCGACAACATTTTCCTGCAGCATATCCACAACTTTGCCGCTCTGGACATTTATGCCGGCAGTCTTCTTGCCGCGCTCGTGCTGCGATCGCAGCTCAACCATAATGTCAATCGGGTCGAGACCTGCATTTTCCGCCAGTGAGCGGGGGATTACTTCAATCGCATCTGCAAAGGCTTCGATTGCAAGCTGCTGTCTTCCACCTACAGTTGCAGCATAGTTCCTGAGACGCAGGGCTACCTCAACTTCGGGAGCGCCGCCTCCGGCGACGAATTTCCTGTCCTCAACGGTTACACCCACGACCCGCAATGCATCGTGGACTGCTCTCTCAATCTCGTCAACAACATGCTCTGTGCCGCCTCTCAGGAGAAGTGAAACGGCTTTGGGGTTCTTGCATTTTTCAATAAACGTCAGGGTTTTATCGCCAATCTTTCTCTCCTCGACTATCTGAGCATAGCCGAGGTCGTTCTCCTTGGTCTCAGCAAATGTTTGAATTATTTTACCGCCGCTTGCTCTCGAAAGCTTTTCTATATCGCTTTTCTTAACCTGTTTTATCGCGTAAATTCCGGTCTTGGATAAATAGTGCTTGGCTATGTCGTCGATGTCCTTCTGGCAGATCAAAACATTTGCACCAGCTTTCTTTATCTTCTCTACCTTGTCTCTGAGCATTTTTTCTTCCTCATCAAGGAAGGCTTTAAGCTGATCCGGCGATGTTATGGAAATCTCTGCATCTACCTCCGTCTTCTTATACTCAAGTGCTTCCCCGATCAGCGCTATCTTTGCTCCCCTGACAACTCTTGGCATGCCCGGATGTGCTCTTTCCTTATCGATGATAATTCCACCAATAAGCTCAGAATCCGCGCTTCCCCCTCCCATTACCTTCTCAACTTTAATGTTGTCTATATCAACCTTGTTCTTTTCTCCCTCTTTTTCTGCAACCATCTTCACGGATTTCACAGCGAGATCAGCCAGCTTATCCTGTGCACCCTCTGATCCCTTGCTGCTCATTGCAGTTATTGCAATTTTTCTCAGCAGCGCTTCATCCTCTTCAGGGATAGGCGTAGCAATGCTGTTGAGAATTTCCTGTGCCTTCTGAGCAGCCATCTGATAGCCTGAGACTACAACAGTAGGGTGGATTTCCTGATTAACCAACTCCTCTGCTTTCACAAGCAGCTCTCCGGTTAAAACTACTGCCGTGGTTGTGCCATCTCCAGCTACCTCGTCCTGTGTTTTCGCGATCTCCACCATCATCTTTGCGGCAGGATGCTCTATATCCATTTCCTTCAAAATCGTGGCACCATCATTGGTGATCACCACATCGCCCAGGGAATCTACGAGCATCTTATCCATGCCCCTCGGACCGAGAGTGGTGCGAACTGCCTGGGCAACAGTTTTTGCCGCCAGTATATTCATACTCTGCGCTTCTCTACCGCGAGTCCTCTGTGAACCTTCTTTCAGAATTATAATTGGTTGTGCTTGCTGTTCAGCCAATTTATATCCCTCCTAAAATCACGAGATATAGAAGAACTGATAGGTTTATGGTTCTATAAAAATTTTATGGTGTAGCGGAGTGTAAATTTTTATACCTTCGAGCAGCTCTATTCTACGTGGTCATTATGCGCAGCGAAAAAGCGAAAAAAGGTCTGATTCGTGCACCTCACAGGGCACTTCTCAGAGCAGGCGGATTAACAGATAAAGAAATAAATCTCCCATTCATAGGTATTGCAAATGCCTGGAATGAAATAGTACCCGGTCACTTTCATCTGAGAGCGCTAGCGGAAAACGTGAAAGCCGGCATACGACTTGCGGGCGGAGTGCCGTTTGAGTTCGGCACCATTGGAATATGCGACGGCATAGCAATGGGACACGAGGGAATGAAGTATTCTTTACCCTCTAGAGAAGTTATTGCCGATTCAGTCGAGCTGATGGTTCAAGCGCATCAATTCGACGGACTGGTATGTGTATGCTCCTGCGATAAAATCATGCCAGGCATGCTGATGGCAGCCCTCAGAATGAACCTACCAGCTATCTTCGTAACAGGCGGTTCGATGCTGCCCGGAGAACACCGCGGAAACCCTCTAACACTGATGTCAACATTTGAAGGAGTGGGCAGGGTACTAAGCGGCGAAATAAGCGAAGCAGAGCTGAAACTCATAGAAGAAAGAGCCTGCCCGGGATGTGGCAGCTGCCAGGGGTTATACACCGCTAACACAATGCAGTGCCTCACCGAAGTGCTCGGTTTATCGCTGCCATACTGCGGAACATCCCTCGCTGTGAGCGCTGAAAAAAGAAGAATCGCAAAGGAAAGCGGAGCGCGCATATTAGAACTTATAAAAACAAATCTTACACCAGGCAAAATTGTGAATAAGAAATCATTTGAAAATGCAATAACAGTGGACATGCTGATCGGCGGCTCAACCAACACCGTGCTGCATTTACCTGCAATCGCAAAAGAAATAAACATAGCTCTTCCTCTCGACCTGTTCGACAGCATTAGCAGAAAGACGCCAAATATCTGCAAATTGAATCCCTCAGGACAGCACACTATGAAAGACCTGCATGAAGCAGGTGGAGTACCCGCGATTTTAAAGCGCGCAGTGAAATTCCTCAACAACGAAAAAACCGTCAGCGGAAAAAAGATATACGAAATCGCCGCCGAGGCAAAGATATACAGTGAAGAAGTGATAAAACCGCTGAGCAAGCCATACAGCAAAACAGGTGGCATATCAATACTGCACGGAAACCTCGCTGAAAAAGGAGCCGTTGTAAAAACCGCAGCCGTAGATCGAAAGATGCTCAGATTCGAAGGAGAGGCAAAGGTATACGACTCAGAAGCAGCAGCAATAGAAGCAATCACCGCTAACAGGATCCAAAAAGGAGAAGTAATAGTGATACGCTACGTCGGACTGAAGGGAGGCCCCGGAATGCCGGAAATGCTCACACCAACATCCGCAATCGCTGGAATGGGATTAAGCGAGCACGTTGCACTGATAACCGACGGAAGATTCTCAGGCGGCACACGAGGACCATGCATCGGCCACATATCCCCCGAAGCCATAGATGGAGGGCTAATCGCGATGGTGAAAGACGGCGACATTATCTCGATCAACATACCTCGCAGGAAAGTCGAATTAAAGATCAGCAAAATTGAGATAGAGCAGAGACGCAGGCAATGGAGAGCACCGGAGCAAAAGCTGCATGGCTACCTAAAGAGATACGCAAAAACCGTGAACTCAGCCGACCAGGGAGGAACACTTAGCTGACAGAAGAATAAAAATAATAGATAAGAAAAACAAATAAGAAAGAGGAGACCATAGCGATGAAGGCAACACCAATAAGCGAAACCATGTATAAGATATTGCTAGTGATACTGGTACTCATCGCAATAGCTTCAATGATCCTGCTGTTCTGGAGAGCAGGGAAAGTATAGCTCTCCACATTTTCATAATCAAGCAAAACCCATCAGCATAGCATTTTTAAGCAAGTAACAATATAACTTCCAATCCACAGCAAAAGCGGGGATTGCCAAGCCAGGTCAATAAAGGAGAAAACCGTTTTCTCTTCTGACTAAAGGCGCAGGGCTTAGGACCCTGTCACGCAGGTGTTCGTGAGTTCAAATCTCACTCCCCGCACTATTTT
>CAZVYP010000107.1:0-3915 GCA_964631075.1 uncultured Methanocellales archaeon
AACTAGGCATCATAAACAAATAGACGTAGTGTATAAAATAGGGTAAAAAGTCAGGTAATTAATCTCCACTGAATCTCTTCTTATGAAGCTTCAACTCTGTTTCCATCTCCTCAAAAGTCCATCCAAGATAATCTTTAATAACCAGATATGCCAGCTCAGGTGGAAAAACACCGGCTTCAGTTACAATTAAATCTACATATTCTTTAGGCGTCACATCGAAGGCAGGATTTCTGACAACCACCTGCTCAGCTAGGCTTTCTCGGTCAATCACTTCCTCGATCGGTCTCTCCTCAATCTCGATCAGCTCCCCGAGCACCGTTCTCGGGCTGAACTTATAGGTTTCAGCAGCCACAATAAAGCTCACACGCGCTTCATGCGCCGCAAGCGCTAGCTGCGAGGTACCGATCTTGTTTATCACAACACCATTCACGCCGATCGCATCCGCCCCGACGCACACGAGATCAACTTCCCTCATAAAATGCCGGGCCGCAGAATCAACTATCAGAGTAGCAGGAATACCAGCCTCACTCAGACGCTTAACAGTCAAGTGCCCCTGCCATCTCGGTCTCGACTCAGTTGCAATAACCTCAATCTGCTTGCCCTGCTTAAAAGCAGTTGTTATAACCGAGAGAGCCGCCGAAGAATTGCAATGCGTCATCACCACATCGCCATTACTCAGCCTCTGCGCTCCAATTTCCCCGATCTTCTCAATAGCTTTCTCGCTCCTCTCGATAAACTGCGAGGCATTCGCCACAATTTCTCTTCTAGCGCCTTCAACAGTTTTTGAGCTGTAGTTCATAACAATTTTAACAGCATTCGGCAGGCTCACAGCAGTAGGCCTTGTTTCAATCAAAGTACTCGCAGCTTTTTTCATCTCACCGTCGAACTCCTTAAAAGAAGTGGTCTTTAATGAGAGCGCTTTTTGCTTCAGAGCACCGGCAGCGGTTCTGGCGATAAGAGCTGCGCCTCTGATCTCCATACTCCTAATTTTCTGAGCAGTCTCGAGCAGTTGATCCATGAATATCTGCTATCCCCTGCTCGTGTAAATAGTTTTGGGAAACCTTTATTCCACCATTGCACTATTTTGAGGAATATGGTTGGCCAGAAAATTGCGATTATAGTCTCAACCGCCGATCCGGCAGGGCAGAATATAAAGAGCAACTTACTTGAACTGCTTGACTGGCAATTTCTGGGGAAAAAAGAAACTGGCAGCATTTGGCAGCACCTGAATTATACCCTGGTTGAAATCGAGGAGTACCATACTTACGCAGATGGCATAGATCGAAAGATCGAGCAAAAACCTGACATTCTGGTGTTCGCGAGCATGCATAAATCCAGGGATCCAAAACCGATGATTACCGCTCACTTCACAGGTAACATCGGCGAGGCGATGCACGGCGGTAGAGCGAGAGAAATAGCCACTCCTGCGCCCTATGCGTTGAAGCCAGTACTAACTATGCTGAAAACAATCGCAGGCAGTACAGAATTTCTGGTCACAATGGAGGGCACACATCACGGTCCGAGCGACCTGCAAACACCTTCTCTATATGTCGAGATCGGCAGCAGCGAGAAGGAATGGGGAGATAAAAAGGTCGGCAGAATGCTCGCACAGGCAATAACCACTTTCACTCCTGCTGAGAAAAAGCCGGTTCTTGTAAGCTTCGGCGGCACCCACTATGCACCGCGGCAGAGTAAATTGCTCTTCGAAACAGACGTAACCTTTGCCCATGTGATACCCGACCACTCCCTGAAAGATCTCGACTTCGAGATGCTCCAAATAGTATTTGAAAAATCTACCCCTGACTTTGCCCACATCGATCGCAAGTCTATTTCAGGAGAGAAGAGAAGGTGGCTTGAGGAAAACATCAGGAAGCTGGGCTATCAGATTTTGCGGGAAAGCGAGATCCGGGAGCGCTGGCCTATCAGGAGCTCAGCACATCAATAACATCTGAGATCGCAGCTTTCGCAACCTCCACATTTCCCCCGCCGCTCAATACAAAGCATAGCTTTGCCTTTTTCTGCTCTACAAACTTCTTTATCTTTCTGGCAAATTCCGGGTAAAAAGCCGAGGTGAGTTCCAGACCGCCGTAGTCATCTTTGTGGGAATCATGCCCGAAAATCACATAGCAAATTGAACAGTCAAAGTTTTTAACATTTTCAAGCTCAAGCATCCCGTCAATCTCATGGAGAAACCACTCATCCTTTGTGTCAGCCGGCATTCCTATGTCGAATTTATTGTGCTTGTAATTGAAGTCTTCCTTAACTGTGCGTGGTGGTTCAAATGAATCTTCCTCCACATCCAGATATGCAATTGTGGAAGTGGAGTAGAAATTGATGTGCATTACGTTTTCATCGCTTAGAAAAATATTCCTCGTGCCATCGCCGTAATGCGGATCGATATCGATGATTAAAAACTTTTTAAGTCCAAGTTCTCTTGCTCGCTCTATCGAGATTGCGATATCATTAAGATAGCAGAATCCCCAGAAGCCCTCCCTGCCCGCATGGTGCCCGGCAGTGCCTACGTAGGCAAATGCACCGTCAATTTTGTCATCGACAAGCAGCTCTGTGGCGAGCACAACGCTGCCAGCCGAGAGCAGAGCTATATCCCAGTAGCCGGCGTCTTTCACCATTTTAATATGCAACTCGGTGTGCACTTTTTTCACCAACTCGAGAGGAGCATTAACCGGAGTGAATACTTCAATATTTTTCCTTTCCAGCAAGCCTGTGTGAATCATATAATAAAAAGAAGCCTTGACTCTGCTCTTAAGCACGGGATAGCCCTTGATCCAGAAATCCTCGTGATAGATTATGCCAACCCTCATCACGGTCAATATTGCACTGAGATAAAATAAAACTACTCCAGCGGGTCAAAAATCTTTATAAATCTACAGCACATAAAGTAAGGAAGGCGGGCCCGTAGCTCAGTCAGGTCAGAGCGCTCGGCTCATAACCGAGTGGTCACCGGTTCGAATCCGGTCGGGCCCATCATCATCATTTGGATACGTTTTTATAGTTTAAATTTGATTGAATTAAAGTGGGATTTGAAAACTGGATGCGAAGTTGCAGGGAGCTTGCTTATTCAAGGTTTATCAACTAAGATAACAAAATTCATCCTAAAGTATCAAATTCAAACCAAAAGGATATGGACTAATGATACGAAAATATTCAAAAACTCAAGAAAGAAATAAATCCAATCAAAAAACTCGTTCAGCCATAATTTTTCAATATATACTGTTGTTCCTGTCAATAACACTATTAATTTTTAACACAAGCTACAAAGTGCTTGCCCAGACTGGAGATGCACCCGCAATTGTCTCGCTGGGAAATAACGTTACAAATAATAATAATCTTAATTTTAATGTTGAACTGTTGAGTTCTGTGACTTTTAATGTTACTGCTAATCAGACGATTGATAACTGGTACTGGACCAATGCGACGATTATAAGCGGAAATGGAAGTCCAGATAGCAATGCATCAAGGCAGTTCATGGATACAGGGAGTTTTAATATATCTGTTTATGGCTATAACGCCAATGGAACAACAGATATCATCACGTGGAACGTTACGGTTGTAGATTCAGCGCCTGCTCAGGTAACTGGTTTAGCGAGCGATGCACCGACGCAGACGACTGTGAATCTAACGTGGACGGCGAATTCTGAAGTTGACCTCTGGGGCTATGAGGTCTTTAAAAACGACTCTCATCTTGGCTATACTCAGAATAATTATTACAACGTAACAGGTCTCTCTGCGAGCACGCTTTATCAGTTTAAGGTCAGGGCCAATGATAGCTCCGGTAACTGGGGCGATAACAGCGACTTGATACTAGTTACAACTGCCGCAGCACCCTCTCCAACCCCAACCTATAACATATCAGGATATGTGTTGAATGCAAGCGGAGTTCCTATTAGCGGTGCA
>CAZVYP010000108.1:0-1152 GCA_964631075.1 uncultured Methanocellales archaeon
AGGTCGTGAAGAAGTCGATATACAGTCCCCTCAGAATATCCTTTTTCCCTGTTTAGAACCTTAAATGCATCATCTGCCCTAAAAATTCCGCTACCGAATTTGGATTTGAGAGCATCCAGGGCTGTACCTTCCCATCTCATAATAAATGGTAAGGAACTACAAAAATAAATAATTTTGTAATTGCTTACTCTTAATTACTTCAGATGGTTGGAGCTTCTGAGCGCGTGTTACCGTCTCTTCGACGAGTCTCCGGATTATCTCTTCTTTGCTTCTTTTTCGGGAGCCGTTTCTGGAGCGGTATGCGGGGGATGAGATTTGAACTCACGAACCCCTTCGGGACAGGATCTTAAGTCCTGCGCCTTTAGCCGAGGGAGGTTTCGAGTGAAGCCTCGCTCATTGGCCTGACTTGGCAACCCCCGCGCTTGTTTCATCAAAAATTGGTGGAAGAGTATTATATGCTTTTCTTCGATTTGCGCCAAAAGATTGATATTATGTCACTGCTATTTCGATATGCGCAATAAATAATGCTTATGGGGTAGGTAGTGAGAGGAATGAAGCATACTATTTCAGTTATCGTTGAAAATAAGCCTGGAGTGCTTGCAAGGACAGCCGGTTTATTCAGACGCCGTGGTTTCAACATCGACAGCCTTGCAGTGGGGGTGACTGAGAATCCTGATATTTCCAGGATGACGATCGTTGTTGAGGGCGATCAGCCACTGCTCGAACAGGTAACGAAGCAGGTTAGCAAGCTCATCGATGTAATAAGAGTGATCAGCCTCG
Organism: uncultured Methanocellales archaeon; assembly: GCA_964631075.1. Classification (GTDB taxonomy): domain Archaea; phylum Halobacteriota; class JAWCLZ01; order JAWCLZ01; family JAWCLZ01; genus CAZVYP01. The sequence goes on from CAZVYP010000108.1 coordinate 781, forward strand.
ATGATGATGTATCGGTCGGGAGAGAGCTTGCGCTGATCAAGGTAAACGCTGACCAGAAATCCCGTTCTGAAATCATTCAGGTCGTGGATATATTCAGGGCCAGGATAATTGACGTGGCGCCGAGGAGTCTGATCGTAGAGGTAACCGGTGATGAGAACAAGATCAATGCGATTACTCAGCTGCTGAGTCAGTTTGGCATCAGAGAGATGGTGCGCACAGGCAAAGTTGCGCTGCAGCGTGGGGGGAAAACGTTGAAAGTGGAAAAAACCTGAGTTAATTATCAAAATTTTATTATTTTAAACCGAAATCCTTTTATGATTGGAAGTCTATTACATTTTTTGGATGCTTACAACCATAGTTAACGCTGTTACT
>CAZVYP010000108.1:1252-3777 GCA_964631075.1 uncultured Methanocellales archaeon
ACGAGTGCTGTTACTACGAGTGCTGTTACTACGAGTGCTGTTACTACGAGTGCTGTTACTACGAGTGCTGCCACCAGTGTTGTTTCCATGACCTCAGTAGTGGGTCTCGCATTTGGAGGTATACTTGCCACGGTGGCCCTGATTTTGTTGCTCTCCACCAAGGAAATAGTCTCGGCTTCAAGTATCTATGACCGCAGGGTTGAATATGTGCTCAATACTTCGATCCTGCCCTTGCTGCTGGCATTCAGCGCGATTGTTGTTTTCAAAGTAATCGAAGTGCTGCATTAGAAGAATTTTTTTCATATCAGGATATATTTTACCTATGGCCATGCCTCGCATATTCTTCGCACTGGTATTCCTCCTGTTGATTCCTCTGATAGCGGGTGCGGCCGTGCTTGATCTCGGGATCTCGCCCTCTGCTCCGTATTGCGGGGACACTGTGGTTATCTCAGGCAATGCAACGCCGGGTGAAAAGGTAACTATTTCTTCCTCCTTCGAGAAAACAGTTGCTGTTGAAAGCGGCAAATATGTGTATCGGCTCTACGGGATATACATCCCGCCAGGTGAGAATACCTTCTCCGTTACCGCGGTTAATGTTAAAAATCTTTATGTCTCAGTTAAAATAGTAATCTGGTTCACCAAGGGCAGTGATGCTGTTAATGATATAGCTGTGGTCTCGCAGGGCAACGTGCCCGAGGGTACCTATGATATCAAGATCTATGGCGATGCAGCAGATGGAGCAACATCTGTGGACCTTGATATTGTGGCTTCGAAGCCGGTTACCGCGAACAGCAACGGGAGCTTCGAGCTCAGCGTGAATACAAATGGCATACCGCAGGGACTGTTCACGGTAACAGCGGGCAGCGTAACGAAGACGGTTACGCTGAGCGAGAGACCAGCGCCAACACCCTCTTCAGGAGGCGATAGCGGAGGCGGAGGTGGAGGTGGAGGCGTGCCATCCTCGCCTGAATACGCGGTTGAGATCTCGGTGAGCAGGTCTTTCGACTATGGAGCTGCCGGCAAAAGCCTTGTAATAAATCTTAGCGGCACTAACCAGCCAGTGGTGGAGGTCAACTTCACGATGGCGCAGAGCACAAATGCGTTTTCACTTGCGGTGCAAAAATTGAAGGAAAAACCGGTGAATATAAGCGCTGTCACGGGCAAGCTGTATGGCTATCTCAACTTATACATAAGCATACCTGATAGCTTTTACAGGGATGTAAAGATCAGGTTCAACGTTGACAGAAACTGGCTGGAAAAAGAGGGCATAGCCGAGGACGCGATTGCTCTCCACAGGTACACCAGCGGTGCCTGGATGCAGCTGCCAACGAGGATTGTATTAAAGGATGGTAGTATTACCTATGAGGCATCATCCACTGGATTCTCGATATTCGCAATCTCATCAATCGCAGTGCCAGCGCCGACAGCGACTGCGACTGTAGCTCCGACTGCGACGGCAACTGCGGCTCCGACTTCAACTTTTAAGCCGGGGGTAACACCAGCTTCGACTCCAACTCCAGTTCCAGGATTAGAGGTTGCATTTGCTATCGCATCAATCTTACTTGCGAGAAGGCTTTTCTAAAGCGTTAAAAGTGGTATTATCCCGAAGAGAAATACGTTGATTGCACCGTGTATCACCGTGATGAACAACAGGCTTCTCGTCCTCTGGAAGAGATAGCCTATGAAGATGCCTGCTGAAAACGCGAAGACGACTTCGAGGAACATGCTGTATCCCGAGTGCATCACGCCGAATAACAGGCCCGCTACTAGAAGTCCACCATTCAAGCCAAAAAGCTGCTCGAGCCGTGTTTGCACAATCGACCTGAAGACCAGTTCTTCTACAAGGCCGACGAAAAAGAACATCACGATTGCAAGCAGCAGCACGTTGCCCCAGCTCAGATCAGGAATAAGATACGCGGGGCTGAGTATTAAAGACTCAATCACTCCGATCACAGCTCCGATTAAAAGCCCGAGGGGTATGAAGAGCGCTATTTTCCTGCTATTAATTCCGAGCTGCTCCCCTGTGAAGCCGAGGCTCCTCGAGACAATGAAGATCGGTATGAACATAGGTGCGTAGATAAGCGGGAACCAGTAAACAGTAAGCGAGAAAAACACGGGCATCGAGACGTTTAAAATACGCAGCAGCGGGATCAGCATGATAACCTGAAGATAATCCAGACTGCTCCTGTCCACTCTCTCCTTGATCTTCAGAAGATAAGCCGCAAGGATGACCGATCCTATGATAAAAATCAGATTGACAACATGCACAAGTAGACCAAGCCAGAACTGCTTCAAAAATAGTAGAGCCTCGGCAAGCAGGATCGCAAAAAATGTGATGCTGAAGACATTTGGAATGAGAAGCAGCCTTAAACTTGAAAAAGAATTGCTCCGGTAACTCATCTCTTTATTCGACGCGTCCAAGATACATAAAAATTTTCACTTTCCTGTGATTGAAGTTCACTCCGGAATATCTGAATTGATCCGCTGAAAGAGGAATCAAACAGGTATAGCTTTGTTCGAATTCT
>CAZVYP010000109.1:0-3392 GCA_964631075.1 uncultured Methanocellales archaeon
GCAGATGCGCCTGATCGTGAAAAAGCTGGAGGCACTTGAGATCTTCGAGGACACCAAATGTTCGAAACAGGCGGTAGAAATAAGGAATAACCATAAGTTTAAATAAGTATAACTTAGAGTAATACTTATGAAGTTGAAGGTTAAAGTTGGACCCAAGGGACAGATAGTGATCCCGAAGGCAATCAGAGAAAGGATGGGGATAAATCCTGCCGATACCGTCCTTCTGGACATCGAAGGCGAACGAGCGATAGTAGAGTCAATTCGCCATGACTCGATTGAAAAACTCTTCGAGATCTCTCGCAGGTTCGGAGCGAAATCATCTGAGCTTGTCTGGGGAGACAGGCTCTACGAGGAAATGCTGGGTGGTGCTTAGGTGGTCTACCTTGATGCGAACGTTTTCGTGTTTGCAGCTCTCGCTACGGACAAACTCGGGGATGCATCCCGGCATATACTGGCAAATCTGAAAAAGAAAGAAGCCAGAACAAGCTGCCTCACGCTGGATGAGCTCGCGTGGGCTGTTATGAGAAGAGCGGACATTTCAACATCGGCTGAAGCATGCAGAGCGGTGCTGATGCTGAAGGATCTGGACATCATCCCGGTTGTGTACGGCGATGTGTGGGAGATGACTAAAGCGATGGATGCACGGAAGCTAAAGCCTCGAGATGCACTGCATCTTGCAACTATGAACCGCCTGGGAGAAAGATCTATTGTCAGCGAGGATGAGCACTTTGAGAAAATCGGCGTTAAAAGGATCCCTATCAATGTCTATGCGAGGTCGATTTGAAGCATAGTGCGTACATTATTTTAGTAGCTGACAGAACTGCTGAACGTCCCTTAACAGCCCTCATAAACTCCCCTTCCCCGGTACTCTGTGCTTGGGGATATTAAGCGGCTTTTTGCGTTTGTCAGATGTGTGCCACATACGAATATGACTGCCTTTTTTTTGTCCTACATTGTTTTTTGTATCTTCTAACCGATAGCTTTAAGTTTTTCAAATGCATCTAAGAACTGTAAATTTCCCGTGAACAAGGAGGGGAGCGCAAGGTGGGTTGCGTACACAGGGATTGTGGTTGTGCAGAGCGAGTCTGGCTGCCGTTGTCCGGCTGCATGCTCGAGAAGCATCCTTACTGTGCAAACTGCGGAGTGGTGAAGAATATATCGAGTGACAGAGGCAAGCGCCTAGGTTACTTTACCAACATGCTGGCCGCGATGTGCTACAAAGGATATTTAACTTCGGTGCAGATGCGCCTGATCGTGAAAAAGCTGGAGGCACTTGAGATCTTCGAGGACACCTATGGTACTACGGGTGAGTGGCAGAAGAAGCTGTTTATAGATACCGTTAAAAGCTACAGCGGAATATCCGAGAGCCAGTTGAGGGCATACTTCGATCTCTGAATTGATCCCAAAGTGGATGTGATAAGAGGGATCGAACTGGGATAGCGTGGATTTTCGAGATAACTTCATTTAGGGATGAAGAGTAATATCATAAACAGGGATATGAACATAGAAGCTGAAGTTAGGGATATAAAGTGGCATGTAATTGAGACTTCGAAAAAGGTAGACGAGCTATTGTACGAAAGAGAGATTGTCTCAATGATGAAGCTCGCAGAGGAATCATTATCCGGATTTTTCGAGGGCGAGACAGATATTTATAAAATAACGGATTTAAATGAAAAATAAGACAAAATCAGAATACTGGATGAAAATGGCTGAAGAAGATCTGAAGGATGCATCCATCGATCTTGAAAATGAGAGGTTTCCAAGCGCAGTCTTTCATTCACAGCAGTGCTGCGAGAAGGTCTGTAAAGCCATATTGAGCTTTGTTGGAATAGAGCCAGGAAAAACTCATTTCCCATCTTCGGTGATAGAGCTCATGGTTATAAGGGGGAATAAGTATCATATGCAGAATAAAGAGCTTGGGCTACTGGAGAAAATAGTGGCTTTTACCAGAATCATGGAAAGCCAGAAAGAATTTCCAAGATATGGATGGGAGACAGTTGACAGGATAATAATGCCCTCTGAGATATATGATGCAGATAAAGCCAGTTTACTTTTTAAAAATACAGCAGAGGTAATAAAACTTGGAAGAAACTTCTTTAAAGGATTTGAATAAAGAGTATGCGATCTTGATTAAAGAATATCTGGAAAAAATCAGAAATAAAGCAACCGGGGTCATACTCTTTGGCTCATTAGCAAGAGGGGAAGAATTACCCTTTCCGAAGAGCGATATAGATCTTATTGTGGTTGCAAAAGAGCTTCCTAAAGATTTATTTGAGAGGGCTGAAGCTGTCAGGAATATAGAAAATTTTTCTCCCTTAATTCAGAGTATATGGATGACTGAGGGGGAATTCATAGAGCAATTTAAAGCCAGAGCAGGCTACCTGCTGGATGCAATCCATGATGGCAGAATAATTTATGATAGTGGTTTTTTGAGAAAAACAATACCCAGAGCCAGACATGAGCTGCGAGCTCAAGGAATCAAGCGAGTTGGAAGTGCCTGGATCTGGCCGATTAAAAAGGCTGGAGAAATAATAGAGCTCTAACATACACTTCAAAAGGCAAAGCGCCTGATCGTATAAAAAGCTGGAGGCACTTGAGATCTTTGTGGACACCTGCGGCACTACCGGCGAGTGGCAGAAAAAGATATTCATATACACCGTAAGAAGCTATATCCGAGAGCCAGTTGCGGGACCTCGATCTCTGATGTAAGAGGAATCGAATGGGGATAGCTTGGATATTTGCATTTCAGCAAAAAACTCAGTCGTGTCTGCCTGTGGGGAATCGTTATATTATATGAAAAAAGTACATGAAGATATAGCTTATGAAAAAATTAATGAGAATTTACTTGGATGTTTGTTGCCTCAACAGGCCTTTTGACGATCAAACCCAGGATAAAATCAGGATTGAATCGGAAGCGATTTTGGCCCTCTTAAACCGATGTTTACTTGATTGGATAACTCATAGGGAGTGAAGTCATAGATTACGAGATCTCCAAAATTCCAGATGACGAGAGACAAACGAGAGTGAAGATACTTGCATCGATTAAAAGAGAGAGTGTGATTGTTGACCTGGACATAATCAGAAGAGCTTCTGACGTGGAAAGGATTGGATTAAGAGCTGTAGATGCTTTACATATAGCCTGTGCGGAAAGGTCCGCTGATGTTATGCTCACAAGTGATGATGAGATAGTAAAAAAGGTTAAGGCTAACAAGAGTCTTATTAAAGTAAGAGTAGAAAATCCTGTAAAGTGGCTGATGGAAGTGACTGAAAGTGGAAGCTAGAAGTAAAACCCTTAATGAAATCAGGAAAAATGGAATTGATGCCCTTGCGAAAGCTCTGGGGCCGATAGGAATGGTCAGGTTCATCCAGAGTTTTGATTTAGGAAAAGGGGA
>CAZVYP010000110.1:0-3140 GCA_964631075.1 uncultured Methanocellales archaeon
GCTTCCGCCACGCACCTCTTGTTTCTTTTATGATCTCTTCCCAGTTTTCATCGATATTTTTTACCATAATTCTTCCACGCTTATACGAGACTTCCAGAAGATCCCCCTGCCAAAAAATTCAAAATGATCTCTCAAAGACTATAATAGCTCCCTTGCTACTTTTATTATCGAGGTCTGGGTCACAAGTCCAACGAGCTTCTTATTCTTCACCACAGGAATGCGCTGGATCCCGGTATTAATCATAATATCGACCAGCTCCTTCACGCCTGTATCTTCAGCGCAAGTAACAAGGTCTTTGCTCATCAAATCCTCCACCGTAATACTGGAGATATCATTGCCAGCTAGTTCAATGTCTCGTAGAGTGATAATCCCCTTCAGCCTGCCGCTTCTGTCGACAACCGGGAGACAGCCAATGCTGTACCTCAGCATCTTCAATCGCGCCAGCACAACCTTTGCCTTACCTCCTATAGTGAAAACATCTCTAACCATTATGTCCTTTGCTCTTTTCATCTCAATAGCCCAATTGCATAATCTGTCTACACACCTATAATGCTTTGTCTGAAGAAATTTACTAGGGAAAAGAGTTAAAAATCGCACGCCCTGGTCGGGATTTGAACCCGAGTCGAAGGCTCGACAGGCCTTCATGATGGGCCACTACACTACCAGGGCATTGGAGTCCCGCCTCCCGGATTTGAACCGGGGACATCGCGGTTTCGGCACGCGGTACATCACTCGGCGTGATTGCAAACTACAGCCGCGCACTCTAGCCAGTCTGAGTTAAGGCGGGTGAAATATTGAAATCAATATCTTAGTACTTATTCTTTTCGTCTCGAATATTTAGCGCTTTGTGTAGTGAGCAGGTTTGTTATCAGATGTGGTAAATAATTTAATCTTTTTTATCAAAAACTGATCATATATCGGAAAAATTTATATAGCGAAATGTATGAATATAATATTTGCTCAGGGGATGGAACGTGCGTGATCAGCCTTCCACAGGCAGATAAACTTGATCGATTAAGCAGTTGGAATCTCTGTCCGGCTAAAACAAACAGGACAGCTAAAGTTGAATAAAAATATAGAGATAAAAAGTGCTCTATCTTGATATTGAATAAAAAATGAGGGGATGGAAAATGGAATCGATAGTACAAGAAGCTATGAAGTATAATGCAGCTGAGAAAGAAAAAACAAATACAGAAGACGACTTCGAAGACTTCGGCAGTCCATCTATAGTAATCGTAGGCTGCGGAGGTGCAGGCAACAACACCATAAACCGGCTCTACAACATAAGTGTTGAAGGCGCAATGACCATAGCAATAAACACGGACAAGCAGCACCTGGACATGATACAGGCCGAGAAAAAGATTTTGATCGGCAAATCGCTAACGAGAGGACTCGGAGCCGGCGGTTTCCCTGAAGTTGGCAGAAAGGCTGCTGAACTTGCGAGAGGCACGCTTGAAGAAGTACTGAAAGACGCAGACTTAGTTTTCGTTACTGCTGGTATGGGAGGCGGTACTGGCACAGGATCTGCACCTGTAGTGGCCCAGATCGCAAAAGAACAGGGCGCCATCGTCGTTGGAATGGTGTCATCTCCATTCAGAGTTGAGCGTGCAAGAATGATAAAGGCAGAAGAAGGAATCGAAGAGCTGAGGCAATCAGCGGATTCTGTGATCGTGCTGGACAACAACCGTTTGCTTGAGTATGTACCCAATCTGCCAATTGAGCAGGCTTTCTCGGTTATGGATCAGCTGATCTCTGAAACAGTAAAAGGCATTTCGGAGACGATCACTCAGCCGTCACTGATCAACCTGGACTACGCCGATGTTCGCGCAATAATGAACTGCGGCGGAGTGGCAGTAATGCTTGTGGGCGAAGCCAAGAGCCAGGACAAAGCGGACAACGTTGTAAGAGCAGCGCTAAATCACCCGCTGCTTGACGTTGACTACAGAGGTGCCACAGGTGCACTGGTGCATATCACGGGTGGCCCTGATATGACCCTAAAAGAAGCGGATGAAATCGCTGAGGCGCTGACATACGAGCTGGATCCGCATGCAAATGTCATCTGGGGTGCAAGGGTCAAGAAGGATTACGAGGGCAAAGTGCGCGTTATGGCAATAATGACCGGCATTCAATCGGCTCAGATACTTGGCAAGAACGAGGGAAGAAGGGTTCCTGCATTTCACCCCAGCACGGCTGCGAGAAAAGACGAGAAGAAGGGTGCAGATTCAATTATCGACATAATTCGATAATAGATATTTTTTATTTTATTTTTTTATTTTTCCTAATTGCTCCAGAAATTTACATGCCTGGCATCGCTTATCATTAGCGGGCTCGCCACAGTGCTCGCACGAAGAGAGCTCTATCTGCTTATACATCGTTTTCAGAGCAGGCATAATTTTCTCGAAGCCGGACATTACTCCGTATTTCGTGCCGGGATGTTTTACCTCGAAGTCGTTGAGTATATCGCGGATCTCGCCGCGGAGGGATTGGTAAGTATAGGGGCATTCATCAAGACTGACACTCAGCCCCTTCACGATTGCATATAAAGCCACTTCCTTTTCCGGTACATCCTGCAGCGGCTTGATCCTCGGCACGAGATCCGGTTGGATCTTCGATGGTCTGAGCCTCGCCAGTCTCTCTATATCACCCCTGAGATAGTTCAACAGCACAGCCTGCGCCTCGTCATCGAGGTTGTGACCCGTCGCAACTTTTGTGGCGCGAATTTGATTCGCAATTTTATTCAGCAGTACTTTTCTGAAGACCCCGCAGTAGGTGCAGGCAGCTACCTCCCTCTTCTTCGCCATTATTTCATCAAGGCTAACGCCGAACTCTTCTTTGAAGTTCACGACTCTATGTTCGATGCCGAGTTGACTCGTTACCTGTCTTGCTATTTCCAGTGTTTTCGGTCTGTAACTTGCGATGCCTTCATCAACCGTTATGGCTGTGAACCTCAGGTCAGGACGCTCTTCGAAAGTGGAGGCAAGCAGATAAAGCAGCACAACGCTGTCTTTGCCGCCGCTGAGACCTATCGCTACGTGGTCGTACTTCATTACCATTTTCTCTGCGCGCATTCGGCGCTTCATTTTTCGCTCCACGTCCTCGCAAAAATGTGAGCAGCAGAGATGCATGCCTGAGTATTTCTG
>CAZVYP010000111.1:0-3029 GCA_964631075.1 uncultured Methanocellales archaeon
TTAAGCCCAGAACTTTTGATGGCATAAAAGTGCCTGTGATGCTGATCGAAGGCGCCTATGGAGATTTCTGCCTATACGAAACTCCTGCGCTTGGCTTCATCTGTCAGTCGAGCGGTGTTGCGACTATGGCTGCGAGGTGCAAGAAAGCCGCTGGTGATAAAACAGTTATCGCCTTCGGCATAAGGAGGATGCACCCGGGGATAGCGCCGATGCTCGATCGCTCCTCTTTTATCGGAGGCTGCAACGGTGTTTCCTCGCTTATCGGTGCAGAGGTTATAGGTGAAAAGCCTACCGGTACAATGCCCCACGCGTTGATAGTCATATTCGGGGATCAGGCAGAGGCATTCAAGACATTCGACAAAACGATAGCGAAGGACGTACCGAGGATTGCGCTGGTCGATACCTACTGCGACGAGAAGATTGAGGCAATAATTGCCTGCGAGAGCATTAAAGATCTCCATGGAGTGCGCCTTGATACGCCCGGCTCGAGAAAGGGCTCCTTTACCGACATAATCCAAGAGGTCAGATGGGAGATGGACATAAGGGGCTACGATAAGGTGAAGATCTACGTCAGCGGCAGCGTGGACAATGAGAGCATACCTGAACTCTTGAAAGCCGGTGCAGATGGCTTCGGCGTTGGCACAAGCATCAGCAACGCACCTACGATCGACTTCGCTATGGACATCGTGGAGATGGAAGGCAAGCCAGTTGCCAAGAGGGGCAAATTCGGCGGAAAAAAAGCAGTGTATCGTTGCACGGAGTGCTTCAACTTCGATGTTGCCCTCTCTTCTGGTAAGACAAAGAGCTGGAAGTGCCCGGTTTGCGGAGAGAATATGGAGTCTGCGCTTGAGAAGTGCATCGAAAAGGGGAAAATCGTAGCTGAGCTGCCGTCGGCGAGGGAGATCAGGAGCAGAGTGCTGGAGCAGATTGAGCGATTAAGGATGCTGAAGTCGGATAATTATTAATCTATCTTCCTGTATCAGTAAAACATTTTTAATACCACCTCAAGCAATTTATTGAGAGTGATGTCATTTCTCTCAGGCAAGCTCGATGCTCAGGATCTATCGCAGCAGCTTAAAAAGCAGGGCTATCACTTTGTGGGGAAGCATAGCGCAGTGAAGACCTGTCTCTGGTTGAATAAATCGATAAGAACTGAGGGAAGTTGCTACAAGCATAAGTTCTACGGCATTGCTTCTCATCGCTGCATCCAGATGACGCCCACGCTGCGCTGTAATCACCGGTGTCTGCACTGCTGGAGACCTATAGAAATGAATGTGGTTGAGGCAGAGTGGGATCCGCCAGAAGTTATTGCACGGGGTGCTGTTGAGATGCAGAGGAAAATCCTGACTGGTTATGGTGGTTCGGAGAAAACCGATTTGGCGAAGCTTGAGGAGGCTAATCAGCCAAGGCACGTTGCAATTTCACTTGCCGGAGAACCAACTTTATATCCCTATTTAAAAGAACTTGTGGAAGAGTTCCACAGACGCGACTTCACTACTTTCGTGGTGACCAACGGCACGAATCCGGAAGTCGTCGCGAAGCTGAAGCCTTTTCAATTATATGTTTCGATAAATGCTCCTGATGAGGCGACGTATAGAAGGGTGTGCAATCCCACAGGCGATACATGGAGAAATGTAAATGAGACTCTCGCGCTTTTGTCGCAGGTTAATACCAGAACTACTATTCGCCTGACTCTAACCCGGGGTCTTAATATGTTTAATCCGGAGGCTTATGCAGGGCTTATTGCGAAGGCCGAGCCGGATTACGTGGAGGTCAAGGCGTATATGCACCTGGGCTTCTCCCGCAAGCGACTTGAGCGAAGTGCGATGCCATCGCACAGTGAGATAGCAGATTTTGCAGCTAAAGTTGCCGAGGAGTTGGATTATAAGATTGCCGATGAATCTGAGATCAGCAGGGTTGTGGTTCTGTCAAGAGATGGAAGGGTGGTGAAGCTGGATGAAAGAGCTGAATGAGATAATGGAAGTGATAAGGTCGAATTTTGATGGCAAAGATGAATCCAGGGAGAAGGCAATTGCAGCAGCGAGAAAGGTGGTGCGCTTCTCCGGAAATGCGATTAAAGCGATTCACCGTGCTGAGTATGACTTTGCTGAGCAGCAGCTTTTTGAGTGCAGGGGGTTGATTGACGAGATCGAGTTGCTGCTTAAGGACTACAGGGATATCTACTACGATGGCTTCGTGAGCGATGCTATCCAGGAGTACGCTGAGGGGAGGATTCTGCTGGATATAATCGTAAATAAGAAAATTCCTTCTCCGGCTGCGCTCGGGGTTGAATATCCGGCTTATCTTAACGGCCTTGGGGATGTGGTGGGGGAGCTGCGCCGCTATGTGCTCGACTTAATTCGCCTCGACAGAGCGGGAGAGGGAGATTGGATTCTGGAGCTTATGGAGGACATCTACTCGGAGCTTATGACTTTTAACTATCCTGATGCTGTTACGAGGGGAGTGCGTAGGAGGAGTGATGCCGCGAGACTTGCCACGGAAAAAACGAGGGGCGATCTGACCGTTGCCATTCGCCAGAAAGCACTGGAGAGGAAAATAATTGATTTTGAGGAAAAGATAAAGTAGACACGCAGGATTGGCTATGCTCTGGCTTTGAAGATCTTTTCTATGGGCTCCAGCAGCTCTTTACTTGTCACTGGTTTGGTGATGTAACCATCAACTCCTTTCTCCGGTTCTAGTTGTGCTGCTGACAGCATTAAAACAGGTATGTTCTTAAGTTGCATATCCTCTCTTATATTCTTGAGTAATTCCCGGCCGTTTATTTCAGGCATGTAAAAGTCGATCAGGATCAGATCTGGCTTTTTCTTTTTGAGTTGTTCAAGGGCTTCTCTGCCGCTTTGTGCTTGCATTACGCAGTATCTGTGCTCTATCATACTTGCCAGCACATCCAGAGTATCTGGCTCGTCATCCACAATCATCACAGTTTTCATTACAGTTTTTTCCATTAATTAAAATTTATTAAATCATAATTAATAAATTCATTGGTACAATTATCCAAGCTGATTATT
>CAZVYP010000112.1:0-3004 GCA_964631075.1 uncultured Methanocellales archaeon
GAAAAAGGATTTATATAGCCTCGGCATCTGCATGAACAGCTTTAAATATTAATAATTGGAGTAATCTTTATTTCTGCTTTATTCAAAGTTGATACCAGCAGATATCAAATTTAAAAGTACAGGTGATAGAATTTGCCGGCTGAAAAACAGAGGGCTGAAAAAGCCGAGATTGGCAGACCTGGCTTTCTCGATGAATATATCAGGATCCTGAGGCTCACCAGAAAGCCCACTACGGAGGAGTTTACGATGATAGCGAAAGTTGCTGCACTCGGGCTTTTGGTTATAGGTTTCATAGGCTTCACTATTTACCTTATAATGGTAACAGTGCCGGAGCTGCTGGTGAAAAGATAGGAGGACAGGGAATTGAGTGAAGAGCAAAAACAAGCGGAGCAAGAGACACAAAAAGAAGAAACAGTAATCGAGAAGCAGGAGGATGTTCCAGCTGAGGCTGAAACTCCAAAAGATGTAATAGCTGAGGCTTTCAAGATAGAGCCAGCTGAGGAAAAGGAAAAACCCGCTGTGGAAGCAAAGTTGGTTGAAGAGGTAAAAGCGGATCAGATTCCTGAGGAAACATTGGCTCCTTCACGCATCTTCGCGGTAAAGACCACTGCAAATCAGGAGCGCGCGGTCGCCAACTCGCTGGAGAGAAGGGCGAAGAAAGAAAAATTCGATGTCCGAGCTATTTTGGTGCCTGCGGAGCTTAAGGGCTATATTCTGGTTGAGACCACGATACCTGAAATCATTGAGCAGGCTATCGCAACTATAACTCACGCGAGAAGCGTGGTGAAAGGAAGCTCCAGCTTCGCCGATGTAGAGCACTTCCTAACCCCAAAGCCAGCGGTTACAGGCATCTCTGAAGGTGCCATTATCGAGCTTATAGCGGGTCCTTTCAAGGGTGAGAAAGCAAGGGTGAAGCGTGTTGACGCGGCTAAAGAAGAGATAACCGTAGAGCTATTCGAGGCAATGGTGCCGATTCCAGTTACGGTGAGAGGAGACCACGTTCGAATATTGAGCAAGGAAGAAACAGAACATTCACTTGAGAAAAAGGAAAGAGAAAGAGGCAGAAAATCTGGGTGATGCAAAATGGCTAGCGTGGTAGAAGTTCTTATACCGGGGGGCAAAGCCACACCAGGGCCGCCACTTGGTCCAGCGCTTGGACCGCTCGGTATCAACATCAAAAAAGTTGTGGATGACATTAACGAAAAGACAAAACAATTCAACGGCATGCAGGTACCGGTTAAGGTAATCGTAGATGAAAAGAAAAACGTTAACATCGAAGTAGGCACGCCTCCGACGTCTGCTTTTATAATGCAGGAAGCTGGGATTGAAAAGGGCAGTGGAAAGCCAAATGCCGAAGCTGCGGGCAATATTACCTTCGAAAAGGCAGTTAAGATTGCACGCCTTAAGAGGCAGGACCTTCTGTCATACGAAATGAAAAAAGCAGTGAAGGAAGTGCTCGGCACCTGTGGCTCGATGGGTGTCACGGTTGATGGAAAAAAGGCAAGAGAAGTTCAGCAGGCAATCGATAAAGGCGAATTCGACGAGATATTGAAGAAAGAAAAGTAGTAGTTTCTCGCGATACTAAAAACGCACTTATATAAAGGCAGAGACAATATCATCAAACCATGGCAATCCATCCAATCGAGTTCCGCTATGGCACAGCGGAGATGAAGAAGATCTGGGAGGAAGAAGTAAAGCTGCAAAAACTTCTCCATGTGGAAGCAGCGATTGCAAGAGCTGAGGCGGACGCTGGCTTTTTTGAAAAAAGGGTAGCTGAGGAGATCGAGCAGGCTGCGAAGAAAGTTCGCCTTGAAAGGGTCAAGCAGATTGAAGATGAAATTCGACACGATATAATGGCAGTTGTTCAGGCACTTGTTGAGCAGTGCTCGCTCGATGCAGGAAGGTGGGTGCACTTCGGTGCGACCTCAAATGATGTACTCGATACATCACTCGCGCTTCAGCTTAAGGAAGCAACTGCTATTCTCGAGCAAAAACTCAAAATGCTTCTTAAAATACTCATGAAGCAGGCAGTCGCTCACAAGCATACTGTTTGCGCCGGGAGAACTCATGGTCAGATCGCAACGCCCACAACCTATGGCATGAAATTTGCGATATGGAGTGCAGAAGTATCAAGACACATAGAAAGACTGGAAGAAATCAAAAAGAGATTGCTCGTTGGAAAAATGGCCGGAGCAGTTGGCACTCAAGCTGCAACTGGCAAGCGCGGCATCGAAGTGCAAAGGCAAATGGTTAAATATCTCGATCTGGGAAGCGTGGACGTCTGCAATCAGGTAATACAGCGAGACCGCCACGCGGAATATACGATGTACCTCGCGAATGTTGCCACCACGCTTGACAAAATCGCCATTGAAATCAGAAGCATGCAGCGCTCAGAAATAGCCGAAGTGGAAGAGGGCATGGGCAAGCGCCAGGTGGGCTCTTCAACAATGCCTCACAAGAGAAATCCGATTCGAAGCGAGCAAATCTGCGGACTGGCGAGAGTTATAAGGGGATATGTAGAGCCTGCGCTGCAGAACAACCTGCTCTGGGACGAGCGCGACCTCACAAACTCCTCGAGCGAGCGCGTCATAATACCCGAGGCAACAATACTGCTCGACCACATTCTAAAGCTAACGGCTGAAGTAGTAGAGGGATTAACATTCTATCCTGAGAATATCCGCAAGAACCTCGAGCTTATGAAAGGTCTCAATATGAGCGAAGCAGTTATGATTGAGCTGACCAATCGTGGAGTGGCAAGGCAGGAAGCACACGAGCTGCTGCGCATTGCAAGCAGAAAAGCATTCTCAAAGCAGAAGCATCTGAAAGACGTGTTGAAAGCAGAGAAAAAAGTCACGAAATACATCAAAGCAAGAGAACTCGAAGAATTGCTAAAACCGGAGAACTACATTGGCACAGCGGTGGAGCAGGTAGAGAATCTGGTGAAGAAGCTGAGCAGGCAGCATGGGATAGAAATCGGTTGAAATCAATTTAAAAATCATTTTAA
>CAZVYP010000113.1:0-2910 GCA_964631075.1 uncultured Methanocellales archaeon
CTCTGCATCAACGAATGAAACTACCCAGACTATGTATGTCGATTGGGTCAACGTCACATGTTACTATTATCTGGATTAATCGAGGTCGATCGTTACGCGTGAAAGTTTTTTGTCTTCGAGGAGCGCGGTTTCAGATGTTATCGGTTACATCATTATTTTTACTGTAGTTATTGTGGGGGTTGCTCTTATTTATGTGATTTCTATGCCGATGGTGGAGAAAGCGCAGGATGATGCGAAGTTTTCTAACATGGTATCCGGTTTTTCTGTGCTGCGGAGCGATCTGGATATGGTTGCGCTTTCCGCTGCGCCGATTAAGACTTTGAGTTTTAACACTGCTGAGGGCTATTTCTATGTTGATCCGCAGCAAACGATTTCGGAGAGCAAGATGAAACTAACCCTGATCAATGCGACTAATTCGACTGATATACTGCTTTATAATGAGTCCACAATGGGTGTGATTAAATATACTTATAAGGGGAGGGTGGTTGCTTATGAGAATGGCGGTGTTTTCGAGGGGGCTGCTGGCTCTGATTCGTTTGTTCTGCGTGAAGAGCCTATGGTCTACGTTGATCGTTTGCTGGAGCCGGGTACTTATAATACAGTGGTTTCGATAATTAATATCACTGGCAATTTTTCATCGATGGGTGGTGCTGGCACAGCTAAATTTGTTGTCTCTGCGCCTAAGTACAGGGAAATTTTTAATGATTCCTCTATGGAGGTTGTTCTTAACATCACTGTGGAGAGCGAGTTTGCCGGGGCGTGGGCGAGGCATCTTGAGGAGCAGGGCCTTCAGAATGTTACCGTTAGCGAGAGGCAGGTTACTGCTGATATTCTGACAAAGGTTATTATTGGTGAACATAGAATTAAGGTAAGCTAGGGATTTGGATATTATGAAGGGAGTTCAGAAGATACCGACGGGAATTGATGGCTTGGACAGGATGCTGAGCGGGGGTGTGCCTGTGGGTCATGTTGTTTCTCTTATGGGGGTAATTGGAACAGGTAAAACTATATTTTCAATTCAATTTATTCTGGAGGGGTTGAAAAGGGGGGAAAATTGTATTTACATTACTCTTGAAGAGGAAGTTGAGTCTATTTTGAAAAGCGCTTTTACATTTGGTTTTGATTTGAAGCGATATATGGATAACAAACAGCTTCATCTGATTAAGCTTGATCCGGCTGATGTGAAGGCTACGATTAAAAGAGTGGAGAGCGAGCTATCGGGCTTTATCACTTCAGTTGGTGCTAAGCGTATTGTGATTGACTCGGTATCGGTGCTTGCCATGCTGTTTCCGACTGCTGCTGAGAGAAGACGGAGGATTTTTGAGTTATCCCATATAATTAAAGAAACAGGTGCAACTGCTTTGCTGATTACCGAGGCGAAGAGCAATTTTCAATTTCAATCCAGAGAAGGATACGTGGAGTACATTGCAGATGGTGTGATAAATCTGCAGTTTATGGAAACAGATGTTTCAGGAAAAGTTGGACTTGCCATTAGGGTTGTTAAAATGAGACATATACCTCATGATAGGCATTTCAGGCCCTTTGAGATTTCTGAGAAGGGGATTCAGGTTCATTCTGAGTCGTCGATTTATGAGTTTCACAGGGATCCCCGTTTTTGAGCTCATCTCAATCTGACGTCTATCCGGTGCTCTCCGATTATTACTCTTGTGTTTGTTATCTTTGCAGATACCTGTCCTTCGCTGTTGCTGAGGATTTCGAAGCCCTGATCTGAGAGGTATTTCTTCCAGGCACTGGCGTAAACCGAGTTAACGGTAATTGTCAGAGTGACTTCTGATGTGCCGGAGTTATATGTTTCGTTATATCTGGGAGATGTGATTATGACCTGTGCAACGCCCTCTCCGCTTATTGACGAGAAGTTCCCTGTTATTTTCATAATCGAAATGAGAGTGTTATTTCCTCCAAGAGTTCTATCTACATTGATCTTTGGATTCTCTCTGAAAAGTGTTGAGTTGGTTGTGGAGTAGCTCTCGATGACCCCTCCACATTCGTATATCACTTTTTTATCTTTATGGGTATAAGCAATCACTCCCATGGTGGAATTGTATATTTCGGTTGTACCATTTATTATCATTCTGTTTTTTGTGACATTGCCACTGGGGTCGACATATATGTTCCCGCTTGCCGGGTTTAGCTTGGTTGTTCTTATCGGAGAACTCGTCAGGGCAACCGTGTCTAAATCGGTTTTCAGCACCGAGAAGCCGGCCAGCATGTTGTTAAAATTCGCGGTATCTTTGCCCTGTTCGACGATTGGCGATGAGAATACTATGATAACTCCGAGCGCTGATATTATTACGCCCAGAATTAGCAGGTAGCCGATGGGCTCTGATATTCCTTCTTCGTTTTGTTTTAATCGCACTCTGATTTTCCCTCACTATCTATTGAATATAATGAAGAGATTGTACTTAAAAATTATGCAGATTTTTTCGACTTTGAATCCTCCCCGCACTATCTGAATGGATAAACATCCAGTATCCATCATTATTATGATGCATAAAATAGTTTATATATTGAATGAATTAATTGCTATTATCGGGGTAAGTATCTGGATTTGGGGTATTAAAGGGAGGAACAATGAGTATTTCGAGGAAGATATTTTCTGGGGGGTTCCTTGCTCTTTTGCTTTTAGCTCAGCTTGTATACGCTGTCCCCGCTGGAGAAAATGTTACTTTCACATTTAATTTGCAAAAGGGATGGAATCTGATTTCCCTTCCAGTTTTAACTTCTTTCACTGCGGAGTCATTCGGCTCAGTTATTGGTTCGGATGTGAAGTATATTATAACAACATTCAATGCTACCACTAAAGCACAGAAAACCTATGTAAGCGGGGTCAGCGGAAAAGAGGATGATTTTGAAATAAAGCCTGATTTTGGTTACTTCGTTTTTGTTACC
>CAZVYP010000114.1:0-2888 GCA_964631075.1 uncultured Methanocellales archaeon
CTATGCTGACCTCTTTTCCAAGGTATCGCTGGTAATTCGCTGTGATTTGCTTCACGCCCGGGGGTATTCGCTGTGCGCTTCGTAGCTGGCCTGGTAGTGGATGGAAAGAAACAGCAGGGTGATTGCGAGGAGGGATGTGAAAATTGCTCGGTTCATTTTGCTTCCATGCTCTTCAGGACTTTCCCTGTGCCGAATTGCAATAATGAAACACTTTTGCTGAAACTTCAAAAGCTGAATCACGGCTTCCAGACTTTAAGCCATTCAATCCTTTCGA
The DNA here is from genome assembly GCA_964631075.1 of uncultured Methanocellales archaeon. Classification (GTDB taxonomy): domain Archaea; phylum Halobacteriota; class JAWCLZ01; order JAWCLZ01; family JAWCLZ01; genus CAZVYP01. Next base: position 275 of record CAZVYP010000114.1, read on the forward strand.
AGTCTCTGTCGTTTGTTGCGATGTCTGCAAGTCCGCTGGTTTTCATAGCATATAAGTTCAGCGAATCGTTTGTCAGCAGGTTGTACTTTTTTCTATAACTTTTGCTTTCAAATATCGCTTCTGCCGTGATCAATAAAATTTTAATCCTGAATTCTGGTATCTCCTTAATTGCAATTTCACATTTTTCAAGTGTGGAGATGACCTCTGGTTTTTCTTTAAGATATTTAACTGCATTGCTGGATTTAACTCCATACTTTTCGATAACTTCTGCAATCATCAGTCTGTGTAAAACTTCTGCCAGTACTGTCGTGGAGGTATAACCCTCGATCTCTCGCATTTCTATTCTTTCTAAGAAATCTGTGCAGGATTCAGAGATATCTAAGAAATGATAGATAAAGATATTCGAATCCACGAATACTCTACTGTTTACAGAGATTTCTTCTAACATTTTTATTCATTCAAAATAGATAGTTCATCGCTCTCTGCTATTTCTTTTGCTAATGTGCGGTCTACTTTGATAATACCCTTTGTTTTCCGTACAGCATTACTGATTTCGATCTTAACCTCCTCCCCCTCTTTTAAATTCAATTTTTTTAGCGGCTTTAAAACTTTATTCTTATATATCGCTTTTATTCGCATCTGCATCACTGAAGATAAATTAACCTTTAAACTTAAAAATATGTTGCTGGAAATCGCTGAATTCCTATAGACAGCCCAAGACAGCCTTATCTTCGAACAACTGCCAATCATGGCTGTGAGTATGGCACCTATGGGTGTGTGGAGTGGTGTGAGAATTGCCCAGGCGTTGATGTTGATGAGTTCGAAGAGATAGCCAGATTTGACTGTATCCGGGGGGAGGGAGCAGGTCATCGCGATGGAGGTGGCTCTGGAGTCGAAGGCTTTGAATCGGAGTGATAGCAACCTGCAGGTTATCCACGCTGTTAATATGTGTGCGAGCCAGTCGGGCAGTGCTATCGCCTCCTGAAGAGCTTCTGTTTGGAGTCGAGTTGCCAGTTTTTGTGGAAGAGGTAGAGGAGGATTGGGAGTGCGAGGATGGATCGGATGAAGACGAGGTAGTAATCCCACTTCCTGGAGACAAGTAATTCATTGGGGGTAAGGATATAATTGGGTTCGAGGTTGCCGATTATTGAAACCCGATCGCCGATCTCGATTTTAGTAGAGTTATGGTCTACCTTAAATGCTGTATCCTTGCCGTCGTGCCAGGTGGATAGCTCAAAGCCATTATCATTCAGCGCTGTTACTTCGCCGCCAACGTAAACCTCGCTGTAAATATATCGTGTGTAGTTCGCTGTGATTTGCTTCACACCCGGGTATTCGCTGTGCTCTTGGTAGCTGGCCTGGTAGTAGAGGCAGAGTGACAATAGTGCAATTGCGAGGATGAATATAAGAATTGTTCTTTTCAACCCGATCTATTCTCCCGCTGCATTAACTTTCTCCATCGTTCCTCAGAAATTCCAGGCACCAAAAGCTGAAGCGGTTACGGCTTCCAGACTTTAAGCCTTTCAACTCGCTCAAAGTCTTTTTGTCAGGGAATATGTGACTATATTGGCACCTCTGCTGTTGCATAAACTTATATAAATATAAATCAGTTATCCTGCGTTCTTTGACCATATTTGCTTTGTAATTTTGTTTAGCTTAGGGCGTACTTATATAGATAGATAAAATCATTAGTACATGGTGAAGATTATGAAGAAGGCTCGATCTGTACGTGCGAGAAGGCTTAACAGGATAACATTGGATCCCGAGGTCATGGGTGGTCAGCCCTGCATCAGGGGTTTGAGGATACCTGTGTCTATGATTATAAAGCTGATTGCTTCTGGTAAAACCGTTAAGGAGATCATTGAGAACTATCCGGAGCTTGAAGAAGAAGATGTTAAGCAGTCTTTAGAGTACGCTGCCTGGATGGTTTCAGAGAGGATTCTTCCAGTGACAGCATGAAGCTCCTTGTTGATATGGCATTGTCTCCAGAGACTGTGAAAGCTCTCCGTGGTGCTGGTTATGAGGCAGTTAGAGTCAGCGAGCTGGGCATGGCAAAATCCAGAGATAAGGAAATCGTGGAGTATGCTGCAGAGAATGGTATGGTGGTGATAACGGCTGATCTGGACTTCGGCGATATACTGGCCCACGTGAAACATAAAAAGCCCTCGGTGATCGTCTTCCGCTTGAAAAATCCCTCTCCAGGCCATGTTAATTCTCTTCTTCTTTCAGCTCTTCCGCGCATAAAAAATTCATTGAATAAGGGCTCCATTGTAGTTATAGAAGAGCACAGAATTCGTATAAGAGAACTTCCTGTATAGAGATGCATATAGCTCCTGCACAAACCTGCGGTCTGCTGAGCATATTCAAAGGGGCTTGCTCCAGAATAGCAATCCAGCTTATTTCTCCACTCGGTTTGCTCTCTCGAAGTCATCAAAATCTATGGCTGTGTGCTTCGTAGCTGGCTTGGTAGTAGAGGCAGAGAGATAGCAGGGTAATTGCGAGGATGGATGCGAAAATTGTTCTTTTCATTTTAATTCACGTGTTCTTGGATGGTCAGAACTGCTCTCAAGCCCGGCCTTTTCTCATAGCACTTTTTGGCTCAATTCAGCTTGGC
>CAZVYP010000115.1:0-2738 GCA_964631075.1 uncultured Methanocellales archaeon
TTCTATAAAAATTTTTGTATAATTATATTCATTGAGATATATATTCATACACTTGCCTATGTAGAAACGCGTTGTATTATTATTTATTTCAGTAATTCAAATAAGAGAAAAAAATGTGAATGAGGTTATCTTGCCAAGCTCACAAGAGGGAGCCTGAATGTTTGATACATTAGAAATTGGCGACAGCAGCTCTTTTCAAGACTTATTTGATAGTGTGCTGGGTGGCTTAGGCGCGGGTGTTGTTATTTTCGATAGAGAATTCAAAATCATCTATTCAAATAGGCGCTGTGCTTCTCAATCGGGTAAGTCAATGGACGAAGTTATAGGCGGCTATTGCTATGAAATTTCCCATCAAATCGACAAGCCTTGCAGTGATGAAGGCCGCGCCTGCCCTGCCCAGATGACCTTCAAAACCGGGCAGCCAGAAAGAGCAATACATAATCGCTTCAATGTGCTGGGAAATGAGATTTTCATCGAGGTCAGCACCTATCCAATTAAGGACAAAAATGGAAGGGTTGCTCACGTAATAGAAACGACTAGAGATATATCTGAAGAGCGAAAGTGGGAGAATGATCTTGGTTGGACAAAGGAGTTTCTTTACAATATAATTCAGAACTCCGGAGATGCAATCATAACCTTTGATTTAGACTTTAAAATTACTTCTTGGAATATGGCAGCTGAGAAAATCTTTGGTTGGAACGAGAGGGAATTGCTTGGCAAGACTCCTGCGATTTTTAAAGATCAGGCATCAGAGACTGTTGTAGCGCTGGAAAAAGTGAAGAAGGGTGAACCCGTTTCCGACTTTGAGGCTGTTAGAAAGCGAAAGGATAGCAGCCTAGTGACAGTAAGCACAACATATTCCCCTATATTGGGTACAGAAGGAAATGTGGTTGGAATATCTTCTATTTCGAGGGACATCACCGAGCGCAAGCAGATGGAGGATGCATTGCGGAAGGCATATGAGGAGTTGAAGGAACTTGATATGCGGAGGTCTGATTTTGTGAATATGGCTGCGCATGAGCTGAGAACGCCTCTAACTCCTATCGTTGGCTATCTTGGTCTTTTGAAGAATATGGTTGAAAGTGAGAAAGCGCTAGGGTATATTGAGATTATGGAGCGCAATGCAATGCGCCAGCGCATGTTGATCGATCGCATGCTTGAGCTATCGAGGCTTGATGCTGGCGAAGTCGGGCTGGTGTATTCAGATGTTGATGTGAATGGACTTCTTCGGTTGTTGCTTGAGGACTATGCCCTGGCTAAGCGCAAGTTTATAGTGGATATTCCCATGAATTTTGTGATAAAAGCAGATGAGGGCAAGCTATTCCAGATTCTGGATAACTTAATTTCGAATGCAGTTAAATATAGCGAGAATGATACCCAGGTTAAAATAGTTGTGAGAGAAAGCGAAGAGGACTATCTCTTCCAGGTCATTGATCAGGGAGTTGGCATTGAAGAGGAAGACCAGAAGCGGGTTTTCGAGCGCTTCTACATCGTAAATGGGGATAAACTCTCAAGGTCTGTGCACAGACTCGGCCTTGGTCTAACGCTTGCCAAGAGCTATGTAGAGCTGCATGGTGGTAAAATCTGGGTTGAAAGCGAAGTTGGAGAGGGAAGCACATTCTACTTCACCATACCCAAAAAATTAAAATGAGATTTTGAATATGGGCTATGGGAGACCTTAGAAGGATATTGATTGTGGATGATGATCCAGCTATCCTGGGCTTATTGGAGGCAATGCCTGAGGAACATTATATGATTATTAAGGCTTGTTGTGGAGAAGAATGCCTCTTAATGCTTGAAAAAGAAAAGCCAGACTTATATTAGTCATATTAAACATCGTTATGCCTGATATCAATGGGTTTGAAGTACTGGAGCAAATGAAGCAAAAAGAAGAACTAAGAAGGATACCAGTGATCGTGCATACAGCAGCAGACCTTGAATCAGCGATTGTAGAAAAAATGGGAATTAAAAACTATCTCATAAAACCTATAGCTCAGGACGAGCTACTCATTGCAGTGGAAAAAGCATTCAAATTCAGTGATTCATAAAACTCTTGTGATTTGAACAGTCATTTTCCGGATTTCTTCTCAGGAGCGAGTGCTTTGCATGGGTTTTTTGAACTTACGCGGGAAATGAGTTTTGAAGTGAATTTTTTTATTGCTATTTTTTTCTCTCTCTGCGTGTATCGTCGAGTGTAAAATGGTTTAGAAAAAGGGTTAACTTTTTCCTTGATTATTTTTATGCTATTTTGTTTGCAGCCTCTAGTAGACTATTTCTCTCTCGAATACCTCTAGTGCCTTGGCTCCTGCGACTAGAGCCGGTGCGCCTCCCACGAGGTATGCTAGTGAAATTGCCTCTATTATTTCCTGCTCTGGGATGCCATCTTGCACTGCCTCCAGCGCGTGCATCTCTACGCAGTGCTGGCACTTGGCTGCTGCAGCTGCTGCCACGAGTATTAAGCGCTTGGTTTTCAGCGGCAATTTCCCTTCTTTTATCAGCTCAGACCTCAGGCTTAAGTACCGCTTCATTGCCTTTGGGTTAGCTGCGTTCAGTACTTTCACGGTGGGCGGGATTTTGCCCCATTTTTTCTCTATCTTTTTGATGAGTTTTTCGTTAATTTCAAATTCCCCCAGACTGGTATAGGAATATCGTGCTATTTAATGAAAAGCATTTCGTTTATATTTGCTGTTCTCGATTTTGACAAAATCAAGCAAAACCATTAAATAGTATTATGTACA
>CAZVYP010000116.1:0-2491 GCA_964631075.1 uncultured Methanocellales archaeon
ATTTTCTCTCCTTGGTCTAATACGATTACGCGGTCTGAGAAGCCCATCACCGCTCTCAGTACGTGGTCGATCACCAGCACAGTCACACCCGTATCGTGAACTGCTTTCACCAGATTCATTGCGTCGATAGCGGCGGTCGGGCTCAGTCCGGCGACCACTTCGTCAAGCAGCAGAAACTTTGGCCGGATAGCCATTGCTTTCGCAAGCTCAAGCCGCTTTTGCTCGGTCAGAGTAAGCTCTTTCGCCTTCGTGCTTGTTTTTTGTAGCAGTCCTACCAGTTCCAGTATCTTGCTTGCCTCTTTTCTGGCGTCATCCTCATTCAGTCTTAAACCACTGCCAGTTCCCTTGCTTCCGAACATCACGCCGACAACCACGTTGTCAATAGCAGTCATGTTCATAAATGGCTTGACGATCTGATATGTTCGGCCTACGCCGCGTTCACAGACCTCGTGCGGCTTCAAACCCGTTATGTCTTCTCCTCTGAAGTATATTTTGCCACCGCTGGGGTGATATACGCCGCATATCAGATTGAAAATCGTTGATTTGCCGGATCCGTTTGGTCCTATAAGCCCAACGATTTCGCCTTCTTCAATTTTGAAGCTGACATTTTTAACCGCTGCTAGTCCACCGAAGAATTTGCTTACGTCGCTCAGTTCCAGCAGTGCCACTTACTCTACCACCTCGATCTTGATTTTTTTCTTAATCCAGCCTATAACTCCGCGTGGCATAAATAGTATCACCAGCAGGATTGCGATGCCGTAGAATATTTCATGAGCTGTCGGGAAGAGGGGCTGAAAGATAAGCTCGTTTGTCAGATATAGAGTTAAAGCGCCGAAGACCGGTCCGATGAGGGTAAGCATGCCGCCGAATGTTGACATAACAAGCGGAATGGCTGAGAAGTACAGGCTGAAGACGAAGTGGGGCTCAATGAAGTGTATATTATGCGCGTAAATAGCTCCGATTAGACCTGTGAAAAAAGCGCTGAGCAATAGCGCGAGCAGCTTGTACCTAAAAGTGTCAACCCCCAGTGTCTCCGCTGCATCTTCATTCTCGCGAATTGCTGAAAAAGCAAAGCCAGTGCGGGATGATAGAATCCTGTACACTATGAAAATCGCGATGAGCAGAGATGGCATCAGAATATAATAGTTCGCTGCTCGGTTGGTGTAGAAGTCGATAGTTATGCCTGCCACTGAAATTGCTGGAAACGATGGAATGCCAAGCAGACCCAGAGGGCCGTTTGTTATATCCACTAGATTCAAGGTTATTACTTTCAGCACTTCTGCAAATGCAAGAGTTACGAGCGAGAAATAGGGACCGCGGAGCTTGAAGCAGGTGAATCCGATAAGCGTTGAGAAGAGCATTGCAGTTATGCCTCCGATGAAGATCGTTATCCACGGGTTTATTTCAAACCGCATGCTTAAAATCGCACTTGTATAGGCCCCTATTCCAAAATAAGCAGCATGTCCAAACGAAATCTGCCCGCAGTAGGCCAGGATGTTCCAGGCAAGGGTGAGGCATGCAAAAAGGAAGGCTATGTTTACCACGTAAACCGCATACTCATTGAAGCCGAGCAGGAACGGCAGCAGTATAAGCATAATCAGCACTGCTGCAATTAAAATATTGAGCCTCTTCCACGGGATTTTTATCTCTTTCAATATCTCCTGCCCCCCAGCAGTCCATAAGGCCTGAGCAGCAGCAGTATAATGAGCATCGCAAAGCCTGCAAGCTCTCTCCACTGCAATCCCAGCAGTGCAACTGTGAATGACTCGCTCATCCCCAGGATTATCCCTCCAAGGATGAGGCTTCTCATATCGCCTATTCCGCCGAATATCGCCACTACAAGGGCGATTACAGTTACCTCAAGTCCGATTGCGGGATAGACGTAGTGAACGGATACAAATAGCGATCCGGCGATACCTGCCATCGCAGATCCCAGTGCAAAAGCATAAAGATCCATTTTTTTAATGTTAATCCCCATCAGCGAAGCAGCGTCTCTCTCCTGACTTGTGGCCCGCATTGCCATACCGGTATATGTTTTCTTGAGAAAAAAATGGAGCAGCGCTATTGCTGCTATGGAAACCAGGAAAACAAGCAGTCGTCCCAAGCTGGTATTGACTCCAAGCAATGGGATGCTCTGATTGAGATAGTCGACCACTACGAGGCGGTAATCACCGCTCCACATGCTGAGCATAAGGTTTTCCAGAAAAAGAGCGAGTCCAAAAGTGAATACGATGGTGTTTATCTCAAAGGGCTCTCCCACACCATCCATAACTTTTTTTGTTGCACCTCCGATAACCGCTAGCACAAGCATGGAGAATGGAATCGACAGGAGCGGATCGACTCCTTTAAGCGACCAGAGCCAGAAGCAGATGTAGCCAGCGATCACTATGAACTCGCCATAGGCAAGGTTAAACACCCTGACGACTCCAAAAATAAGTGCAAACCCTACTGCTATCAGGGCATAGAGCATACCTGTGAGCAGACCAGCGAG
>CAZVYP010000117.1:0-2452 GCA_964631075.1 uncultured Methanocellales archaeon
ATGTAGTGCTCAATTCCCTTCTCAATTATGCTGAAGTTCGGTTTTAATGTTAGCATTATGACTGGGATGTCTTTACATCCGCGCATTGATTTTATCCTGCTCTCAAGGCTCAAGCCATTGATACCTGGCATCATTATATTTATCAGTAATAAATCTGGTTTTATCTGTCGAAGTTTTTCGAGGACCTCTCTTTCGCTATAAGCTTTTATTACTTCGTAGTTCTCTGCAAGAAGTCTCTCAAATAAGTCAGTCACATCCAGGTCATCGTTTATGACCATTATCTTTTTCCTCATACAACTCCAAACAACTGCAATTGAATTATTTCAATATTATCTTAATATTTAAAACTCAACCTTTATTTATTTTTCGATATTATCCAGGAAATTCAAATAAACAGTCAGCAGTGTCCTATGATGCTCCTTTATATATGATAAAAAAGAATAACTGACTGATTTTAACCCAGAGCTGCAAACCAATTTTTGTAGAAAAGTATATATTTATCCTACTTTATATATCATAATTGAGCGGGTGAATGCCGTTTTTAAAAAACTGCACAATCTAATCCATCCCCTACCAACCCGCTCAATCTTATTATTTTATATCTATGAGTATCTACAAAATCCAGTGCACTTTATTTTCGATAAGTAATTCGGTGGCTTTTTCTGCTTATCAATCCAACAGTTAGCCTATGAAAATCTCAGTTATGGGTGCTGGTGCAATTGGAAGCCTGTTCGGGGCAATGCTAGCAAGATCAGGCTACGATGTCACGCTGATAGGACGCGAAGCGCACATTAATGCCATAAAGTCAAATGGACTGAGGGTATCCGGACTGGAAGAGTTTAACATCAAACTGAAAGCCAAAACTCGTCCGGTTGAATCAGATCTCTTTCTGCTAACAGTAAAATCCTATGACACCGAGGAGGCAATTAAAGCAATTCCGTTGAGGAAAAATACGGTTATCCTGACGCTTCAAAATGGCATAGGAAACGAGGACTGCATTGCAACCATTGCCGGCAGGGAGCGAGTGATTAGCGGCAAAACAGCTAATGGCTCAACACTGCTCGATCCAGGGCACATAAGATTTACCGGAAGGGGGGAAACAGTGATCGGCGAGCTAGATGGCATAATTACGCCGAGGGTTAAAGAAATCGCAGAGCTGTTCAACAGTGCAGGTATCAGCACCTCGATCAGCACTGATATGAAAACTAAGATCTGGGAGAAGCTGATTGTAAATGTCGGAATAAATGCGATTACCGCGATAACCGGTTTGAGAAACGGGGAGATCCTGAAATTGCCTGAATTAAGAGAACTGATGAAAATAGCAGTTGAGGAAGCCATAGAAGTTGCCCGGGCAAAAGGTATTACTATAAATGAAGACATGGTCATGCGCACAGCAGCAGTTGCAGAGGCTACTGCGATGAATCAATCATCAATGCTTCAGGATATGAACAGAGGGAGAAAAACAGAGATCGATGCTATAAATGGCGCAATTGTGAAGTTCGGAGAGGAACTGAATATTCCTGTACCCGTAAATCAAGCTCTAACTGCGATTGTGAAGGGTATGGAGTGGAGGAAAAAGCTCAGCTAACCGCATAAGATATTATATGACTTATTACAAACAGGAAAAGAACCATGGAGCTAATTACGACTTTCACTCAGTTCATAATTCATCTGGACGAAAACCTGAATTTGTTAATCCAGAATTTTGGTATCTGGACATATGTTATTCTTTTTCTCATCATATTCTGTGAAACTGGACTGGTGGTTACACCTTTTCTTCCCGGTGATTCTCTACTTTTTGTAGCAGGTGCCTTAGCTGCAAAGGGTTCGCTTGAGGTCTTCTGGCTTTTTGGAATCCTCAGCATTGCAGCCATAGCTGGTGATACTGTTAACTATCAGATAGGTTACTTTGTGGGCCCAAAAGTATTTCACGAGGAAAATACTTTTCTGAAAAAAGAATATCTTGAGCGCACCCACAAGTTCTATGAAAAACACGGAAAGAAGACCATCGTTTTTGCAAGATTCCTCCCCATCATTCGTACATTTGCACCTTTTCTGGCAGGCATAGGTAAAATGAACTACTGGCGCTTCTTGAACTACAACTTAATCGGAGGTATAGCGTGGATTGCCATTTTTGTTTTTGGAGGATACTTTTTCGGTAATCTCCCGATCGTCAAGCAAAACTTCACTCTTGTTATCTTAGCTATCATTTTCATTTCTTTTCTACCAGGAGTTATTGAGAGCATGCGCCACGTTAAGAAAAGCTGAGCGAGGATGTTGCAAAATACGAGGCGCCGGCACTCTGTATCTTCGTAATTCCGCTTCCGGCAACTGGTGCCTGGACAGGTTGTGCAGCAGCTTTCGTATTCGGAATGAAATTTCGCTATGCTTTTCCAGCGATAGCACTCGGTGTGATCATCGCAGGGGTGGTGGTGACACTGGCCGCTATGGG
>CAZVYP010000118.1:0-2345 GCA_964631075.1 uncultured Methanocellales archaeon
AAAATTCCAGGATAGCTCGGAGCATTTCTTTATTGTTTCTATATTTCCAGTCAGTTTTTCTTCAAATTTCCTGCCTGCCCACCACTCTTCAAACTTTAAATCCCACTCTCCCTTTCGCATTTTGGGATAGAGATAGTTCACTGATTCGTGAACCGCGCTGCCCAGCGAAACCTCATGCGTCGCTTCGCCCTCTTTCTTCTCCACAAATCTCAGATAGACGTCTCTTCCACTCGGACAGTATTTGCCGCAAACCGCGTACATCGGAATCTTCACATTATGATAGGGCTTTAAAGGCTCACAGTGCCAGCTATACCCGCGAAGCTCAGGAGACACTCCAACCTGCCTCGCCTGCGGCAGCAATTTATTGATCAGCTTCTTATACTCCAGAGATGCGAGATAGTAGACCATTCAGACCACCTTTACCTTGCTCTCATCAACAAGCGATATTTCGTTAATCGCGATGATTTCGCAAACCCTCATGCACCTCTCGCAAAGCGGGATGATGTAGATGCTATCCCTATCACCTGCAACATATTTCTTGATCTCCTGCAAAAGCACGTGCCTATCGTGGGGATTCAATTCGCCTGTAAAAGCACTGAATTGAATTCTCTTCAAGCCAAAGTTCTCAAGCATCTTCGAGAGAGCTGTTCTATCTTTATCATCGCTTATATCGTAAACAACGAGGGTGAACATCCAGTCTCCGCCCTAGGATATGTATGCAGTATATTATATAAGAGGGAGTAATATAAATAAATTGGTCTTACTTCTTTTCTTTCGTAAAATATTCTATAGCCTTCTTAATTCTCTTAAGAAATCTTTCAGCATCTTCAATTGCGCTTTCTGCCTCCTCTTTTGTGAAATCGTATCCAGTTCCATAATCTGCTCTTTCTCTACTTTCCCTTGCAGTGCTCATCGCTTTGAGATGGTAATCTTCGATAATGCCCTTTTTTACGAACTCCAACCCAAATTGGGAAATAACACCTTTATGTGTTTTTGGGAAAAGATTCTTTGTGCTGAGTAATGCCCTTGCAGAGTAATGCATGCTGTAGTAAGCCCTGCTTATCGCATCACCATACTTGCCATTTTCATAGAGAATTTTGGCAGAACTCAGCTTGATGTCTGCCTCTCCTGTGAGGAGATCTGCTTCATCCAACCGTTATCCCTTCCCGCGCAATGTTCTGATAGAAACCGGTTTTTATCTTCTTCATCAAGCTATATTCTTCGATTGACACTGCCTTTGCTGAGATATACACACCTGTCTCCAGCAGTATATCAATAGCTACTCCAGAAAGATTTTTTTGCATCTCAAATCTCTCCCCACCTGTGATAACAAGCAAGTCAATATCGCTTTCCTCTCCAGCATCTCCTCTCGCATAACTACCGAAGAGTATGACTTTCTCTATTCTATCTCCAAATTTTTCCTTAACCCTTTTCAAGAAATCCCGCAAGGCTTTTTCTTTCCCGTTCATACCACTCCTCAGCTTAGGGGTTTGTAAATATTATATTCTTAATGAGAATAGACTTTTCGATTATTCAAAGAAGCAAATCGCCGGGATCATTTGTCTCCCGCTTATATTATAGCCAGCTTGCCTGCTGTCGTTAGATTCAAACCCTCCTTATCTGAAACATATCCTTTCTCTTTTAGTTCTCTTACATGGTTATAGGCCATTCCCCTGCTGATACCTGCCTTTCTCGCGATATTTGGCACGGATTTATTGCTGGCTGCGATCTCTTCCAAGATCATGCGCTTGGTCTCAGAGATATCGAAGCTCAAAACCGGGAGCTCGAGGATAAACTGATCTTCCTCGGTAATGTAAATTATTTTCTCGACCATCGAAGCCCTTGCGTATGCTCCGAAAAGTGCTCCTAATGCCTGAGGCTTCCTGCCGCCGGTGATGTTCACTGTGATTTTATTTCCCTCCGCGTGTTCCTTCTCGATAACCGCTGCGGTATCTCTTGCTATTCTCACCACATCGTATAAGCTCGTGATTTTGCTCTCGATTTTCATTACTTTGCCAATCGAGTCTTTCAGCAACTGCTCTGCCCTCTTCTTCTCCTCAGGAGCATCTTCCTCGGTTAGCACGATAAGCTTCTTTGGAGTGAAGTTTGTAGCGCAGACCATCACAGGTTCAACGCTGTAAAAAGTTGAAATCAGCACACTGCTAGGCATACAGTTGACAGGTAAATATATAACATTCACTAATATAAATAAATCGGCCTAAAAATGAGTTTCAAATGGTTTCAAGCCCATTGATTCAACGAATTGCTTTGGAGTCCTGTACTCTGCTGTACCATCAAAATCGCGGTCATATGCTAATAAAAACTTTAAGCCGAGTGCTCTAACG
>CAZVYP010000119.1:0-2260 GCA_964631075.1 uncultured Methanocellales archaeon
ATTTATTAAATCATAATTAATAAATTCATTGGTACAATTATCCAAGCTGATTATTACAGAAAAGAATTAAACTTACATCATAATATATAGCTCTCGGTTTCCTCTATGCCCTCAATTAAGCCCTTAACCGCAATCTCAACCAGCTTTTTTCCCTTAGCCTTCGATGCTCGAGTTGGGTCTCCCATCACCCCGCTGCCGAGAATCTTTTTCATGCTTTTAAGCACCAGGTGTTTCGGACGCGCCGGATAGTTTGCCTTCGCTTTTCCCCTAACAAGTTTGCCTCTCAATAGCAGCATTGCAGATGTCTCCACTTCTCCAGCATGACCATCGTTTTTGCTCTCAATTATCTCGGCATTTCTGATGAGATCGAAGAAAGAGACAATAGCTATTTTTGCCTCAACCTCGCGAGCCACTTCCTCGCATGCTTCGCGGATCGAGGCGACGTGCATCGATCCAGCGTGACCCGTGAAAATGACTATGTTTTCGAAGCCCTGCCCGCTCAGCGAGAGCAGTATGTCCTCGATAAGGAGCTTCAGGGTTTGCGGGCGGATTGTTATCGTTCCAACGAAATCACGCGTGCTCCGGCAGACGCCGTAGCTTATAAGCGGTGCCACGAACACCCTTTTCTGCTCTCCAGCGATTTTAGCAATCTCGTATGCCTGCAGGCTATCGGTGCAGGTAGGGAGGTGGGGGCCGTGTTCCTCTGTCGCACCGACGGGTAGTATTATCGTTCTGGTCTTTTTCATTGCCTTTTCAATTTCCTTCCACGTCATCTCTTCGAGCAGCATTTTATCGCCTCATAACTCTGAAGATAATGAGTGCAATTCCAACTCCGAATAATACAAACGAGATGTGATTTACCAGCTCGGAGATATTCTGGCTTATGAGATATGTTGCGGCTGCTATCAGTGCTAGTATTGCGAGATACGAAAGTGCGATTTCCTGGCTGGGTATTTTTTTTTACATCGAATAGCTCCCCCTTCATCTGCACCGGTATTCCTTCTCCGCCAGCTTTTCTCAGTATATTTGAAAGCTGCACCGGCAGCTCTTTAAGCAGACTGTAATAGCCAGGTAGCTGTGCTTCGATTTCGCTCCTTATGTTCGATACACTTGTTTTTCCCCTTCTTATTCTCTCTATCAGCTCATCTGCAAGTGTCGTTATGTTAAAGTCAGGGTCAAGCTGGAGGGATATGCTCTCGGTTAGAATCAAGGCTCTCTCGATGAGTGAGAAAATTCTGGGCACCTTTATGTGGTACTCCTTTGCGAGGTTAACAAAGCTGTCGCTCTGTCTCACCTGAGGCGCCCCTTTGATGTGATATCTTGTAATGATGTTATCCATATCCCACTTAAGCTTTTGAACATCAACCGAGCTGTATTCGCTCATAAGGAGGAAGTACTTAGTAGCAATCTCGGCATCTCTCAAGCTGTACATTGCCCAGAAGAGAAGCAAAATGTTTTCCTTGAGCTCTTTATCTATTTTGCCAAATGCTCCAAAGTCGAGATAGGCAATTTTTTGATTTTCCACTACCCAGACATTGCCCGGGTGCGGATCAGCGTGAAAGAATCCGTCGATATAGAGCTGCTTCAAGAAGTTTCTGGCGATTTTCTCAGCAAAGGCTTTGCGATCAAGTTCTGGATCTTTAATCGCTTCCGAAATTTTTTTACCCTTTATGAACTCCATAACCAGAACTTTTTCCCGGCTCAGATTCCAGTAGATCTTCGGGCTCTTCACATCCTCAACACCGGTGAAGTTCTCACGGAATTTTTCCGCATTTATCGCTTCCTGGCGGTAGTTTATCTCCCTCATCAGCATGGTTCTGAATTCATCCAGGAATTCCTCGAAGTTAAAGTCCTTGCTGAAGCCGAACAGCTTTGTTAGCAACCAGCGCATGTCATATATTATCCGCAGATCAAGGTTGATCAGATCGATTACGTCAGGACGCAATGCTTTGATCGCTACTGCCTCGCCTCTATACTTCGCTTTGTACACCTGTGCAAGTGAGGCGCTGGCAATAGGAGTGGTATCGAACTCCTCGTAGATCGATAGAATATCATTGCAGTGATAGCAGCAGGGATCGTGCTCACCTATATTGGCACAGGCGCAAATGCACTCGCCCTCGAATGTTCTGCGCATTTCCTCGAAGCTCACGGGCTTAACAGTGTCCTGCAGCTTCTCAAGCTCCATTGTATAAGCCCGCGGCACAAGATCCGGCCTCTGGCTGAGCATCTGACCGAGCTTAATAAAAGTCGGACCCAGCTC
>CAZVYP010000120.1:0-2010 GCA_964631075.1 uncultured Methanocellales archaeon
CCACTGGAACGGCAGAGAATATATCGTTATGGTATATAAATGTTGTGCAAATCGGCAAATCGTTACAATTACCTGAATCCTCGTTTTTTCCAGATCACCTCTCCACCGATTTCTCGAATCTCAATGATCCTGTGATAAGGTATCAATGTTGCTTCACCCTCCAGAGAGACTTCGAAGAATCCTCTGCCGAGATCGATTATATCCCTGCATTTGATAACCTTAACATCACCAGGCGCGCCTCTGTGTATAATAACAAGCTCATATTTTTCAAAATCAAAGCCTGGGCTCCATTTTAGTTTGTTCAAAATCTCTCTGGGTTGCATGGGAATAGAAATAAAAATAGTGCTAGAGCCTGCCTATCTTTCTCATCTCATGCTGCATATCCATGATATCCTGAATCCGGCCTGAGACCGTAAGACTATTTCTATCGCCATCGAACCACACGTCAACTGGATAGTCCTGACTGATGTTCAAAGCATCCTGGTACGTGAACTTGCTCAGCGGTATCGTGATTTTCACTATCATCTCAGCGCCTCCTGATCCATCCCGCCGAGCCGTTTAGTTTAAAACTGCAATTATATAATTCAAATGAATATTATATATATCTTTTGCTCAAATTTCGCTCCCGAGTGGATGGCAACAGAGTACGGTATGGCTCAAGTAGATCAGCCTTTTATACTGCTCCCGATAAATCTGCTATCGGATGAAAGACGCCGCGCTTATCTTCCGAGAGCTAGAGAAAGAGGACTTCAGAGTGCTCACAGCCATCGAGACCGGAATGCGCCATTACGAGTGGGTGCCCGTTGAAGAGATCTACAAATTTTCAAGCATTACTGAAGCCGCAGTTGATTACCGCCTCGGAAGACTGGCGAAGAGATCGCTCATACAGAGAATAACCGCGGCTTTCATCGGTTATCAGCTGCTCTTCAAAGGCTACGACCAGCTTGCTTTAAGAGCGCTGGTGCAGAGAGGCACAGTTGAAGCGCTGGGATCGAAGATAAACGTGGGCAAGGAGTCGGAGATATACGACGCCCTGGGCGCGGGCAATCGCAAGTTAATAATCAAATTCCACAGAGAGGGCAGAAGCAGCTTCAAGCAGGTTAAACGCACGCGGGCGCACCTCGCAGATAAAACCCACTTCTCCTGGATGTACGCCTCCAGACTAGCAGCCGAACGGGAGTTCAGAGCTCTTGAGAGACTCTATCCAGAAGTTGCTGTTCCAGAACCCATAGACCAGAATCGCAATGCAATTGTGATGGGCGATTTACCTGGCGTGGAGCTCTACAACACCAGAATAAAGGCCAGCGACAGACGCCATGTCCTTGACCTTATTCTGGATCAGATCAAAAAAGCATATCAACTCGGCATCATACACGGCGATTTAAGCGAGTTCAACGTGCTGATAAGCCACGAGGGAATATCGATAATCGACCTGCCGCAGTACGTAACCACAAAGCACTCCCACGCAGATGAGTACCTGAAGCGCGACATCGCGAACATCCTCAATTACTTCCAGAAAAAATATGGAATCAGAAGAAGCGAGGAAAGAGTGATGAAGTGGGTGAAAGAAGAGACCAGTGATTGAAGAGGATTGCCTAAAAATTGAGGAAGACAAAGCTAAGAAATTTTATTAATTTTGTCCCATCTGTCAACGTATTTTTCAGGACGCCTGTGAAGATCAATTTCGATTTTGAGGCTATAATCATCCCACCGTTTCATATGATTATTGAGCTTTTTTAAATTGTTGAATCTAAAAAGGATGCAGGGATTTGTCTTTGAAAAACTCGGCGCGTTCTTGCGTTTTTTTGCTGCCTCGCCTTCGATTAATTCTTCCAGGGTGAAAATCAGGAATTCTTCTGGAGTATGTTTATCAAAGGTTACAAAGACGCAAAAGTCAAATTTTTTATCATCTATCTGTGTTCCCTTTCCAAAGGATGCTGTAGCATACTTTACCGTGCCAAATTCATTTGATTCTTCAATTTTACCTGATTTTACTTCAACTCTAAAACC
>CAZVYP010000121.1:0-1572 GCA_964631075.1 uncultured Methanocellales archaeon
CAGCTCTCTCTCAAAGATAATTCTCTTAAGCAGCTACAAGAACTGTGTGCTCAAAATAAGCGTACTGAAGATACCGATAAAAAAATTATTCAGGAGCTTCGTGACGACCTCAAGAAATGCCTCAAGCATGAAAGACCGGATGGCTTGACCAAGGAGCAAAGCCATGAACGTTCTGAGTACCGGCGTCATCTCTTTTACCTGGATAAATATCTCTATTTACAGGAGAAATGGGTTAATAATGAGTTTACCAGTCGGGAGCGTCAGCAACTGCGCAAGCTCTGGGAACTCGTGGCTACAACATTCGTCTATGCGCAGACGGTCATACAGCTTGATGGGGATATTATATCACGCATCAACGATCAGTTGTTCAGCGCGTCGGGGGAAAAGACAGAAGAATTGATGCGCGTTCACAAATCGAATGTGGAGACCGGTGTGAATTACCGAAACGAGCTGATGAACACTTTTGTAAAGATTCTCCGATCGGTGCTTGGCATATAAACTCAGGAGGGCAGATCCTGCTTTGAAAGAAGTACGATTAACACATAAAAGAGAGAATATTTATTACAAAAAGGATCTGGTGAATCCTGTGTTTGAGTGCCATCTGGATCCTAACCTCATGCAGAACCTCATAACCGATCCCAGTTCCATACTGGAACCAAAAGGTACATTTTTCTGGCTGAAGACGCTGGTGCATAGTATTCTCACGGGTGGACAGTTTATCTTCGAAACATTCCCGCCACAGGACACGAGCACTCCGCAGGTCAATATCGCTGCACGAACGCTCTTTCAACTGGATGGCGATATGCTGCTCAAAATAGACGAGCATCTGTTGACGCGTCTGGACGGTATTCAGATACTCGAGGCCCATAGTAGGTGGACTAGCTGGTGTCTTGAACAGCTCGTGAGTATTTTCGCTTTAAAGCGAGAGTTTTTTTTAACCTTCCCTCTGCGTTATCTCCTTAAATTCCTAATCCTTACATTTTTAGTTCGGTGGGGGATGCACAGGGTCAAGAACAAAATCAAGCAAATCTTGTAGCGTACAATCCTTTTCTCATCCTCCAGGCAAGCGTGATAGCCTACTTTAAGGATGTGAGAAGTCAAGGTTGAAACTTTGCCATTCGCTTTTCCCGCAACCAGCAAACGATCCAATTTTCCTAATATGGGTAAAAAATTTTTCGAAGAAATCATATCCTTACCAAAATTATAAATAAGCGTATAGCAAATGAATGCGTAAGCACAATAATTAGATTAAACCCCATAAAAATAAAGGGGGATTGAAAATTGGCAACAGAGGCTGAAGATTTACTTGGACGCGGTAACGCTTTTTATGACCAAGGGAAGTATTTAGAGGCGATTGAGCAGTATAAGAAAGCGATAGAGCTCGATCCGGAGTACGTCGATGCCTACAACAACTGGGGCAATGCCCTTTCCGACCTCAAGCGGTACGAAGAGGCGATCGAAAAATACCTCAAAGTCATAGAGATCGATCCTTCTTATTGGGTTTTTGATTATGCCAAATGGAACAATGCCTTAGACAACCTCAATAAAGATGAGAAAGAAAAGGCGATTGAG